>CACZDG010000081.1 GCA_902779865.1 uncultured bacterium
CTTCCCGTATTCGATCCGCGTCGTCAGCGAGATCATGGGCTCCAACGGCTCCTCGTCGATGGCGTCCATCTGCAACGGCTGCCTCGCCCTCATGGACGCTGGCGTGCCCCTCAAGCGCACGGTGGCCGGCATCTCGATCGGCCTCTTCACCAACGCCGACCAGTCCCAGAAGGTGCTCGTCACGGATATCCTCGGCGCCGAGGACCACTGCGGCGACATGGACTTCAAGGTGGGCGGCACGAAGAAGGGCATCACGGGCTTCCAGGTTGACCTGAAGCTTCGCGGCCTCACGTGGGACCTCGTGGAAGGCGCCATCAAGGCGGCTCACGACGCGCGCCTGAAGATCATCGACTTCATGGAAGGCGTGATCCCCGCGCCGCGCGAGCAGCTCAGCCCCTACGCGCCTCGCATGGAAGTGATGAAGATTCCGGCCGACAAGATCGGCGCGCTCATCGGCAAGGGCGGCGAGACGATTCGCGGCATCTGCGAGCGTACCGGCGCCCAGATCGACATCGAAGAGGAGGGCGACTTCGGAATCGTCTCCATCTTCGCCACGCTCGGCGACATGATGGAGGCGGCCAAGAAGGAGGTCATGGCGGTCACGGCGGAAGCCGAGCCCGGCAAGATCTACGAAGGCACCGTTACTGGCATCAAGGAGTTCGGCGCGTTTGTGCAGATCCTTCCCGGCATCGACGGTCTCTGCCACATCTCCGAACTCAGCGATAAGCGCGTTCCGAACGTCGAAGCCGTCTGCAAGGTCGGCGACAAGATGCTCGTGAAGTGCCTGAGCGTTGACGACCGCGGCCGCATCAAGCTCTCCCGCCGCGAGGCGATGAAGGAAGCCGACCTCGCCGCACAGGAGTCGCAAGGCTAGAACCATAGCATTATGGTTATGTACGGGGCCAGACGAAAGTCTGGCCCTTGTCTTTTTATAGTTTGGTGATAATCCAGAGAAAACAGCACTTGCGCGTTGGGGGGGAATATGGTAGAATACCCACCATGAAACACGTCAACATCCTAATGTGCGGCTGCGTATGCGCGGCCATGTCCGCTTATTCGTTCGAATGCTCTCCCGCTGTCAAGGCGAAGGCGAGGGACTTCATCGACAACGAGAAGCAGTTCCACCTTGGATTCCTCCCCACGGAGCAGTCCAATCCGATCACTGCGACGCTGGAGGAGGACTTCGCCCGCTCCACGCTCGCTGGCGTGCAGTGCCTACAGCGCGGCGACAGGCAAATCCCGATCACGATGCGCCATGTGTTCGCCGGCGAGAAGTTCGAGAAGCTAGTCGATTCGATGGTACGTACGCTCAAGGCGCCGAAGGGACGCATCATATTTTCTGGTTGCGGCGCGACTGGACGTCTCTCCATCCTGCTTGAATCCATGTGGCGCGACTTCTTCCACCGCCGCGCAGCGGAACTTACGCCAGAGGAACGCGCGCTCGCCGACCGCTCCGCCTCGATCATGACGGGTGGCGACTTCGCGCTCATCAAGTCCGTGGAGTTCTTCGAGGACTTCGCCGAGGGCGGACGCCGTCAGGCTGCCGCACTCAACGTCGGTGAAGGCGATACCTTCGTGGCAATCACCGAAGGCGGCGAAACGTCGTCAGTGCTCGGCACGCTCAAGTATGCCGCCGAACACGGTGCCACGTGCTTCCTCGTGTTCAACAACCCTGCGGACCTCTTGCGCGGCTACCTCGACCGCTGCCGCGAGGCGATCGACAATCCCAAGGTGACGGTGCTTGACATCTATTGCGGGTCTATGTCGCTCGCTGGGTCCACCCGCATGCAGGCGACGTCCAGCGAGCAGCTTCTCGGCTCATGCGCGCTCGAGGCCGCGCTGTGCCGCATGATGCCGCGTTTCGCGAAGGAGACGGCAAAGGACTACACCATCGCGTTCGAGCAGCTGCTCGCGGGACTTGAGTCGCCCAGCGGACGCGCCGCTCTCGTGAAGGCGATAGAGTTCGAGAAGGGGATATACGAGAAGCACGGACGCATCACGTATCTCGCCGACAAATGCATGCTCGACCTCTTCACGGACAACACCGAGCGTTCGCCCACGTTCATGCTGCCGCCGCTGCGTTCGCGCCGCGACAAGCACCTTGCCCAGAGCTGGGCGTTCGTGAAGAACCCGCTCTTCCCCACGGAGGCGTGCTGGCACGAGATGATGCGCCGCAAACCGCGCTGCCTTGAGTTCACGAGCGAGGACGCGCGTTCGCTCAAGATGCCGCAGCGCTTCATCGACTCGCCGCCGCTCATCAAGTACTCCGACCTCGTCACGTACATGATCGGCAACGAGCCCGCGCCCGAGCGTATCGAGGGTTACGAGCGCGCCGCCGCCGTTATCCTGCGTGTTCCGGGCGAGACGACGGAATTCGTCGAAGCAGCAAACAAGCTTGCTGCTGCATGGCCGGAAAAGGTCGAGTTCGGCTTCCCGTTCCCGATTGCGGATTCGCCGCTTGAGATATGGAAACACCTTGCGGTTAAGCTCGCGTTCAACAACCTCTCCACGGGCACGATGGCGGCCATGGGGCGCGTTGCAGGGAACTGGATGAGCTGGGTGTCGATCTCCAACAAGAAGCTGATCGACCGCGGCATCCGCCTGCTCGTGGAGCTTGGCGGCGTCTCCTACGAGGAGGCGGCGCAGAGACTCTTCGCGGCGGAGGAGTGGGTAGAGTCGCAGGATTGGACGGGCAAGGAGACACCGTGCGCCGTGCAGATCGCGCTTAAGCGCATTCGCGCCGAGAAGGGCCTCTGACCGGTCACTGGTCTGATACCGTAATGCTGCTTGAATCGGGCGCGAGGAACATCTCGAGATCCGCCCGATCAGGCGGCGAGAAGGTGATTTCCATCTTGCGTAAATAGGTGCGGAAGTTCTTGCCGATTTCCCTTGAAATCGGGTAAACGCCCGCATCAGCGCTTTTCCCACCCTTGAAATAGAAGCGCTTGAAGAACTTGCCCTTGAGGGAGAGGTCGGCGAAGCCGAGTCCTTTGTGGACCACCAGCACCGCCCTTGGGTTTTGCAGCACGCGCACCACGTCGCCGGGGCGGATGCGCGCCCAGTTCGTTTTTTCGTTCAGACGTTCCAAAGCGGCGCCTGTTGTGCGGTGGTCGCGTGCGATACGCTCGCGGGAGTCGCCGCGTTTCACGGTGACGAGCGCGGTCCAGGGCGTGGAGCGTCCTGAAAGGAGAAGCGCCATGTTGAGTTTTCCAAGACGCTCCCGGAGCTGTGGATGGAGGTCCGCCACCGCAGGTCGTGCGCACAGACGTTCAATCGTGTCGATTGCGATCATTGCGTCTCCCTGTCTTTCTGCGGCGGCGAGTTTTTCGAGAAGCACGCGTTCGGCTGTCGGACGCTGGCGGATTTTATCCAGCATCTTCTCGGTTTTCTCCGGCTCCGGTGCGGGCGCCACCGGAGCCGGTGCCGGTGTGGGAATAACGGGCTTTTCAGCCGGTTTCTCAACTGGCTTCTCAACTGGACGCGGGGCGGGAGCTGGTTCTATCTCGACGTCCACAGCGTCTTTCTGCTTCATTATGAAGTGCGCTGCGATGGACGCGACGACCGAGATGGCGACGAGCGAAACCACCAGCCGCCGCAGTCCGTGAGTCTCCTCATCGTCTGGGCGGCGGTTGTGTTCAACGCCGTATCTTCCCCGCGTGAATGCCATTTGGTGTTCCTTACTTCGCCGATTCCGCCGGTGCTTCCTCCGAGGCGAGTCCCTGCACGGCATTGCGCGCGACCTCGATCACGACGTCGCCCGCGATTTCGATCATGAACGTATGTTCTTTCGCCTCGACGATCTTGCCGATGAGTCCGCCAGCGAAGACGACCTTCGCTCCTGCGCGGAGTTCCTGGATCATCTTCCGGCGCTCTTTCTCCTTGCGCTGTTGCGGCTTGATCATCAGGAAGTAGAAAAGGGCGAAGATGATGAGCATCGGCACGAACATGCCGAGTCCACCCTGCTGCTGTTGCGGGGGTTGGGGCTTCTGGTCGCCGACGGGCTGTACGGTGCCTGTTTCCGTAGTCGCGGCGGAAACCGTGGTTGCGGGCGCAGCCGGAGCCGTAGGAGCGGCGGGGGCGGTCGGGGCAGGCGTTGCTGCCTGTGCGAATAGGAACTGTTTCATGTTGTTTCTTCTTTCTGTTGTTGGTCTGACTTGACCTGTTTGCGGAAATCGTCGAACGCGCCGGCGAGTATCGATGCGCGCATCTCGCGCATGAACTCGGTGAGGCGGTGTACGTTGTGGATGGTGAGCAGCCTCACGCCGAGGATCTCTCCGGCGTGGAGAAGGTGCCGCACGTAGCTGCGCGTGAAGTTCTTGCAGCAGTAGCAGTCGCATCCTTCCTCGACGGGGCCGAGGTCCTTTTCCCACTTCGCCGCCTTGATCGCCACGTTGCCGTGTCGGGTAAGGGCGGTGCCGTGGCGGGCTACGCGCGTAGGGATCACGCAGTCGAACATATCGACGCCGCGCGCGACGCACTCGACCATCTGTCCCATCACGCCGAGCCCCATCACGTATCGCGGCTTCGACTCGGGCAGGAAGGGGACGCTTGCCTCGACCGCCTGGTACATCGTCTCCTCCGGTTCGCCCACCGACACGCCGCCGATCGCGTAGCCGGGGAAGTCCATCGCCGCAAGCTCCTCCGCGCAGTGGCGGCGGATCGCGTCGTGTGCGCCGCCCTGCACGATGCCGAACACGAGCTGCCCGGGCGCATGTGGCGCCTCAAGGGACATCTTCGCCCAGGCGAGCGTCGTCTCCACGCTCTTCGCGGCGCGTGCGGCGTCGCAGGGCCACGGCAGGCACTCGTCGAACACCATCGCGATGTCGCTTGCGAGGATGCGCTGCACCTCCATCGACTCGCGCGGGCCGAGGAACACGCGGCGTCCGTCGATGTGGCTGTTGAACCAGCATCCGTCAGGCGTGAGCTTGCGCATCTTCGCGAGTGAGAACACCTGGAAGCCGCCGGAGTCGGTGAGAATCGGACGCTCCCAGCCCATGAAGCGGTGGAGGCCGCCGGCGTTCGCGATCACCTCCATGCCCGGACGCAGCATGAGGTGGTAGGTGTTGCCGAGGATTATCGTTGCGCCGTTCTCTCGCAGGTCGCGCGGCTCCAGCGCCTTCACCGTGGCCTGTGTGCCCACGGGCATGAAAACAGGCGTCTCCACCGCGCCGTGCGCGGTGTGCAGCAAGCCTGCGCGGGCGCGCGAATGCGCGTCGCTGGCGTGGATCTCGAAGGTCCCTGGTAACGGGGCTGATGTCATACGGCTGAAAATTAAACCAAAAAACGCGCCGCGAATCAAGCATTATCAGACGCCGTGCGTTTTTTACCCACGGCTTGGGGAAAATATGGTATAATCTTCGCCCTCTATGAATAGGATTGTTTTTAACAGAAAAGCCGCACTTGCGCTTCTGGCGTGCGCGTGTGTTGCGGCAGAGGCGGCGCCCAACAGGGGCGTGGCCGGTTCCACCTTCGCCGCGAACTCGCCGTACGCGACGGATGCGTATCCAGGCTTCGACGATCTCGACGAAGTCCAGCGTCCCGAGAAGAAGGACAAGAGCTGGTTCAACTGGGTGGACCGCGATACGGCTGCGGAGCAGTACAGCCTAGCGCAGTCCCTTGAGACCGAGGGCAAGCTCCGCAAGGCGAGGCGCGCGTGCGACGCGCTCGTGCAGCAGTGGCCCGCCGCACCGGAGGCGCCCCTTGCGCAGCTGCGCATGGCCAAGATCTACGCCAAGCAGGAGGATTACGACTCGGCGATCGAGGAGCTGGAATACCTGCTCGACTTCTACCCTGCCGAGTGTTCGTACCTTGAAGCAGTGGAATACATGTACCAGCTCACCAACCTGATGATCAAGGAGAAGAAGACGATGTTCGGGTTCTCCTTCACCTCCAACCGTGAGGTGAGGCAGCACTACGAGTCCGTCGTGCGCCGCGCTCCTCGCGCGTCCTTCGTACCTGAGACGATGCTGAAGATCGCAGACCTCCGCGAACAGGACGACCAGTACGAGGAGGCCGTGCAGGTTTACAACCAGCTAATCATGAAGTTTCCAAAGACGAAGGAGGCGGACGCCGCCATATACCTTCAGGCCAAGGCACGCATGTGGCTTTGCAGGCGCCTCTCCTACAACATCCCGCGTTGCCTGGACACGGCGAAGTACCTGAAGATGATGCTTGCGGAGCATCCGCGCCACGACCATGCCGAGGAGATGTCCACGTGGCTGGCGGAGCTTGAACGCCACCTGGAGGCGGACGCCTACAACCACGCGAAGTTCTACGACACCAAGCAGCGCACGCCTCACGCCGCCGCCGCCGCGTGGGAACGCTTCCTCAGGGAATATCCGCTTTCCCCGCACGCGGACGAGATCCGCGCGCGTATCAATGAACTCAAACAAGGCAACAGGAAAAATGATTAAAGATACTCTTCGTGCAGGCGCCGTCCTGCTTACCGCCGCTTGCATCTGCGGCTGCGCCAACTACAGGTGGACCTCGCGCGTTCCCGATGAAATGCGCACGGTCGCCGTGCCGGTTTTCGAGAACCGCACTGCCAGCGCGGAACTTGGGCCGATCGTAACCCAGTACGTACTTCGCGAGTTCCAGCGCGAGGGTACGTTCTCCATCCGCCGTTCAGGTGGCGCGTCCATCGAGGTGGAGGGTTCCATCGTCAAGGCCAGCCGCCATCCTGTCTCCTACGACCGCGCCTACGGTTCGCGCGCATCAGAATACCGCTACCTCGTGACGGCGGAGGTGTCGATAGTGAACAAGGACACCGGACGCGTGTTGCAGGCCAACCATCAATACACTGCCGAGACCACGTTCCTCGTGCAGGGCGACCTGCTCACTGCGCAGCGCAACGCAGCGCAGCGCATCGCGCAGGACATGGCTCGCCAGATCGTTGACGACGTCGTCTCCTATCCGTACAACCGCCCGGAGGGGTCCGAGAAGAAGTGACCCTCGTCCCCGCCGAAGAGAGCGCCTTGGCCGAACTCCAGCGCGGCATCCCGCTGTGCGCCAGGCCGTTCGAGGCTGTCGCGCGCGAGCTTGGCTGCACGGAAGAGTGGCTGATCGACTTCGTCGCCAAATGCCGTGATGCGGGAATAGTGCGCCGTTTCGGGGCGGTGTTCGATACGCGCCGCCTTGGGTATAGATCCGTCTTGTGCGCCGCCGCGGTGCCGTCCGGCGAGCTGGATGCAGCCGCCGCAAAGATAACCCCTCTTGCCGGAGTCACGCACTGCTACCTCCGCGAACCGCTTGACGCCGCACCGGCGCCGATTCCCAATCTTTGGTTTACGCTTTCCTATCCGGCCGATGTTTTCGACGCGATGGCGGACGAAATCCGCACACGTCTCTCGCCATGTGCCGTCCACTTCCTTCCCGCCACGCGCCGCTACAAGGTGGACGTCGTGTTCGGCACGGCGACGCGCGTGCGCGACGAGGACACCGGGGACGACGGTGCTCCCATCGACGTGCGCGACATGGCGGTGATTGGCGCGCTCCAGGGCGATACGGAAGTGCGTCCCGACTACTTCGCCGCACTAGCGGAAAAGCTGGGGATGAAGGAGTGGCATCTCCTCTCCACGCTTGAACTCTGGCGTAGGAGCGGACGCCTGAAGCGCATAGGTCTCTTGCTCGCACACCGCAAGGCGGGGTATGTGGCGAACGGCATGTGCTGCTGGCGCGTGGAAGGGGACACCACCGGGGCGGGACGTGCTCTTGCATCACGCGACGAAGTGACGCACTGCTACGAGCGTCCGCCAGCCGAAACGTTCCCCTACAACCTCTTCGCAATGGTCCACTGTACGTCCGAGGACGAAGTACGAGCGCAACATGCAAGTCTCCACGTGGCGCTTTCGGAGATCGTGGGAAGCGCTCCCGCAACGACGGTTCTCGTTTCCACTAAGGAATACAAGAAAACGTCCATGACCTTCTTTGCGCCACACCGTGCGTGACTTGGTGCTAGTACGCCAATGGGGACCGACGTGTGGGGGTTGCGTTGGTATGGTGAACGAGTGTAAAGGACACATGCTTTGCAGTGGCCGGGGGTGGCTGGGGGGATTGACAAATCATCGAAGGATGTGCTATCATACAGTCATCTTCCATTTGGAGGCCAACGACGTTGAACGGTAAATCGCAAATGACGCCAAACCTTTAAACAAACCGCCCACAAGGGCTACAAGAAAGTGCAACTGAAAATGAACAACGAAGTATCCAACTTCTGTGCCGGATGCGGGCGCAGGGATTTCATCTACAGCCTTCTCGCCGCGGTCACCGCAGGCAATGTCTCCGCGCATGAGTTCGGCGACTTCCTGGCAGCTCTTCCCGCGCCCACGCCCGCCGGGGCGATTCCCGACAAGACGGGCGCCGTGAAGGTGCGCCTCGTGTTCGCCGCTTTCGACGAGGTGCAGAAGCGCAAGACCTGGCCCCACATCGGCTTCGACTTCCGTCCCGTGATGAAGAACGTGACGGACGCCCTCAACGCCGCCGTGAAGGGCGTCGCGTTCGTCCCGTGCATGGCGAGCGACATACCCACCGCGAAGACG
Organism: uncultured bacterium; assembly: GCA_902779865.1. GTDB lineage: Bacteria > Verrucomicrobiota > Kiritimatiellia > RFP12 > UBA1067 > RUG572. The sequence goes on from CACZDG010000081.1 coordinate 8,538, forward strand.
ATCGTCGCCGAGGACAACGCAGCCGGCGACGTGAAGGGCTACCTCGTGATCCAGCTGAACAACTGGGTGCGCTGCATCTCGCCGATCGCGCGGACGTTCAAGCCGCTCCTCTTCTGCAGTTTCCCGTACTCCGGCATCGGCGGATGGGACGTGGACAACTCCACGCTGATCGAGCGCAAGTGGCCGAACTACGCCTTCATGAGCTCGCTCGACTTCAACGACACCATCGGCGCGGCGCGCGCGTTCGAGAAGCTGAAGTACGGCACGGCGGACGACTTCGTCAAGGCCGCGACGGACTACCGTCTCTCCCACACGCCGCCGGAGAGCGGCGTCAAGCCCGTGGAGGGCCCGCTCGACTGTCTGACGCCGGAAGAGACGCTCGCCGCCGTGAAGGGCAAGAAGATTCTTTCCGTGGAAGGCTGCCCCGCCAAGCTCAAGGCACAGATCCTCAAGGACTTCGGCATCGTCGTGGAAGACCTGAAGTTCGCCGAGCTGAACGCCGCGTGGGAGAAGATTCCGGACGCCGTCGCGCAGCCGAAGGTGGACGAATGGAAGCGCACGGCGCGCAAGATCGCGGGCGTCACGGACGCGACGCTCCTCGGCTGCGCGAAGATGTTCTTCGCGATGAAACAGGTGCTCAAGGACCGCGGAGCGGTGTCCATCACGATCAACTGCCTTGGCGGATGCTATCAGGGCAAGCTGAAGGCGTATCCGTGCCTCGGCTTCATGGAGCTGCAGGACGTCGGGCTCTTCGGCACGTGCGAGAACGACGTGCGCTCCACCGTAGTGATGATCGTGTTCAACGCGATGACGAAGGGACGCATGGGCTACATCTCAGATCCCGCCATCGACAGCTCCCGGCGCGCGATGCTGTTCGCGCACTGCGTCTCCACACGCAAGCTGCTGGGCGTGGAGAGCGAGGCGTCGCCGTTCGAGATCGAGACGCACTGCGCGGACCGCGAAGGGGCGTCCGTGCGCGCCCTCGCGCCCCGGAATTATCCCGTCACGTCCGTACAGTTCGACATAGGCAAGCGTCTTGTGGCGCTGCAGACCGGCCGCTCGTTCTCGAACGACCCCGACGACCGCGGCTGCCGCACGAAGATGGTGGTGGAGGTGACGGGCGACTTCGAGAAGGCGTACCTCCAGTGGAACAAGTTCGGCTGGCACCGCGTCACTTTCCTCGGCGACTTCAAGAAGGGCGTCGAGGCGCTCGCGAAGAAAATTGGCTACAAGGTTGTTTACGAATCGTAAGATTGTGGTATTGCCTTCGTATCCGCATTGCATAATCCTAAATTCGGCAGTTGCAGAGTAGGTTTTTAGCCGCAAAGAACGCAAAGATCGCAAAGCGTATTATAATTGTGTTGGATGGTAGGGAAAAATCAAAGGATGCATGTGTAACCTTTCCGGGATTCGCGTGTAAGCAGTGCAGAAGAACATCAAGGAAGGAGAATCTCAAATGGCTATCAACCTCAGCAACCTGAACATATCGCTGGACAAGTTCAACTCGGTGTCCAGCGGTACGTACAACATCGGGCAGATGAAGCTCAGTTCGGACGGTAAGAGCGTTTACCGCACGAACAACCACAAGACGTTCACGATCCTCAACCGGACCGAGATCAGTTCCGAGGAGGCGTTGGCGGTCAAGTTCGCGTTTTGCAAGGCGCTGTCGCAGGAGGGGCTGTCGAAGGATGCGATCAACACGGTCAAGCAGAAGCTCGGCATCCCTGGCGACGCGATGGCCGCGTTGAAGACGAGTGCCGAAATCTACAGGGGCGTGGACAAGCAGGAGATGGAAAACCGCACGGTGGCGCGCGACGAGATCAACGCCCAGTCCGCCGCCAAGCTGAAGACCACGGCGGACAAGGCGGTCAACAACGTGCTGGACGTTCTGCATTTCGGCGGGAATGTCGAAGGCATCACGCCTGTCAGCAAGATGTTTGCCAGGGAAATGCTGGCGAAGCTGAGCAACCCTATGGCGTTTGTCGTGAAGGACAAGGAACCGGAACCGCTCACGATGACTGCGGTCCCCGTCACGTTCACGCTTCATAAAAACGGCAATATCCTCGCCCAAATCACGCTCGGCAACCAGAACACCCTCACCATAGATACCGGCCTCGACAAGGAAGCCCTAGTCAACAAGGCGACAGGCGTGTTGAACGCTATCGCCGACTACAATTCGCTCATGGCCGAGCCGCCTCGCATAAAGAAGGATGCCGACGACGACGATATCATGAAGGCCATCAACGAACTCGAATTGGGTGGGGTCGAGACTGAAGAGCTCGAGACGGGTAAGGTCGAGACGGATAAGGTCGAGACGGGTAAGGCCAAGGCGGGAAGCGGCAATGCCGGGATTAACAAAGCGGCTTTGCTCAACGGGCTCAATATAGTCTTCCAGGAGCTTAAAAAATCCAGCGGGCAGAAGAACCTGCGAAAGTTGCGCGAAGCAAACATGGAGGCTGTCGTAAAGGCCGACCTGGAAGAAACTATCAACATCAACGCCTATCTTGGAGAGGACGACGCATAACCACGCATCAGGAATGGCGTCCTCGGCAGTACGGACCTGACAAGGCGCCACAACAGGAGAAGAACAAGAAAGGAACGGAAGATGCTGGATATTGATCTCAAAAAGGTTCTCGCGGACTTCGGCGATGCGCTTGGAATTGAGCTAGCATTCGACGAGAAGGGCGCCTGTGTGCTGACAATGGACGACGAGACTCCCGTCGCCATCCGGGCGAACGTGGAGGATTCAAGCCTCACCCTCTCCAGCGCGCTGAGGGACGCGATGCCGCAGACCATGAGCCTCGACCAGATACAGAACCTTCTGGCGCTGGCGCTCGACCCGTACGACCGGGGCGCGGCCTCGCCTGTCGTCGGCTGCGACGCGGAAAGCGGACTAGTCGTCATCTACGAAGTGCTCGCGCCATCGGCGTTGCGCCGGACGCCGCTTTCGGAGGCATTCACCGACTTCATGACGACGCGCCAGGCCGTCACGGCGCTGCTCGACGAACAAGTCGAAGCACCCATGGCGTTCGCCGACGCGACAACGAGGCTATGGGTATAGCCCCGAGAAATCTTCATAAACCAACCAAAAGCAGAAAGGATACGTATATGCTAACACGAACACTCGACGAGATTCTCCGGGACTTCGGCACCGGAATGGGCCTCGACCTCTCCTTCGACGAGAAGGGCGTCTGCCGGCTTGAGTTGGCGAAGCTGGCCGCAGTTGACATCAAGGCCAACGAGGACGACGGTACGCTCACGCTTTCCAGCGTGGTCCGCGAGGAGCTGCCCGACCCGATCACCTACTCGACGATCCTAGACCTCCTTTCCCTCGCGCTCGACCCCGCCCATCGCGGCGGCAATTCGCCTGTGGTCGGACGCGACGACGAAAGCGGCTTTGTCGTGATGTACGAGGTGGCGACGCCGTCGGCCCTGAACCGTAGGCCGCTCGCGGACATCTTCGCTGATTTCATGAAGACATACGGCGCGGTTTCGGCGCTTCTCGACAACCAGGAGGCTGTCGCCGCGAAGGCCAAGGCCGACGCCGCGTCCGCAGGCAATTAAGACAAGGAGGTCCCCAATGGCCAGTCCCGACATTTCCGTCTCAGACCTTTCGCACCTGAGTGCGCTCAATATCGTCGAAAAACTCCGCACAGGAGACGGCGACCAGCTCAAGAACGAGGGCAGCATACGCATCGGCTCGAAAACCTACAAGGTCACCTACGTGCCCGGAGAAGATGGCGCCACCCATCTCCAGATGAAGCGCAACTACACCGGCTTCCTGATAGGGGGCTTCTTGAACTGGGTACACCGCAACGACCTCACGACCCAGCCGCGCGCAGTGGAGCTGACCAACAAGGTCAACGACCTGATGAAGAGCACCGAGTACAAACTCGTGCGCAACACCTACGACAAGCTGATAGAGATCGCCAAGGCCCGTTCCGGCGACGAAAACGGCGTCATCGAAGTGGGCAACTACGGCCACAGCGAACCGCGCAACAAGATCCAGGAACTTGGCGTCGTCGATGCCGTCAACCGCTCCCTCCGGGCCCAGCGAACCGGTAAGTCCATACGGCTCAACAAGATCGACACCTACAACACCTTCCTCGGCGTCACGTCTAAAAACATGGAGCCCGATACGTACCGCGCGCTCATGAGTAAGATCGCCAGCGGCGACCTCAAGCCCAATGAAGAAATGATGAACTACGAAGACAACGAATATCTCACGGTCGATAAAGAAGACCTGCAGAAGTGGCGCACTTTCATCTCCAATCCGGAAATCGCCACGAAGATCGACATCCCGAAGAAGCTCTACGGCTATCTTCATCAGCCCGAGGGACAGGACGACGGCGTCAAGCAGACCGGCTGGAAGCAGGACTTCAAGCTGAACCCCGAAAGGGCGCTCCGGCATTTCGTCATCAAGAACATGTCCGCGAAATTCGCGAAGTTGCTGAACGAAGACATGATCAACACCTTGTGCACGAAGCTGAGGGAATACGTCGAGGCCTACAACGAGCCGGACGCGACCGTGCGGAAAGCCAAGATGAAGGCGTTCTTCGATCAGTCCACATGGCCCCGCACGGCCCAGGACGAAAAAAATATCAAGAAGCTGGTCGATTTGCTCATCAAGGAAAAGGCCAAAGAGCTAAACATCCCTGTTGAATCGGCGAAGAAAAAGTTTGAGGCGTCGATCAAGGCCGAACTGCCCACCAAGTATTCTAAATCAGTCGCGAAGAACACCACCGCCTATCTGCTCTTTGCGAACGTCTTAGTTTACGCCACGTTCCGGCAGACGAGCAAAATTGGACTGGACTTCTTCAAGGAGCAGAACAAACCTATTCTCTTCCACATGAGTAACCGCGACCTTACGGACTTCGGCAATCCCGACTGGATTCTGAACGAGAGACACTGGAAGGATGGTCAGATCGACCCGACCTACGGCGGCTCCGAGATTACCCATTCCGAAGTCCGCCACGCCGACAAGCTTATCGATCGGTACGGCGCCGCCGCCAACATCTGGCAGGTTCAAGGTGCATAGACTTTGGGGAAGGGGGACTTTGGGGACTTTGGCGACTGTGGTGACTGTGGCGACCAGCGGGATCATTTGGGGTGGCTGGCCGTCGCCATCGTCCCCAAAGTCCCCACCGTCCCCATTGTCCCCATCACTCCGCCGCCGGCGGGGCCACGCCGATCACCGCCTTCACAAACCGGCCCGCCGAAGCCGGCACGAAGATCGTCGCCTCGCCCTCGCTGTACGTGATGCCCGAAGCCGCCTTCGGCGCGAGCGCGCCGAGATCGTCGCCCGCCGACACCGAAATGATGCCGTTGATCTGCGAATGGTCAACCGCCTCGCCGCCCGCCGTGGCCACCACGCGCACCCGCGCGCCGCCTTCTACCACCTCGATGCCCGCGATCCGCAGCTCGATAGGCGTCGCCGCCGGCGCGACGTCGAGAAGGTAAGGCCGCCTCGTACGCGCCAAGCGCGTCGGAGCCGTATCGCTACGCCCAGGCGTCGTAGTTCGCCCGGATCACTGCGTCTTCTTCCGTGTCGTCCGCTGGGTCTGCGGGCAGGCCCAGATACGCCGGATACGCCGGCGTGTCGATGTACGGCCGCAGGTACGGCGTCGTCTCCCCTTCGTCGATCTTCCAGACGTCGTCGAAGTCGAAGGCGAAGTTCGCAGCGTAGCACATCTGCTAATCTAAAACGATACAATTTTATCAATTTCTATTGCTTCGGCAATGAAATATGTTGAGCCGCAAAGAACGCATAGATCGCAAAGCCTTTGTGTCCTTTACGATCTTTGCGGCTAAAAATCACGATATTTGATTGCCGCTTCTATAATGAGGTAGTAAGATGCGCGGGCGAGTTAGCCCGCGCACCTCTTTCAAAGTTGTTTTTACCAGTTGTTCTGGTTGTTTCCAATCTCAAAAGCATGGGTGAAAAACGCAGATGCACCCGTTGAAGGGTTGAAAGGTTGAATTGCTAGGGTGGGGGTAGGCGGCTACTAGGGTGGGGGTAGTTTGTTGCTAGGGTGGGGCGAGCCGTCCCGGCGAGCCGCTGTTCGTTGAGAAGTGTGCCAATTCACCGAACGGGCACGAAAGTACCCAATGGGGATGTTTCGTGCCCAAAATCTGCATAATATTTTCGGGCACGAAATATGCCGCAGGGTTGATTTCGTGCCCAAATTGTGATATCATAGCGCCTACTGATTGAGGATCATAGGCGATGTTCGTAGGAAGAAAATCAATTTTAGATAGGCTGGATGGGCTTTGGCAGAAGTCAACGCCTTCCCTTGTGACGGTTCGCGGAAGGCGGCGAATCGGCAAATCGACGCTTGTGGCGGAGTTTGCAAGGCGTTCTTCCGACCATTTCATTTCAATTGAGGGACAAGCTCCGGGCGAGGGTGTCAACAACAAGGTGCAGTTGCGAAGTTTCATGGAACAGCTGTCCATGCAGACGAACGCGCCTGACGTGGCCGTGTCGAGTTGGCTGCATGCTTTCCAGATGCTCGGTAATTCGCTTCCTAGGGATGGACGTCTTGTCGTGTTGCTTGATGAGATTTCATGGATGGGCGGCTATGACGTTTCCTTCGCCGGAACGCTCAAGATCGCATGGGACAGGTTCTTCAAGACCAGAAACAACTTAGTCCTTGTTCTTTGCGGCAGCGTTTCAAGCTGGATTGCGGAGAACATCTTGAACGGGACGGGCTTTGCCGGGCGCGACTCGCTTGATTTTGTCATTGACGAACTTCCGCTTCAAGTCTGCAGGGCGTTTTGGGGAACGGCGGCGGAGCGCGTTTCCACAGGCGAGATTCTGGATGTCCTTTCCGTGACCGGCGGCGTCCCGAAGTATCTTGAAGAGATCAATCCCGGCGTTTCGTCAGACGAGAACATCCGGCAGCTGTGTTTCACGCGGGAGGGCATTCTCTTCCGTGACTTCAACCAGATATTCAGCCAGATATTCGGGAAGAAGTCGCAGATGCGAAAGGCGCTGCTCAAGGCGATCGCATACGGGGCGAAATCCGCCGCCGAAATCGCGGAGACGCTCGGCATTGAACGGAACGGGCATCTGGTGGAACATCTCTCAGAATTGGAACTTGCCGGTTTCGTCGCGAAGGATGGCGGAGTCAACCCCTGTACGGGAAGGGTGGGACGCATCGTGCGGTATAGGCTCAAGGACAATTACGCGCGATTCTACCTGCACCACATCGAGCCGCACGCCAAGGAGGTTGAAGCAGGACTTTTCCAGTGCGGATCGCTTGCGGAGCTGAAGGGGTGGGACGTGATGAAGGGGCTTCAGTTCGAAAACCTCGTGATCTCAAATTACAGAGCACTGCTTCCAATGCTCGGAATAGACGGAGCGTCGCTGCTGTCCGCCGCGCCATATCGCCGCGCGAAATCTACGGAGCTTGGCGGCGTTCAGGTCGATCTTCTGCTCCAGACACGGACAACGGCGTATCTGGTGGAGATCAAACGCCGTGAGAGCATCGGTTTGGACGTGGTTTCCGAGATAAACGACAAAGTCGATGCCGTGGGTTTCCGTTCGGATATGTCCATTCGCACCGTGCTCGTGTATGACGGTCGTCTTGCTCCGTCCATTCGCACAGATCATCTGCTCGATTTTGCAATTCCGGTGGAGCGCCTGTTTGAATAAACCTAAATTCGGCAGTTGGGGCATAGGTTTTAGCCACAGGCGTTTCAACTGCGTTTTATAGATTGAGGCAATTGCAAAAACCCAGAATATATCCTACGGGCGCACCTTGAACATTAGCAGAATTGTGGTAGTTTGAGAATCGGCAAATGGGCACGGGCGAGTTAGCCCGTGCGCCAAAGGCAAGTTGTTTCAAATAGTTGTTTCCAATCATCAGAAGGCTCGGCGGTGAATTACGCAG
>CACZDG010000082.1 GCA_902779865.1 uncultured bacterium
GGTGGACGAGCCGGTGGACAAGGCGTTCGCGCAGATACGCGAGAAGAAATACGCCGAGCCGTATCTCGCCGACGGACGTCCGATCTGGCTCATCGGTCTTTCGTTCGATTCCAAGACGCGCCATCTCGTGGATTTTGCCGCCGTGCAGTACGTCGGCAAGGAAGCAGGCACAACCGAAACAAGGAGAAGCGAAAATGCATAGCTCGCAAAATACGAAGAACAACAGGGGGAGCAAGTCGTCCGCTTCTCTCTGCGGAGATGGCTTGAAGAGACGGTTGCGCTTGATGTGTGCCGCGCTCGCGGCGGTGTTCGCGGCTTCGCCCGCTTTTGCCGCTCATTCGGAGGTCTGGACGTATAATGGCTCGGGCACGGGTGATCCGGGCGGCAACGAGAGGGCAAACTATGATGCGGCGAATGCGTGGAAGGATGCGAGCGGTACGGTGTGGACCTTCGACACCGCCGCGACGGTCGCGCGCGACTACATCGTTCCCGCCGGCAAGACGCTCGTCTCGCACAAGGATACCGACGGCAACGCCGGCGAATGGCGATTCACGGCGAACGACGACACGTTCATTCTTCGCGGCTCATCCACCGCCGTCGCACATCTTCGGTCTTCCGCGCGGCGTCTGTATCTGCCTCTTCTCGTGATGGAGAACAACTCCAAACTTTCTCTCGGTCTTCAGGATCCCAGTCCCAGATGGTACCAGACGGTTCTGGGATACATACGGATCGATGCTTCGGAAGAATACCCTGCGCTGTTCCAATGCTGGGACTATTACGACGGGACCCAGACGAACGCCACGACGATGACGGGTGCTGGCGCGCTGGTCTATACCGGGAGAACCACAGGCGGTGTAGGAACCGCCACGAACGGGCGTCTGTACCTCTACGACTGCGATGCCAGCGGCTTTACAGGTCCCGTGAAGATGCAGTTGCCTGCAGACGGCATATCGCGCGGTCGCACGGCGTTCTACGTCAAGAGTGCGGAGAACATTGGCGGAAACCCCGCTGTGTTCATGCAGAAGGGACTTGAACTCGCCGGCGTCTATCTCGAAGTGCAGGGGAATGTGGCGCTTCCGGCAAACCGTGGGCTTTATATCGCCTCGCACAGCTGCAAAAACTCCTCGTACGCCACGGAAGGGCTTGGCTCGAAGATCGGGATTGCTAGCGGAAGAACCTTCTCCGTCGCGACGCCGGTCGTATTCGAAAGCGCGGACTACAACCTGTACAAGTCCGCCAGCGGAACACTCGCCGTTCCCGGCTGGACGGCGAATGGTACCGTCTGGCTGGCCGGCGGCACGCTGGACATCACGGGCGCCAGCGTCGCCTCCGGCGCGGTTTCGCCCGCCTCGATCGGCACATTGAAGATGACCAGTGGCACGGTGAAGCTCACGCTCTCCGGAGACGGTTCCGAACTTGCCGACGGGCAGTACGCGCTTCTGACTTCCGCCGCGCGGCTTCCCGATGCGTTTTCCACGCTGACGCCCGTCGTCAACGGCGCGTTTACGCTGCCCGCCGGCAAGAAGGCGATGTACTCTGTTCTCAACGGCACGAATTTCGTCATGACGGTGAAAGACGATTGCCCCACGTGGACGTTCACGTCCACCAACACGGGGAACGGCAACTATGCCGTCGCGAATGCGTGGACGGACGAGAACAACGCGACGCAGACGTTGACCAGCGACAGCACGACGAGGCGCGATTACGTGATTCCCGCCGGGAAGACGCTCAAGACCCCCAGCGACAGTTCCGTCAACTGGTCGTTCACTTCATGCGCGGACGACACGTTCATCCTGAGAGGCTCCTCTGCGTCACAGGCAAAGATCGAGTCGCGTGTCGCCGACTTGAACGTCGGATATCTGCGGATGATGGACAATGCCAATCTCAGTTTCAGCGAGAAGGACTACGCAAGTGCCCGCGGCACGATCAGCGTCGAGGCGTCCGAGGACTATCCGGCAATCTTCTTTGTGCGCAACTGGCAGTTGCGACATGCGACGAACGCGACGACGATAGTCGGTTCGGGCGCGCTCGTCTATACGCATCCCGCGTCCACCTACAACCAGAACGTGCTCTTCCTGAAGGGCGACGCGAGCGGCTTCACCGGGCCGCTCGTCATGAAGGGCATAGACGGAACGACGGACCAGACGATCATCGATGGCATGAATCGACTGGCGTTCGCATTCACGGAAAGCGCGAACATAGCCGGCAATCCCTCTTCGTTCATCGAAAAGGGGCTTGCTCTTGGCGGAGTCAGGCTTTTCGCGCTTGGTGACTCCTCGCTCGGCGCGAACCGCGGCCTTTATGTTTCGAGCAACTTCACCAACAAGAACATCTCGGCCGGATCGGAGATTTGCGTCAAGAGTGGATGCACGTTTGCCGTGCCGGCGGGCGTGTCGTTCGAGAGCGCGGACTATCCGCTCATCCTGACGTCAAACGGTTCAATGGGCATCGGCACAATCGGCGGCGGTACGCTTTCCCTTCCGGGATGGGCGGCGAACGGCACGGTCAAGGTGACGACCGGCACGCTGGAGATCACCGGCGCAAGCGTGACGAACGGCGTGGTGACGCCGGCCTCAATCGGTTCGCTTGTGGTTTCCGGCGGGGCGGTGAAGATCGTCGTCACAGGCGACGGTTCGGAGGTGAATTTCGGCGACGTCAAGACGTTGATCGACTGCGGCGGTACGTTGGACGATGGAGTTGCGGACTACCTCCAGTTCGTGAACGACGGTGCGTTCACGTTCGCGCCCGGCACGAAGGCGGCGCTTTCCATCGAGGACGGCAAGGTCAAGATGTCCGTCGTGGAATACGTGCCAGAATGGACGCTGAACACCAACGACCGTGCGTACACGACTGCGAACGTCTGGACGGACGAGACGGGAACCCCGCGGACGTGGACGGCGGAGACTGCAGCCACGAAAATCGAATACTTCGTACCCGCAGGCATGACCGTCATGACGCCGACGGGTGACCTTTCAACCGACCTTTACGCGATTTCGACGCATCCAGATTCGACCGTGACGGTCAGGTCCGGCGGTTACTTCCAGTCGAACGTGATGTACGCGTACGTGCCGAACCTCGTCCTCGAAAGCGGCGCGACGCTCCACTTCTGGATCGCAAGAAACAACTCCAGCAATTTCCGCAGTGCGCGCAGCGTGGCCGGAACGCTCCGCATCGAGGCGCCGGAATCGAATCCGGCTGTGATCATGTCGCGCGGGCATTTCTCTGATCCAATCCGCACGAACGCCATGGACATGGTCGGTTCTGGTGCCGTGTACTACACGCGCTACAGCGGTGCCGGCACGGACGGCATATTCTACGCGACGGGCGACAACAGCGGCTTCACCGGCCCTCTCGCCGTCAAGGATGCAGCGAGCAAGACGGACAAGAGGATGTTCCTGCACGTTTCATCGTCCGAGAACATCGGCGGCAATCCGGATGCCTACACGGAGAAGGGATTGCAGCTGCATAGTGCTCAGCTGATGGTCCACGGCGATGTCGCCCTCGGCTCGAACCGCGGGTTCTACGTCTCGTCCAACAGCGTCGTAAACGTCGATTCCGGCAAGTCGTTCACCTCGCCCAATGCCGTCGTGTTCACGGAAGGGACGACCCTGTCCAAGATCGGCGCGGGAACGATGAGCGTCCCCGGCTGGACGAACGGCACGGTGGCTGTGAGCGCGGGTGCGCTCAACCTCACCGGCGCGACGTTCGCGAACGGCGCGGCGGGGACGCCGGTCGCCATCGGCGGAATTGAGTACGCGGGCGGTGCGACGGTGACGCTCACCGTGACGGGCGACGGATCGGAATTGCCGTTTGCCAACGCCACAAACGTCCTCATCGAGGCCGAAGGCGCGTTGCCGGCCGGCTTTGCAGGCAAGGTGCGGGTTGTCAACGACAACGCGTTCACGGTGCCGTCGCGGCTGAAGACGAGACTTGTCGTCGTCGACGGCACGAAGCTTGCGCTGGAAACAGAGAAGCGCAAGGGTACGGTGCTGATCGTGAGGTGATGGCGCCCTCTGCGGCGGAGGAAGCCTGAAAGGAGAAGTTGTGAAAAAGATACAGACGCTTGCGGCGCTGGCGCTTTGCGCCGTGCCGGCGCTCGCGCAGCAGCCGGCGTGGCCGGAGATCACGTCGACGATGCGCCCGTGGTGCTACAACTGGTGGATGGGCAGCGCCGTCGACGAAGCCGGCCTGGACCTTCAGGCGAGGCAGCTGGCCGACGCGGGGCTGGGCGGCATCCACGTCGTCCCGATCTACGAGGCCATCGACGAAAAGCGTCAGGCGGTCGACTATCTCTCGGACGAATGGATGCGGCTCTTCTCCGTTGCGAAGGCGAAAGGCGCGGCGAAGGGGCTCGGCGCGGACATAACGACCGGGTGCGGCTGGAACTTCGGCGGCCCGCACATCCCGCGCCGCCTCGGCGTGTGGAATCTCCACAGGCTGGGGCCGGGCGACGCGCCGCTTGCCGGCGGCGAGGTACTGTGGCGCGGGACGGACGCGGACGGCCGCACGGTGCGCCTCGAGGCCGCGCCGACCGGCCGGCAGGTCGACAAGGCCCCCAAATCGTGGAAGGGCGTCATGATCGACCCGTGCTCGAAGGAGGCGATGCGTACCTTCCTCGAGCCGTTCGACCGCGCGTTCGCGCGTCCGGGCGCGGCGCGTCCGAGGTGCTTCTACCACGATTCCTACGCCTACCACGAAACGACGTGGTCGCCGGAACTCCCCGCCGCGTTCAGGCGGCTGCGCGGGTACGCGCTGGAAGACCACTACGCCGAACTCGCCGGCATCGGCGACGCCGACGCCGGCGCGCGCGTCAAGCACGACTACCGCGAGACGATTTCCGACATGATCGTGGAGAACTTCGCGGGCTGGACGAAATGGGCGCACGGGCTCGGCGCGAAGACGCGCAACCAGGCGCACGGCGCGCCGGCGAACCTTCTGGACTTCTACGCCGCCGCCGACATCCCCGAAACCGAGATGTTCAACACGGCGCGGAACATTCTCATGTCGAAGTTCGCGTCGTCCCCCGCGCACGTGAGGGGCGGCGGACTCGTCTCGGCGGAAAGCTGCACGTGGATCGACGAGCATTTCTGCGCGACGCTCGGCGAATGCAAGCGCTTCATCGACCAGCTGTTCCTCTCAGGCGTCGACCACGTGTTCTACCACGGATGCTGCTACTCGCCGCCGGATGTCGCGTGGCCGGGCTGGTGCTTCTACGCGACGCTGGAGATGAATCCGCGCAATCCGATCTGGCGCGACGCGCGGACGCTTTCGGACTGGATCGCCCGCTATCAGTCCATCGCCCAGACGTCCATGCCCGACGAGGACGTGCTTCTCTACTGGCCGATACACGACACATGGCGCAAGCCGGAAGGATTCTCGGAGCAGTTCGTCCTGCTCCAGGCGGGCGGCTGGCTCATGCAGTCCGAACTCGGCAAGGCCGCGCGGCGGCTCTACGACGCGGGCGTTTCCTTCGACTACGTGTCCGACAGGCAGCTGCTCGGTCTGCCCCCCCGCGACAAGACGCACTACACGACGATCGTCGTTCCGCCGTGCAAGACGATTCCGCTCGCAACGGCGCGGCGCCTCGGCGAACTTGCGCGGAGCGGATACAAGGTCGTCTGCGTTGGCGAACGGCCTTCGGACGTTCCGGGATTCATCAGGCCGGAGGAGTCCGACGCCGTCCGCAAGGCAATGGAGGACGTCGGGAACGCAAGTATCGACGACGTGGGCAGACGCGAGCCGTTTGTCGGAAGGTCGGGCCTTGCCTACCGCCGCATGAGACGGGGAAAAGACGTCCTCTACTACATCGTCAACCAGACCGCGAAGCGGGTTTCCGGCACGTTCCGTCCGAGCGCGGCCATGGCGTCGGCCTGGATGCTCGACCCGATGGACGGGACGATACGGCGGGTGAAGACGTCGGCGGGCGCCGTAGAGCTTGAACTGGAAGGCTCAGGCAGCGTCCTTCTGTGGTGCTCGCCCGTGGGGACGGCGGGCACAGGGGAGGAACGTGCGCCGCAGGTTTGCGGCGAGCCGGTCGAGATCAAAGGGCCGTGGACGCTTCGCCGCGTCTGCGGCGGACCCGAGGCGGCGTGGAAGGATCGGACGATGACGACGCTTTCGAGCTGGTCGAGAAACGCCGACGGGTCCGAGAATCCGTTCTGCGGGACGGTGCTCTACACAACCTCGTTCGTCTGCGCCGACGGTTCGGGCGACGCCGTTCTCGACCTCGGCGAGGTGTGCCATTCGGCGCGCGTGCGCGTGAACGGACACGACCTCGGGGCGCGCATCATGGCGCCGTACCGATTCCGCATTCCGTCCGGTGCGCTTGCAAAGGGCGAGAACGTCCTTGAAGTCGAGGTGACGAGCACCGGGTCGAACCGCCTGCGCGATCTCGACACGCGCAAGGTCAACTGGCGCGTCTTCACGCATCCCGGAATACTGGGACGCAACTACAGGAACTTCGACGCGTCGCAGCGTCCACTTGCGCCGGCGGGGCTTCTCGGCCCGGTCAGCCTGACGTTTTCGCGGCAGACGGCGATACTCCCCGTCTCGCCAACCGGCGGCGCCGTTTTCGAACTGCTCCCCGACACGCAGAGAAAGGTGCTCGCCGGGGCAACGCGCGTAGAGAGAAACAAAACGCTCAAGTCGCTCGATGCCCGCGCGACGCGGAACGAGTGGCGGCGGCAGCGTCCGCTCGTATTGAAGTGGAAGGCGGCGGAAGGCGTGGAGGGGCCGTGGCGCATCCGGATCGGCACGAAGGCGGATCTCTCTGACGCGAAGGACTGGTGGCTTGAGAAGGACTGGGCGAGGAAAGGCGGGACGGATCCGTACGGCGCGCAGGTCTGGACATACGAGGTTCCCTTCGCCAATCTCGACCTTGGCCGCACGTACTACTGGCAGGTGTGGAGCCGGGTGGCGTGTTCCGGGCACGACTGCGGTTTCACGTATCCTGAATCGTGCAAATGCGGCCGGACGAAGCACGGCGAAATCTCGCCTGTGGCGTCGTTCAAGACGTCCGCGCAGCCGCCGCGCTGGATCGCGCTCGAGGGCAAGACGGAGAATGTGCGCGACCTTGGCGGGTGGAAGACCGTAGACGGACGCATCGTCAGGACGGGAATGCTCTTTCGCGGACAGGGCCTCAACGAGAACAGCGTGTCGGGAATCGACCGGGGGCGCATCCGGCTGACCGTCGAGGACGTGCGGTACATGACGAAGGTACTTGGGATCACGACGGACCTTGACCTTCGCGGGAGCAGGGAGACCGGCGCGATGGAGGGTTCGCCGCTTGGGGCTTCGGTCAGATTCGTCAACCGCTCCTCGCCGTTCTACGCCGGGATCTTCCATCCGTCCGGCATGAAGACGATGGCCGCGAACTTCCGCGTGTTCTGCGACAGGAAGAACTACCCGATTTACTTCCACTGCATCGGCGGGGCGGATCGCACGGGGTCGCTCGCCTACGTGCTGAACGGCGTGCTTGGCGTGGGCAAGGAGGATCTGGAGCGCGACTGGGAATCGACGTTCTACAACGGGATGTCCATTCCCGGCGTGGACGATCCGAAGCACGCGCGCGGCACGCAGCATTTCGACGCGGGCTTTGCGAAATACGGCAAGCCCGGCGATCCGCTCGCCCGCAGGATCGAACTGTATCTCCTCGCCTGCGGCGTGACCGAGGCGGAGATCGAGGCGTTCAGATTCATTATGCTCCGTCCGTGAACGCGTTTGCCACGGAACCTTTCAACTTTTCAACTTGTTTACATTGCTGATTGCATAATTCCACAATTCCATAATCAACTGGATGCCAGATTCACGTAAGTCTAGACAGCAATGTTTTGTTATGATATAATACAAGCATCAATGAAACTAACGTTCATAGCCGCTATGGTTGTGTATAGCGCCGCATGCGTCGCCGCGCCGCCGCCACACAGGGTGGAGAGCCGCAGGGCCGCGACGAAGCCCTGGACATCCTACGAGGCGTATTCGGTTGACCGCATCCCCGGCTTCACGCCGTCGCCCGACCCCGAGCTGGACGAATACGGCGGCTGGCTCGGCACGCACGTGGGCAACCCCGACGGCTTCTTCCGCGTGCGGAAGATCAACGGGCACTGGTGGATGGTGGACCCCGCCGGCAACCTCTTTCTCGCGAAGGCCGTGGCTGGATTCAAACCCGGCGCCGGCGGCTCGGTGCGCCAGAAGGCAGCGCTCAAGGACAGGTTCGGCGGTGTGGACGGCTGGGTGTCGTCCGAGGTCGCGTTCCTCAAGTCGTGCGGATTCAACTCCCTCGGCAGTTGGTCAGAACACAAGGCGTACGGGAAGCCGGGGCAGGCCGGGCGCATCCCGTACACCGTGATCGTGAGCCCCATGGCGGCGCACAACCGCAGTATGAAGAAGGCCGGACGCGAGGCCGCGTTCTTCAAGGGCGTGAAGGCGGGCGGCAGTTCGTTCGGCTTCCCGTTCGTGTTCGATCCGGAGTTCGAGAAGACCGCCGAGCGCGTCATCGCGCCCGTGGCGAAGTACGCGGACGACCCGTACCTCATCGGCTACTTCATCGACAACGAGGTGCAGTTCAGGCGCGGAATGCTCTGGCAGTGCCTCACCGCCTGGCCGAAGGGCCACGCCAACCGCATAGCCGCGCAGGCGTGGCTGGACGCGCGCAAGGGGCGCGCCGGCTGCACGATGCGCGACGTGACGGAGGAGGACCGCCTCGATTTTGTCGCCTACTGCGTGGACATCTACCTCGGCACGGTCACGCGCATCCTGCGCAAGTACGACCGGAATCACATGTTTCTTGGTTGCCGCTTCCACATCTGGGATTCCGAAATGAAGAACCCCGCATGTTTCAGGGTGGCGGGCAAATACATGGACGTGGTATCCATCAACCACTATGGCCGCTGGCAGCCCGACATGCAGGACATGAAGAACTGGGAGGCGTGGTCCGGCAAGCCGTTCATGGTGACGGAGTTCTACGTGAAGGGCGAGGATTCGGGGCTCGCCAACACGACGGGCGCCGGCTGGCTCGTGCACACGCAGGACGAGCGCGGGATCTTCTACCAGAACTTCGTGAACGAGCTGATCAAGGGTGGCGCGTGCGTGGGCTGGCACTGGTTCAAGTACGGCGACAACGACCCGACCGACCCGCGCAACGACCCCTCGAACCGCGACTCCAACAAGGGCATGGTGACATGGGATTTCAGGCGCTACGAGCCGCTTGTCGGCCGCATGAGGGAAATCAACGACTGCACCTACAACCTGTCGCGTTTCCATGAAGCCGCGGAGTATGACGTGACGCGCTACGGCGCGAGGCCGGACGGCGAGACGGACAACACCGCCGCCATCCAGAAGGCAATCAACGACTGCGCCGCGAAGGGCGGCGGACGCGTCCTCGTGCCGGGCGGCGGGAAGTACGTCACCTACACGCTCAACCTCAAGAACAACGTTGATCTCCACATCGACCGCGGCGCGACGCTCCTCGGCGGCGAGGATCCCTTCAAGTACCCGATCTTCGAGACGAACGACGTGTGGAACGCCGAGCGCGCGCCGCGCTTCAACCGCCGCGCCATGTTCTACACCGTGGGCCAGACGAACGTCGCCATCACCGGCACGGGCACGATCGACGGCAACGCCGCGAAGTTCCACCACCGCATCCGGAACAAAAATCCGAAGGGGCCGCACTGGCGGCGCAACAGCGACACGAACATCACCGGGCGGTGCGTGTTCTTCGTCGGCTGCCGCGACGTGCGGCTCGACGACGTGCTGATCCGCAACCCGTGCGGCTGGAGCACGTGGTTCCTCGACTGCGACCGCGTCGGCGTGCGCGGCGTGCGCATCGACTCCTTCTGGGTGCCGAACGGCGACGGCCTCCATTTCGGCGGCTGCCGCGACGTCGTGGTGTCCGACTGCGTTGTGGAGTCGCGCGACGACGCGTTCATCGTCCGGACGCACCAGGAGCAGATGAAGAGGCCGAGGCCCTGCGAACGCATGGTCGTGAACAACTGCGTCCTGCATTCCGCCGCCGCGAGCGCGATCCGCTTCGGCTGGACGGGGGACGGCCCGATCCGCGACGTGTCGTTCAACAACATCGTCTCGCCGCAGGCAAGGTACGGCGTTTCGTTCTTCCTGCCGGCCGAGCCGCCGCCGGGCAAGGACTGCATGGACCCGCCGCGCGGACGCGGTCTCGTGCCGCCGCCGGTTGCAGAGTGGCTTCCATTTTCGGTGGAGAACGTGCGCTTCTCGAACATGTCCGTCACCGGCGACGGGTATCCCATCTACGTCGCCATCGGCGCCGACGCGCGATTGGCGGGCATAAAGAACGTCTCGTTCTCGGACTGCCGTTTCAGGACAGCAAAGCCGGCACACGTCGACTGCCGTCCCAGGCACAACGTCCGCGGCTGGAGCTTCAACGGCACCACGTTCGAGGTCAAGGGGCGCAAGGCCGGAATCGGCAAGGCCATCGGAAAAGGAATACAACCATGAAAGAGAAAGCCAAGCAAGGAAAGCCGCATGCGGGAAGTCGCACGGTCAGCAGGCGTGCGTTCATCGCCCTGGGCGCGGTCGCGACGGCCGGCGTGGCCGCGGCGCAGACCAAGGTGGTCAAGGGCCGCATGAAGAAGAACGACCCCGACCCGGCGCGTGACGTGGCGGCCGTGACGGACGAGGAGTTCGACGGCGCGATCAGGCAGCTCGAGGCGACGGGGATGTACGATGACGCGAAACGCCTCCCCGCGCTCCGCGTCGTGCAGCGCGCGTTCGACCGCATGTCCACGTCGCGCGCGTTCCTCCCCTGCCTTCACAGCCAGACGCCGCAGAAGCGCATCGACGCCATCCACGCCGAGTTCCCGGTCATGCGCTGGTACGACAGGGAATTCGACCGCGTCTTCGACCAGTTCACGTCCACGAAGGTGACGGGCGACACGCCTGCCATCTGGTATCTCTACAACATGGGCGTGCTGGTGAAGACGAAGTCGTGCGCGTTCGGCATCGACGTGTTCCACCGCCAGGACATGCGTCTCGTGGAGCATCTTGATTTTCTGCTCGTCACGCACAACCACGGCGACCACCACGACCCCCGGATGCTCAACGCCATGCGAGCG
The DNA here is from genome assembly GCA_902779865.1 of uncultured bacterium. GTDB lineage: Bacteria > Verrucomicrobiota > Kiritimatiellia > RFP12 > UBA1067 > RUG572. Next base: position 11,088 of record CACZDG010000082.1, read on the forward strand.
GCGGACAAGCCCGTCATCTCCAACTTCTATCTGTGCAAGAGGTGGTACTGCCGGGAGTTCGACAAGACGTTCAAGTTCAAGAACGTCACGATCCACGCCGTCGCGGCCGACCACCAGACGTGGCTGCCGTGGGCCGTCACGACGTTCGAGGTCGTCTGCGGCGACGGCCCGGACGCATTCACGATTTTCCACTCCGGCGACTGCAACCGCTACGACCACCTGAAGCCGAAGGGCAAGCCCGACATCTTCATGGGGCACTGCGCCATCGGCCTCGACTTTCTTAAGGCCGCGCGGGAGACCATGCCGGCGAAACTCTTTTTGACGCTCCACCACCAGGAGCTCGGCCACATCCCCGGCAAGTACCGCTGCGTCGCGTTCGAGGATGAACCGCTCCAGAGGGTGCGCGGACTCCGTGAGGCGGGCTTCAAGGCCGCCATGCCGGTCTGGGGCGACCGCATCGTGTGACGGCGTTGGGGGAGCCCAAACAGTAGAAATCAGGTCAGACCTGTTTTCTACTAAATTTTCAACCCAAAGTCCGATGAAATGTGGTATACTGTAATTGTTTTCTCGGTTGGACATAGCCATCTTGATCGAGAAATCGGACGGAAACGATATGTCGAAACGTATGCAGAGCGAAGCGCGGAAAGCGGTCAAAACCGTCGCCCGAAAGGCGAGGGCGCGGCGTTCTGCATCCGCGATGAAGCGAGGGCAGGGCATGTACGTGTTCGACCGCATGGACAGGACGTCCGGCCTGGATTTTGGCGACGGCGCCCACGTCGTCTATGCCAACGGGACGTGGCGAGGAAACGACGACCTTGGGCGTCTCATGCATGACTTCAACTGCAGCGACCCGAGCGACATGAATTTCGACGTTCTAAGCAAACAGGTTTACAAGTTCAAGAATTCAGAAGAAGGGAGGCACTACATGTGCGAGGCTATGGAAAGAATCGAGGCGCGTGGCGAGGCGCGCGGCGAGGCGCGCGGCGAGGCTCGCGGCAAGCGCGAAACCATGCTTGCGACGGCAAAGCGAATGATCGAGAGCGGGATGCTCGCGGTAAAGGACATCGCAAGATTTTCCGGTCTTTCGCTTGCGCAGGTAAAGAAACTCCAGGCGGAAATGGCATGAGTGGCGTAATGACCATAACTGCGAAAATCGCCCAGATTTGCGGGGGGGGGGGGTAATTATAGTCTAGCCCTGTCTGATAGTTTTGATGCATACACGCGGCGCGCGCGGCCTTTCAGGTCGCCGCGCCGTCGTTTCGCGTCTTCCACCCGTGCAGAAATGTTCCTGCAGATTGCAGGGCCATTTTGTCGCACGACAAAACCTTCCTGCAGATTGCAGGGCCATTTTGTCGCACGACAAAACCCTCCTGCAGATTTGCAGGGCCATTTTGTCGCACGACAAAACCTTCCTGCAGATTGCAGGGACACTTTGTCGCACGACAAAACCTTCCTGCAGATTGCAGGGACACTTTGTCGCACGTCGAAAATCTTCCTGCAGATTTGCAGGGACATTTTGTTGCGCGTCGAAAATCTTCCTGCAAATTGCAGGGACAAAACCGACATGCTCGAAAACGCCTTTTCGAGCTGAAAAAACACAAAAACAAGCAAAAAGGAGGAAAACATGGCACTGCCACCTGTAACAACTAGACTTGAAATCCCCGAATGGACGGGCGGACGCCTCTCCAACGGCGACTTCCTCGCGTACGCGGCCGCGGTCGCGGGAATCTACAGCGCGGCCGGACTGCAGGCGCTGTCGATCGAGGAGGTCGGCGAACGGCTGCTGCGCACGGTCGAAGAGCTGAACGCCGCCTTCAACCGCCAGCGCTCGTTCGACGAGACCACGAACATCTCCAAGGCGGACGCCACGCGCGACGTCCTCTTCAACGTGCTCTGGCTGTCGTGGGAGCGCTTCATGGCCCTCGACCAGCACCATCCGTTCTACGTGGCGGCGAACACCCTGCGCTCCGAGATGACGAAGTACAAGGGCGCGTCCCGCCTCAAACTGGCGGAGGAGACGGAGGCCATATACGGTCTGCAGGCGGCGCTCTTGAACCCGCAGAACGGCGCCGCGCTGGAGACGCTGGGGCTCGACAAGGTCGCCGCCGCGCTGTGGGATGCGAACGAGGCGACGCGGACGGCGATGGACGAACGCGACGCGGAGCGCGGCGAACGCGCGGAGGCGCGCGCGGACGGTTCCGTGCCGGAACTGCGCAAGGCGACGGCGGACCTTCTCTGCCAGTGCGCGAAGCGCGTGAACGCGCTGTACATGATCACGCCGTCGGAGGACGTGGCGAAGGTGATCAAGGCGGCGTACGGCGTGGTCGAACAGTACAAGCACGTCGCGGCCCAGCCCGCGAAGCACAAGGGCAAGGAGGACCCGGAGCCGGAGCCCGCGCCGGAGGCGGCGAAGTGATTTTCGTTTCCACAATTCCGTAAACCTGAAAGGAAAACAGACAATGAACATTAATAAAATGATTACCCTTGCCGCAGTCGCGGCAAGCGCGATGGCCGCGGCGAATGCCGCAGAGCCGAGCATCACCGTGAACAGCGCGGCGCAGCGCTGGCCGTGGAACAACAAGATCGACGTCACTTATACAGTGACGAACGGACAGGACCGGGCGACCGGCCTCTACTGCGGCTTGGAGTTCACGATCACGGACGGCGGCAGGTCGCACGTGCTGCACGGCTACACGGTCGGCGCAAGCGCGGAAGGCGACGCTGACGGCACGACGCATTCCGTGGTGCTCACTGCGCCCTCGGGAATCAGGTCGGCGAACTGCACGATCTCCGCCACGCTCTTCACCACGAACGTCCCCAGCGGCAACGACTACATGATCGTCAACCTCGCGAGCGGCGAAATCTACTACGAGGGGTTGATGGATACGCAGGACGCCTCCAACGCCCGCTACAACGTGGCCGAATACAAGGAGGGCAAGATGGTGCTGCGCAAGGTGCCGAAGTGGGCGGACAGGGCCGAGCTACCGAACGCCGCCGCGCTTGCGTCCCTCTCCGGCTACCCGACAGGCGACGACGTGAACTATGCGACCACGAACAGCCGAAAGGACTGGCCGACCGAAAAGGACTACTACATCGGCGTGTTCATGGTCACGCAGAAGCAATACACGAATCTCGGCCTGTCGAATCCTTCGGGTATGACAAAGGCAAAGACGGGCGACGTGGTGGCGCACCGTCCCGTGGACACGGTCGCATACGTCACTCACATACGAGGAGTTACCTCACCTGCGACGTCTATTGTCTCCTCCAGCACGGAAAGCCGTTTCTTTCAACGGCTCAACTTCAGGACGGGGCTGTATTTCGACCTGCCGACGGAGGCAATGTTCGAGATTGCGCAACGTGCCGGCGCGACGACTGCCTATTCATGGGGCGACGATCCCGAGAAAGTGCCGGACTACTGCATCTGCAGCGAAAACACCGGCGGCACACAAGCGGGCAAAAACTACACAAGTGCGGTTGGCTCGAAGTTGCCGAACGACTGGGGTCTTTACGACACGGCGGGCAATGTGTGGGAGTGGTGCCGGGACAGTGCTACCCTCAACAACCTCGGTAATGCGACCGTGGATGCATTTACCCCTGCTTCGGGATCGACTAATTATCGAATCCGCGGTTTAGGGACGGCGGCGGATTCCAAGACGACAGGAGGGTTTCGTGCGTCGCATCGTTCTTATACAGGTAACGGCGCGGGATGGAACCGCAGTTTCCGCGTGTCGCACGTCGTTGAGGATTGACGATGCGGGAGGTCGGACATGAAATGGCATAAGGTCTTTGTTGCAGCATGCGTGGTCGCGGCAGGCGCGACCCTCTCGACGGCGGCGTTTGCCGAGGGCGAGGAAGAGGCTGTGGATTTCCGCGTGACGTCTGACGCCGTGGCGATCAACCTCCACACGGACGATGCGGCGCTTCGCTTTTCGTCCGCCGAACTTGCGGCGAAGCAGGTCACGTACCGGGCGGGCGAGACGGTCACGCTCACCGCGCCGGACGGCATGACGGCGACGGTCGTCGCCGACGCGGCGGCGGCGGGAGGCGCGACGCTCGCCGTCGGCGCGGGCGGGTTGTCGTCCGACGGCCTCTGGCGGCTCGACAACTCCAACGGCTCCGTTGCGTTCGTGGGCGTCGCGTGGGAGACGTTCGGCGCGGCGTGGCGGCAGGCGGGCGATGGCCGGTCTATGGCGCTGGACACCCTTGCCGAAGGCCCCGACCGCAAGCTGAAGAAGAGCGAAGTTCCGCTCGTCGCCTACTCGGGCGACGACTGGGCGGGCGACCTCTCCACGGCGGCGACAATCACGTTCACGCCGCCGGAGGGGGCCGGACTCGAGGCGACCACGTGGAACAAGACCGGCAAAGGCGCGGAGGCGTTCACGTTCAACGCGAAGGGCGACTGGACGGTCACTCTCGCGTTCGCGGACGGTACGACCAAGACCGCGACGATCACAATCGAGTCTGTGGGCTTCATGTTGATCGTTCGCTGAAGTGCCCGTAAAATGTAAATCGCAACTCCCCGCTTGCACCGCAAGCGGGGATTGTTGTATAATGTGCGCGCCGTGGAAAACAAGCGCAAGATTCCATACGGCGTCATCGACAGTCAAGACGGCAGAAGCAAAAAGGAGCAGGCATGAAGACAAGATTGGTTTCGGCTATCGTCGCCGCAGGGCTGGCGTTCACGGCGACGGCCAGCCATGTACACTACCAGCGGGCGAGGAAAAGCCCGGAATGGTTCACGCGCGGCGTGGTGTACCAGATCCAGCCCCGCTGAAGGCCGCCGCGGCCAAGCTGCCGTACCTCAAGGACCTCGGCGTGACAATCGCCTACCTCGTGCCCGTGTTCAAGATGGACACCGATATGGATCGGTCCTTCTGGAGCCCGCGCCGTAATATTACGGTGCGGAATCTCGGCGGCTCGCCGAGGACGGCTCGCCCCACCGTTCCGTTACCACATCCCACCCCGCCGAGCCGTAATATCGCAGCCCGCGCCGTGATATTACGCTTCGGAACAGTTGTGGCAAAACCGGTTTTGCCACATCTTCGGGCCGCCCGGTGGTCGGCCCCTACCGTTGGTAAAGGCGGGCGGCTCGCCGGGACGGCTCGCCCCACCATTCCGCCGCCGCATCCACTCCGGGCCGCCCAGTGGTTGGCCCCTGGTTTGCATAGTAACATCTGTGGTCATTCAGACGGCATCCAAGTCACGCAGTCAACGTTCCGTCGCCAAGCGCGCTGGGCGTGTTCGTTTCTTTCATCCAACACGTCTGCGCGGAAATATGGTACAATATCCGCGAAAGGGCAAACAGAAGATGAACATTCCTTACACATACTGGCCCGCAAAGGAAGGTGGATTTATCGGGTATTGGAACGATTACCCGGATTATCTGACGGAGGGTGACACCCTTGATGAACTGCAGTATATGCTCCGTGATCTTCGCAACGGCATAAACGTCATGGTGTCTGAGGGGGAGATACCATCTGCCGTTCCATGCTGTTCAGGCGTGATGGAGTTCGCATGAAGCGTCGCGATCTTATCGCTCGTATTATCGCAGAGGGGTGTGTACTGGTTCGGCGGCACCAGTAACATCTGTGGGCATTCCGGCGGTATCCAAGTCACGTAGTCAACGTTCCGCCGCCGCATCCGCCCGTTCCGTAGCGTGATATTTCAGTTTGGAACAATTGAGATTACAGGTCGGAACGTGACGGATCTGGCGCGGTCATTTCCGCAAAAAATAATCTATCTTTGTAATTGACAAACCGCTTAGTTTACGGTTAAAATAACGCTTATGGTTTTTAGCGGACAAAAGTTTTCGTACCCATTGACTGGGAAAGCCGCCATCTTGGGGGCTCACCCGTCCGCGCACATCTTGTTGTCGTACGCTTGCTGTTTTCCCGCGTACGACAGCAAGCGTACAACAGCAAGAGTTTCACACTCAATCTTAAACTAACCGCCCGCATGGGCAACAACAGGAAGGAAACAATAGTATGAGAAAGCTGACATGGAAAGCCGCCATCTCTGCGTCGGCAATCGCGGTGAGCGCGACAATATCGACGTTGTTCGCCGCGCCGACGCCGGAGAATACGCCCGACTACTTCGTCGATTGGGTGAGATCCCGCTCGAACCTCTATGTCGATACCGGCGTGGCCGGCAAGGTCGGCGTAAAGGCTGAAGTGTCGTTCTACTACATTCAGCACGACACGTATCCCGTGATGCTCGGCGCGTGGGGGGCTGAAAAAGAGCGATTCAACCTCGTCTTGCACGAGAACAGGCGGTGCCGCTGGGAATACGGCCACTATGATTCCGGCCAGTTCAGCAACCCGGCGATGACCGGCATGGACAGCAACGGGGTGAACGTCAGCATGGACACGGAATACGGTACGCTCTGCGACGTGACAGTGGAGTGCAGTGCCACCGGTGCCATGTCGTCCACGTGGACTGGATCGAATGGCAACTCCATCACCGCGACGATGAACGCCTCGGAGAAATACGGTATCATTGACACAAAGGCGACGCTCTTCCTCTTCGCCGCGCACCGCAAGAATGGATCGACCGACGGCCCCTCTCAGTACGCCTACGGCATTCTCCGCAGCTGCAAGCTGTGGACGGACTACGACGGTACCGGCACGTGGACGCCGGCGCGAGACCTGCGCCCCTGCGTGAAGAACGGCAGGGCTGGCCTCTACGACGCGGTGACTGAAGAGATACTTTATCCGCAAGGCAACGAACTTGAGGCGGGCCCGGCAAAGCTTGACAGCGGCTATGCGCTTGGCTCCACTGCCCATCCTGGGACGCAGTGGGGCAGAATAGACTACAGGGGCAAGGGAACGCGCTCCGACGGCGGACGCGACGGCATGGGTAATTCCCAATGGATGCACCTGCTGTTGACCGACTACACCGCCAAGGGCGCCGGCGACATTGCGAACCTGAACGGCTCAGGGGGAGATTGGCAGAACAGCAACCTCAAATGGTCGCAGGTGCGCTTCGACGGCTGGTTCCAGGTTTCGTCGGACAAGGCCGGAACGTGGAAGATCAACCAGAAGTACGACGACTACTTCGCCATCTTCATCGACGGCAGGAACGTTCTCTTCAACAACTCCTACACGGGCGAGGCGAATTCAACGCTTGCGGTGACGGAGGGCTGGCACCGTTTCACCATCATCGCCGGCGATACATACGGCGGCTACGGCTGCGGCAAGAACTACAGCGGCCTGGGTTCCATTCCATTCTCCGTATCCGTGAACGACGGCGCGGCGATGGCGTTCAACACGTCGAACTTCCCGCAGGGCAGCGGCTCGAACAGCTACACGCTGACCTCCGACGAGGACTGGTCGGACCGCGGCCCAATTCTTCTCTCGGGTGGCGCGGTGCTCGACCTCAACGGACACAACCTCGTGGTGAAGGACATCGCGTGCGACGACTTTGTGGGCTCCTGCATCACGAACTCCGCCTCGAAGAAGTCCGTACTCTACTTTGCAGGCGAACCGCTTGAAACCAAGGCATACGTTGACAGCCTCATCAAGGAAGTCGACGTGAAGATCATCCTCGCGAAGGACGGCGACCAGGTGGCCACATGGACAGGCTCGGTCAGCGGCGATCCCGCGAACGCGAACAACTGGGAGGACCTTGCCGGAGAGCCGGTGGTGCCGACTGCCTCCTATACCGTGAAGATCGCGGGCAACAGCGTGAACCTGCAGGCTCCCGCAGGGACGGACATCGCCTGCAAGACGTTCGAGATCGGCAACTGCACGCTTGCGGCGGACTGCGACTGGCGCGGGCTTTCCCACACGCCTCTGCTCGTCGGCACGGCGAATCTCAACGGACACGTCCTCAAGCTCAACCACCTCTCGGCGAATGCGGGTTCGACCTTCTCCGGCGGTGACGGTTCGGCGGTGGAGTTCGTCCCGAGTGAGGCGGCGACTTACGATAAGCTGGGCGAGTCGGTCTTCATCGACAACATCGCGAACCTGACGCTTTCCGGCAGTGCGAAGATACTTGTCCGCAAGGCGGACGGAGCCGGCACGCTCACCGTGACCGAACTGGATCTCGGCAAGACGCACTATGCGGAGCTTGTGCAGACGAACGGTGCGGTGAATCTCGGGAACACATGGTCGGTCGTCGGCGGAAAAGGCAATGCGGCCGGACATGGCGTCTATCGCATGACGGGTGGCACTCTCACAGCGGACAAGGATTTCACGGTGGGCAGTCAAGGCGTAGGCGAGTTCATCCAGACTAGTGGCAACGTGACGCTCAACAACTGGTTCAACATCGGCCGCAACGGCGGCAGAGGTACATACACAATCACCGGCGGCGCGATGACGAATACCTACAACAACACCGTGTACGTCGGCGCGGAGGGTGGCACGGGAACGATTAACATCGGCGGCGACGCATCTGTGAACTTCTACCGACTGACCATGGGCGGATACGACACGAAGGGCAACAAGGGATATATCAACCTCAGCGGAAACGGCTCTTTCGTTACGCGCAACTGGGGCACGATTGGCACGTCCAAGAACGGCTACGGCGAAGTCAACCAGTCTGGCGGTCTGTTCAGCATCGGCGCGGAATTCACAGTAGGTGAACTCGGCACTGGCGTTTACAACCTGACTGACGGCGAGTTGAGAACCTCAGGACAACTCTGGGTAGGGCGCAACGCTACGACGGGCAAGGGAACGTTTACGCAGGGTGCGGGAACGGTCGCCTGCAACGATCTGCGCATCGGCGAAGGGGCTGGTTCCGTCGGCACTTACACGCAGAACGACGGCATGGTGTTGCCGCGTTCGTGGGAGCGCATCGGCATGAGCGGTGTCGGCACGCACGTACAGAACGGCGGCACCAACTACTTTGCCCGCAAGGTGGATAACTGGCTCAAGATGGGTGAAACCGCGACGGGCGTTGGAACATACACACTGAATGACGGTTTGCTCGATGTCTTTTCAGGAATCGTCGTCGGCATCAGCGGTACGGCGTCCTTCACTCAGAACGCCGGAATGGTGTCGGCCGGGGTGATAAACATCGCCACGTCCTCTGGAGGCGTTGGTTCCTACACCATGAACGGCGGCGAGGTCGTCACTGCGTCCATCGTTGGCGGCGCCGGGACGTCGTCGTTCACCGCGAATGGGGCGATGGTCAAATCCGCTGCATCTGGCGACATCCTCAGCAACATCGACCACCTCAAGTTTGGTCTCGGCGGACTTACGCTCGACACGGCGGGCTACAACGTGGCGATGGCGACCGCGAGCGGAGTCAACATGATCGCGTCCGATGCGTGTACATTCACGAAGACCGGAAATGGCACATTGACTGTCAACGTACTTCCGCCTGTCGGAAACATGGTCGTGTCCAACGGTACGCTCGCGCTTTCCGCAACGTGCGACAACACGGCGCCCGTCGGCATCGCGCACCGCTGGAGCTTCAACGGCAATCTGACGGACTCCGTCACCGGCAACGACGCGACATGGGCCAAGGGCGATGTCACGTACAATGAGGACAACACGGCTGCACGCCTCACCGGAACCGCCAAGGACACAAGCTACATCGAGCTGGGCCCGAACAAGATACCGTCCGATAGCGCCACGTTCGAGTACTGGGCGACGATCCGCACCCGCAGGGTCTGGACCAAGTTGTTCAGCCTCGGAAGGGATACGTCGAACGTCATCTGTTTCACCTTCAACCGAGACAGCGACTCCGGAGAGTCAGGACTTGATGTCCCCGGCACGTCCCTCCTTACCGGCACCGGAACGCTTGCCGCGAATACGCCGTACTACATCGTGCTTACGTTTGCGCACAATGCCGACGGCAGTACCACGGTGAAGGGGCTCTGCCTCAACGCCACGACAAAGGCGACGATCGGCTCCTTCGAGAGGAATGTCGCGAATTGGAGCCTGGTTGACAGAGTCGACCAGAAGTACTTTTCGATTGGACGCTCCTTCTGGAACGACTGGGACGCCATTGCCGACGTTGACGAGGTGCGCGTGTGGCGCGGGGCTCTTGACGACACCGCAATCGCGCTCAGCGCGGCGAAGGGACCTGACGCGACGGCGGCGGACATCGCGGAGATCGTGGCCGCGACGACGACCCTTCCTATGGAGCGCACAATGGAGATCGCCTCTGGTGCTACGCTGAGCATCGCCTCTGGCCAGACGCTCACGCAGCCGGTCGTGAAGGGCAGCGGCACAATCGCGGGAGGCACACTCGTTGTCTCGGATAAGATAGTTGCGACTGTCGGTGAGTTCATTGAGGCGTCGGGAACAATCGACCTCTCCAGCGCCAAGATCGAACTTGTCGATCCTGAGAACCTCGCCTCGCCTTTCACGTTCCTGAAACCCACGGCTGGTCAGACGCTGACGATCATTGGCATTCCGACGCCCATGAACCTGCCGAAGCAGTGGAAGGTGTCTGTTTCCGCCAATGGAACAGGCCGAATCGTGAAGCGCGGATTCGTGATCATCGTCAAGTAGCCCGTGCGCAACTACACGTTCTACAAGTTCTGCTCGGCTAAAAACAAAAGCGAAATCTAAAACGAAACCTACCTCGTTCCGCGCCGTAATATCGCAGCCCGCGCCGTAATATTACGCTTCGGAACAGTTGTGGCAAAACTGGTTTTGCCACATCTTCGGGCCGCCCGGTGGTCGGCCCCTACCGTTGGTAATGGCGGGCCGCCCGGTGGTCGGCCCCTACCGTTGGTAATGGCGGGCGGCTCGCCCCACCATTCCGCCGCCAAGATGGCGGCTGACCTGTTTTGCCAATTTGATGTTGCCGTTCGATTATGGGTCTGATATAATATGAGGTTGCAAAGGAGAAATGTGGCTATGGTCATCAGGCGAGATTACCTTGAAATGGCGTTTGCGGTGCGCGGGTTGGTGGCAGTCGTATGTGTGATCTTTACCATGGGTACTGCAGCCGATGTCGTGAGAGATGGGGGATTGCCGTGCTTGGATTCGGCAGGGCCGTATGTCTGCGAGTATCGTAAGGGCGTGGCGCTGAAAAAGCTCGTTCTCGAGAAGCCCCGTCGGATGGTCGCGTACGTCGCCCGCGTTGATTTGAAAGAGCCAGGCATCAGTTTCACCGGAACGGAGCGCGATCCGCTTTGGGGACGTCCAATGCCGGACTACACCAATGAGACCTGGCTCGTCAACACGAAGCGCGAGACGACGGCGGACTTCATGATGCGGAAGCGCAGCGAGGGTAAGAACGTGGAAATCGCCGTCAACACCTCCGGGTGGAGACCATGGGGCGGTGCAGGTTGCTACTCGACATACGCCGCACTTTATCGCTATGCCGCATCAGAAGGCATGGAGGTTTCGCACGGCAAGGATCCGGAGCGCGGCGTGTTCTTTATCGTGCGTAAAGATGGACAGGTGCTGATACGCCCGCACGTCCCCGTATCCATGACTAACGACGTGACGATTGCGGTGTACGGCAACAGGCGCATCCTGAGGCGCGGTGTACGGACGGCCGACGCCGATCCGGCAAAGGCCGTCGATGTCCACCCGCGCACGGCGTTCGGTCTTTCGCGCGACAGAAAGACGTTTGTCATCCTTGCCGTGGACGGCCGCCAGCCGGGATACAGCGAGGGTGCGACGTGCGCCGACCTGGCCGATCTCCTGCTGCGCGAAGGATGCTGGGACGCGATCAACATGGACGGCGGTTCCGATCATGCTCAACCACCACGCGAACGGCTACGTTCGCAAGACCGCCCTCAACCTCGGTCTGATTTTCCCTGCTACAGAATAGACGGTATTGGAGTTTCCATATGAATAGATACCTAATTGATCTCGGCGCGTGCAGAACGCGTATTGCGATGAACGGGAAGTTCGAACGCACTGTGCCGTCCGTGCTGCTTGTGTCGTCGCAGGACGGCCACGTTCTGGCCTTCGGCGACGAGGCAGAAAGTGCACTCGAACGTGCACCTGACAACATTCGCGTTTGCCGTTTCATGGAGCAGGGACGAATCGCCGAACCCAACCTGATGGCTTTATTTCTAGGGGTATTGCCTCGGATGATTAGTCCGTTCGTTGTCGTGAAGCCTACGCTGACTGTGACTGTCCCAGCCCAAGCTGCCGACTATGAACGCGAGGCTCTTGTGAACGTCGCACGCGAGGCGCGCTTCGGCAAGGTGCGATTGGTGGATGAGATTGTTGCGCATGCGGAGGGTGCCGATTGGTCGTCTGGCAATGAACCCTGTGCCGTTCTAGTCGTAGGTGCTGCCTATGCGCAGGCTGGAGTACTGAAGGGTGGCGAACTTGTCTGCTCGCGGAGTCTGCATACACGCAATCCACTGGATGGAGCGGCCGGTGACGCATTTACGGCCAATATGCGTCATCAGATTCGTGAAGCCTACGGCGTGCATATCGGGCGGGATCAGACCGAGCACATTCTTTTCGATCCCGTTAGCAAGATAAGCGTTTTTAATGAGTGCAGTGGACGAATGGAGGAGTTGCCTCTGACGACAGAGGTGGTCAATGCGGCGATGCGCGATCCGCTTGACCGCCTGGCGCGTCTGTTGATGACGACGCTGGAGGAGGCGCGAGCTGCACTTGGCGAGCAAGCGAGGTCGGTAATTTCACGCCGTGGCGTGCTACTCACTGGAGGCGGTACACGGTTGCCGGGACTTGAAGATGCATTGCGCGAACGCACGACGGAGGGCTTTGTCCGACCGGAGAAACCGGACGAGACAGCGATTCATGGATTGTTGAAGATGGAGGCATGGGCATGAACCTCTTTTTGAAACGGACTGATTTTGCGCTCGATATCGGCTCGACGCATGTGCGCGTGTTCGAGGCGGACAAGGGTGTTGTACTCGATGCGTCGATTGAAGACCTAGTGGACGAGGCGACATTCCGTGACCGTGGCGAGCGGCTTGCGGCAGTCTGTCGCATGGCATTCGTTCGCGTAGGAGCCCGTAGGCGTTTCGTCAGTCGCATCAAGCGCGTCCTTCTTTCCGTGCCAAGCGGTATCGGCGAAGTGGAGAAGCGCGTTTACGAAGATGCCGCACGAAGTGCAGGTGCTTCGGTGGTGTTCCTTGTCGAGTCGCCGATGGCGGCGGCGATCGGGGCGGGCTGTGAGGTGAGCAATGCGAAGGCTACGACCGTGGTAGATATAGGAGCGTCGCACATTCAGGCCGTGGTCATTTCGCTTGCGGGGATAGTTGCGGTACGAGAAACTGCGCGTACGGAAAATGTATCGCCTGATCGCTTGGCGGACCTTGTTCGCACGGCGATTTCGGATTGTCTTGCGAAGGGACGCTACAACCTTGTGGATGACATTGCGCGTTGCGGTATCGCCCTCACTGGCGGTGGGGCGCAGACGTCGGGAATCGCTGATGCCCTGCAGACGGCGCTTAATCTCCCTGTCCGCATCGCGGACGATCCGCAACTTGCGGTTATCAAGGGAGCGGGTGTCGTTCTTGGTCAGCTTGACGGACTGCGCCGTTCGAGAGCGAAAACGCCGACCAATTGGACGGCGTTGCTTATATTCGTCCTCATTATAGCTATCGTTTCCAATAGTTTGGGCAAGCTGATCAAAGGCGTTATTGGTCTGTTCACCAGATAGATTCTCAAAGGCGGGTCTATGTGGCGTAAGGTGCGGCAAGGAAAGTCAACAATTAATCCTATACTCGTTAGTTGAATGTCTCACGCAGAGACGCAGAGAGACGGAGAGCGCAGAGAAAAGTCAAAAATCAGAAAGGAAAGAAAGATATGA
>CACZDG010000083.1 GCA_902779865.1 uncultured bacterium
TGCCTAGTGGCTAGTGGCCAGTGGCTAGTAGCTAGTGCTGTGCTCCCTACGTTGGGGGTTCGGGCTCCCTACGTTGGGGGTTCGGGCTCCCTACGTTGGCGCGGCGCGCTCGGTGATCGCGCCCTGCGAACTGGTAGGGGCCGACCACCGGGCGGCCCGGAGGTGGGGCGAACCCTCTGGGTGAGCCGTGACAACAAGCGTACAACAGCAAGTTGTGCGGCTCGGCGGGACGCCTCGCCCCACCATACGGCGCGCTCGGTGATCGCGCCCTGCGAACTGGTAGGGGCCGACCACCGGGCGGCCCGGAGGTGGGGCGAGCCCTCCGGGCGAGCCGTGACAACAAGCGTACAACAGCAAGTTGTACGGCTCGGCGAGACGCCTCGCCCCACCTTGTGCCTCGCCTTATCATGCGGCGGGCGGGGGAAACAGTAAGCGTACAACAGCAAGGTGTTGGTAGCGCGGCGCACTCGGCGATCGCGCACTACCGACTGGGGCGCTTACAAAATGGCGGCGTCCCCAGTTGGATGGCAATTTGTGGTTGACGCAGGGAGATGAAAGCTGTACACTTATGCCGCAACAACGGAAAGGATTGAGATGAATAACTTGAAACGCCGGGTATGGGTGGAGATTGACGTAAGCCAGCTCCGCTCCAACTATGCGAAGATCGCGGCTGCCGTAAAGCCGCTGAAGGTGCTGTGTGTGCTGAAGGCCAACGCCTACGGACTCGGCGTGATGCCGTACGCCAACGCCCTCGCCGAGACAGACTGCGCCGGTTTCGGCGTGGCAGAGCCGTTCGAGGCGCTGCAACTGGCAGGAGGAAAGAAGCCGGTTCAGATTCTATCCTCCATCCTTCCCGACGAAATCGAGCCGATGGTCGCCGCAGGCGTGACGCTGCCCGTAATCGACCTTGCAACGGCAAAGCTCATCAACGCCGCCGCAAAGAAGCTCGGACGCACCGCAACGGTCCACTTCAAGCTCGACACCGGCATGGGGCGCCTCGGCATCCTCGCCGCAGACGCGCCGAAGGTCATCCGCGCAGTCAAACGCCTTCCCAACCTCGACTGCGCCGGAATCTTCTCGCACTGTCCGATGGCCTACGACCCCGCGAACGAGTTCTCGAACGACCAGATCGACATCTTCTGCGACATCCTAAAGGACGTTGCGCGCGACGGAATCCGCTTCAAGGCCGTACACATCGCCGCTTCGGACGCAATCAACAACTTCCCCCGCGCCGCTAAGCGTCCCTTCACGATGGTGCGCACCGGCATCAACCTGCACGGTTCCTTCGACCCGAACGGACGCCGCGCGCTCAACGTCAAGTCCGTCCTCACGCTCAAGACGCGCATCGCGCAGGTGCGCGATCTTCCCGCCGGCACGACGCTCGGCTACGGACGCACCTGGTGTCTCTCGAAGAGGACGCGCGTGGCGACGATCTCGGCAGGCTACGCGGACGGTCTTCCGCTCGCCCTCACAAACCGCGGCCACGTGTTGATCGGCGGCGCACCATGTCCGGTGATCGGACGAATCTCTATGGACTACACGACCGTAGATGTCTCCCATGCACCGGATGCGAAGCCGGGCGACGAGGTGATCTGCCTGGGCGGACGTGGCAAGTACGCCATCACGCCCGACGACTGGGCAGCGCTCAAGGGCACCCACGCATACGACATCATCTGCTCGTTTGGAAACCGCGTCGAGCGCGTTTACCGTTAACCCTCGCGCTCAAACGCGAGACAGCACTTGAACCGTCCGCACGCACCGTTCAGCGCGATCGGGTTCTGTCCCTTGAACGTCTCCGGCAAAATCCCGCCCGGATACTTCTGCTGCCACGTGGCGCAACAGCAGGCGCGTCCGCACGGACCGAGTGCGCCGATTACGCGCACCTCGTCACGCAGTCCCATCTGCCACGCGCTCACCGTCACGCCGTGCCGTTTGCGCATGTCCGCGACAACCTGTCTGAAATCGGGACGTTGCCGTTCGCAGACGTAGCGCACGAACAGCCGCGTACCGCCAAGGGAAAGCCTCGCGTACGGAACGCGGATGTCCGGGACGATTGCCTTCGCCGCGTCGCGGAAGACGCCACGCAAAACGCGCGCGCGGGACTCGTTCGCCGCATCGGCGATGATGTCTTCTGGCGTTGCCAGGCGCTGAAGCGTGAATCCTGGCGGATGGGGACCGTCGCGCCCTGGATCGTAGGCTCCCACGTCTCGGAGTTCCGCGATGTCGATTCCATAGTCGAGGTTCACCACCACGCGCACGCCACGTTTTGCGGCGAAACCCTCGGCGCAGCGGATTGAGTACTGCCCCTTCTCCGGCATCATCACGCGGGCAACGCGGACAGTTGACTGCGCCGCCGCGTCCATCAGGTCGTTCCCTCCGCGCCGAACGCAGCGCAGTCCATCAGAAACGAGAGCAACGGCTCCTCGGGCATGTTGCGGTCAAGCGACTTAACAAGCGACTCCACGGCCTCCACGTTGCGGAACGCCTGCGCAAGCGTGATTTTGCGCGCACGCGCCTCAAGCACCGTCCGGCGCGACTCGTTCACGAGCGGCACTTCGCCATTATCGTCGTTGCCAATGGACGCCCTACGCATGGCGGCGCGGATCGCCATCATGTCGCGGAACCAGCTCAACAACGTCGAAAGGAAGTCCGCACGGAATTCGCGGTATCTGGATGAGACAAGCGCCTTGACCGCGTCGTCGTCCGGCTCCTCTCCGGCATCGGAATGCTCGTCCTCCAAATCCTCCTGCACGAGCTCCGTCGCCTTGCCCTTCAGCTCTTCGAGAATCGCCGTGAGCTTCGCGGCGGCGGCAGCTCGCGCCGTGACGCCGGTCAGCGTATCCGACGCAAGGACGTCCAGCACCCGCGTGCGGTACGGCTCCTCCAGCTGCTGTCCGCGCGCATCCGGCAGATCGACGCGCTGGCAGCGGGATATGATTGTGGGCAGAAGTTTCTCTGGACGTTCCGAAAGAAGCAGGAAGAGAGTACGCGGAGGCGGTTCCTCAAGCGTCTTCAGGAACGCATTCGCGCTTTCCGGGCGCATGCATTCCGCAGCCACTACAACGCCCGCCTTCCATCCGCCCGTGAAGGAAGTCTTTTCCATCGGGTCGATCATCCGCTCGCGCATCGCGTCAACGGGGATGACGCGCGTCTTCTTGGCCGGGACGAGCCTGTGGACGTCGGGATGCACGCGCAAGTCGCCCGGTCCGAAAAGAAGGTGCAGCACTCGCTCGGCGAGTTCGCCCGCGCAGCCACGCACTCCGCCCACGAGTAGGTAGGCGTTCGCGACGCGGCCGGACTTGACGGCCCTCTCTATCAGCGAATATGCCTCGTCAACTTCCACGCACCGCCTCGCGTATCATCCTGTCAACTTCAGCGGGATCACCCGACGAGTCTATCACGGCGAAACGCTCCGGCTCCGCCTTTGCAAGTGCAAGGAAACCCTCGCGCAGACGCTTGTGGAACGCCTCGCCAGCCGCCTCGATGCGGTCGGCGGAGGTCGAAGTGGCGCGCTGTCGTTCGGCAATGCGCTCGCGTGACACCTCCGGCGGCACGTCGAGGAGAATCGTCAAGTCCGGCACGAGCCCTTCCGTGGCAAAGTCGTTCAGCTCCTTCAGCAGCTGCACGTCTATGCCACGGCCGTACCCCTGATACGCGAAAGTCGAATCCGAAAACCTGTCGCACAGAACCCACTCCCCGCGCGCCAGTGCCGGCTTTATCACGTTCGCCACGACCTGCGCACGCGCTGCGAGGAACAGCAGCACCTCCGCACGGGTGACGGGCGGATCGTCAAGCTCCTCGCGCACAAGCCCGCGAATCAGCTCTGCAAGCCGCGTCCCGCCGGGCTCGCGCGTCACGAGAACCGTCTTCCCCTCCGCACGCAAGGTCTCTGCCAGTGCGGCCGCGTGCGTGGATTTTCCGCCGCCTTCCGGCCCTTCAAAACTTATGAACTTACCTCCCATTATCTATCGGCACCCTTAAAACATCAACGTCATTGGAAATCACCAGAACTTTGGGCATCCGCGCCGCCACCAGAAAACCGCCACTCCGGCAACTGCCACGAGCAGACCAAGTATCAACGGAAGCATGAATACGTTCCACACTCCGATCTTCTTGCTTATAATCTCGTCATCCTGGTCTTCGCGCTCAATGGAAAGAATCGCCTCCGCGCCGTCGTCCATCGCGAGCTTGGCGGCGGCCTCGTGCCGCTTCGCACGGTAGTGCCTCTCGCACACCTTCCCGTCCGGCATCCGACACACGACTACGTACAACCGTCCACTTGGCATCGCCGCCTTGTGCGCCACGCAATATGCCGCAAGTTCACCCACCGTGCGGCAGCTATCCACGGCTTTCTCGCCAAGCGGCATTTGCAAAGCGTCTTCCAGCTTCACCACGAAAGTACGAAGTCTTTCCTGATTGTCGCTGAAGAAGTCGGAAAGAAGCACATCGCCCTTTATCATCCCCGACGGCAAATCAAACACGCGGGCGAGAATCACCGCGATTTTCGCCTGCATAGCTGCTACTTCATTGTCGTTGCCCATTTTCAAGCATCTCTCAATCTGTAAACATCTATCTAAATCAATACTCCTCGGCATTGATGTGGAGCATATTGTCGCACTTTTGGCGCTTTCTGTCAAGCAGGCAAATCAAGAAATCGAAAAAACGTATTTTGAAAAGCGCTGGAAACCGTCGCGACGTCACTTCACTTGATCATGATGGTGACGATGGCTAGGGCGATGCCGCAGATACCCTCGCCAGCGATCAGCCCAGCCGAGAGCAGTACGCCTGGATTGGACACCGCCGGATAGCGCCTATCCATCAGAAGACGTAGCATTCCTCCGATGAAGATCGTGGCGTTCAGCTTGATTGGCAGGTACAGCCCGATGGAGAACGGCATCACCGGAACGCGGCAGATTATCAGCACAACCGCAAGCCCAGCACCCAGCGCAAGAAGTCCCCATGGCAACGTACCGCCCATGATTCCTTCCACCACCACCTTCATCAAAGTCGCCTGAGGAGCGGGGATCTCGTCGCCGCCGAACCCCCATGCCCGGTGCAACAGAAGGAGCACACCCACGATTGCAAGTCCGGCCGCCGCCGCACCCACGAACTCGCCAATCTGCTGCTTCCACGGCGTCGCTCCAAGGATGCGCCCGGTTTTGAGATCCTGCGCGGTGTCACCGGCAAGCGCCGCGATGATGCACACGAAAGAGCCTATCGAGATGGACGCCACCATGCCCGCCGCGCCGACAGTGCCGCACGTCTTCAGGACGAATGCGCTTACCACGAGAGTGGCGATCGTCATGCCGGAGACGGGATTGTTCGAACTGCCCACAAACCCCACCATCCTAGCCGAGACGGCGGCGAAGAAGAACCCGAAAAGCGCCACGAGCAGGGCACCGCCGATCCCGACGGGAACAGTCGGCAACGCCGCAAGGATCACTATGATGGCAACCACCGCCGTCACGACTTTACGCATGGAGATGTCCTCTCCGTCCTTCGCGGTGCCCACGCCCTTCAGCGAATCGCGGAAGGTCTTGACGAAAAGCGGCACCGACTTGACAAGCGAATACAGTCCGCCAGTGGCAATCGCCCCCGCGCCCACGAAACGGATGTAGGTTTTCCACACCGCAACCGCACCGCCGTCCGCGTATGCCCTCGCCGCATCGGGCATGTAAACGCAAAACAGCGGAATCAGCACCATCCAGCCGAGGAACGCGCCGGAGAAAAGGAGAGTGGAAATCTTCGGGCCGACGATGAAGCCCACGCCCAGAAGCGCGGGGGACGTCTCAACCCCAAGCTCGCCACGGATCAAACGGACAGGCATGGAAAACGCCGCGGGTATCCACTTGAAGAGGTCGGTGACGAGTTTGACGGCAACGGCGATTCCAAGCCCCGTGAACACGGTGGAAGCATGACGTGCGCCCTTCTCGCCCGCCTTTATGACCTCCGCGCACGCACAGCCTTCAGGATAGGCGAGGGTCTTTTCCTCATCCACTATCAGCGGACGCCTCAGCGGGATCATGAACAGCACTCCCAACGCACCGCCCGCGAGCGCGATGACGGTGAGGGACATGAACCCTGGCGGAGCGCACACCCCTTCGTCCGCCCACAGGTAGAGCGCCGGCATCGTGAAGATCGCGCCCGCCGCAAGCGACTCTCCGGCGGACCCAATCGTCTGCACCATGTTGTTCTCCAGCATCGAGTCGCGCCGCAGCACGAACCTCAAGACGCCCATCGACACAACCGCCGCCGGAATCGACGCCGAAACCGTAAGTCCCACCCGCAAGCCAAGATATGCGTTAGCCGCGCCGAACACGACGGCCAGCAACACGCCCAGGAAAATTGACGTGAAAGTAAGTTCACGTTGCTTAACCACGTTGTCCATGATCCACTCCCCATCCAAGAACTCCGCAACCGCGTCCCACCAAGTAGGACGTGGAGATTGCTCGGTGTACGTAAGCTTTCGCGCCGGCGACGGCGGCCTGCAAATCGCGTCCTAGGGCAAGTTCCGCCGCAAGCGAAGCCGCAAGCGAACACCCGGTGCCGTGCGTGGAGACTGGATTCGCGATGTACGGCAAAGTGTAGGTGGAAAAATCCTTCCCGTCGTAGAGAGTGTCCTCTGCGGCGGCGAGGTCGCCCGTGGCGTGCCCGCCCTTCACCAGCACAGCGCATCCGAAACGTCCGTGCAGACTCTTCGCGGCCTCGCGCACGTCGGCACGGCACTTGATCGGCCGTCCTGCAAGCACCTCCGCCTCGGGCAGGTTCGGAGTAATCACCGTTGCGAGCGGGAGAAGTTTCGACGCGAGGGTTTGAACGGCGTCGTCCGCAATCAGCCTCGCTCCGCTCGTCGCCACCATAACGGGGTCAATCACCCTCGCGATTTCCGCGTGGGCCGCTATCCTGTCCGCCACCACCTCGATTGCGGCGGCGTCTGCGAGCATACCGGTCTTCAGCGCCTTGATCGCGTAAACGCCCAGCACGGCGTCAAGCTGCGCGGCGATGAAATCCGGCGGAACGGCGTGCACGGCAGAAACTCCGAACGGGTTCTGTGCGGTCAACGCCGCAAATACGGTGCAACCGTGCAGTCCATACGCATGGAACGCCCGCAAGTCGGCCTGAACGCCTGCGTTTCCCCCGGAGTCGCTTCCGGCGATTGTCAGACAACAGGCCATGTAGTTGCATTCAGTATCGCTCATGTATGGCACTCCATGAAGAATACCTTGTCGCCCACGCGACAGCGGGGGGCAGGGAAAGTAACCCACGTGCCCTTCTCGGCCACTTCCGGCGTCTCGTCGTCGCGGCGGAGCGAAGCGACCGTGAACTCCTGCACGCCCGTTGTGGGACCGTGTATTTGCAGGGTGTCGCCCACGCGCACAGGATGGTCTTGAATCTTTACCTGCGCGATTTGCGCCTTAATGAAGTAGTCCATCACAACGCCCACGTGTCGCTTCACTGACTTCGCCGCAGAGTCCTCCGCGTCCGTGAACTGGTCCTCGCCAGGACGCCCGAAGTATAGTCCCGTGGAGAACTCGCGGTGGAACACGGTCTTCGTCTTCTCCACGAGCCGCGCCGCAAGTTCGGGAGAGAACGTGCCGTCCGCGACAGCATCCACCGCCTCGCGGTAGGCTTCAGTCACGGTCTTCACGTAATTTGCGTTACGTGCGCGTCCCTCGATCTTGAAGCTCGCGATTCCCGCCGCCATCAGCTTATCGATGAACGGCAGCGAACAGATGTCCTTCGCAGAAAGGACCGTGTGCGGCTCCACCGTGAACTCCGCATCCGCGTCGTGGATCGGGTTGCCGTCCTTGTCCGTGTAGCGGTCGATGGCCTTGATGAGGAAGCGGCGGCGGCACGGCTGGTGGCATTCGCCACGGTTCGCGCTGCAGCCGTAGGCGTCGTGGGAAAGGAGGCACCGTCCGCTCTCCGCCACGCACTGCGCACCATGCACGAACGTCTCGATCTCGATCCCCGCCGTTTGTACGATCCGCGCCGCCTCGGCGAGCGTGCATTCGCGCGCGAGCACCACGCGCGAAGCGCCCTGCGACTTGAGGAAGGCGGCGGCGAACGAATTGGAGCAGCTCATCTGCGTGGAGACGTGGAACGCCACGCCATGCTTCTTGCAAAGGGCGATCACGCCCCAGTCCGAGACGATGAACGCGTCGGCGTAGGGCTTAGCGAAGGCGATCATATCCTCCACCGCCCCCAGCTCGCCCTCGAACACGATGGTGTTGAGGACGAGGTAGAGCTTCACGCCGCGTTCCCGGCATCTGCGCGACGCCTCTGGCAGTTGGTCACGAGTGAGGTTCGCGGATGCCCGCGCACGCATGTTGAACGCTTCGAGACCGAGATACACGGCGTCTGCCCCCGCGTCAAGCGCGGCCTGAAGGCACGTCATGTCCCCAGCCGGGGCAAGTATTTCAGGTTTGTTCATCTCCCATTCTCGTCAGAGCGCACTTATGATACAAACGATTGGCAACTTGCGGCACTTACCGCGTTCTTCTTGCCTTCAGCTCTTCAACGATGGCAACGCCGGCGCTGGTGCCGATGCGCGTGGCACCGGCGCGAATCATGTCGAGCGCGGCGTCAAGCGTACGGATCCCGCCGGCCGCCTTCACGCCCATGTCCGGGCCAACGGTGCGGCGCATGAGGGCAACGTCCGCCACCGTCGCGCCACCGGTTCCAAAACCGGTGGACGTCTTCACGAAATCGACTCCCGCCTTCACCGCGAGCTCGCACGCCCGCACCTTCTGTTCGTCAGTGAGATAGCAGTTCTCGAGGATCACCTTGGAGATTACGCCGTGTTCACGGCACGTCTTCGCAAGGTCTTCCAACTCGGCGAGCACGAGCGCGTCGTTGCCGCTTTGCAGCGCGCGCAGGTTCTGAACCATGTCAACCTCGCCCGCGCCCTTTGCGATCGCGTCTCTAATCTCGAACGCCTTGGCGGCGGACGTCATCTGTCCGAGCGGGAAACTGATCGCCACGCCGACGCGCGTCTTCGTACCTTTGAGCAGTTCGGCGCAGCGCTCCGCCTCGGCGGCGTTCACGGCCACCATCGCAAAGCCGTACTCACGCGCCTCGGCGCAGAGTTTCTCGATCGGTTCTGGGCCGCCATACGCCTTGAGAAACGTATGGTCAATCATTCCCGCAAGTTCCTGCGGCGTCAACGTATCAACGTCAATCATTTCTTTTCTCCTTAAATCACTAACCACTAGTCACTAAAACCTCATCATCACCTTGAGCGCGTCACCGGCCTTTACGGCGGCGAGCGCCTTGTCGAGTTCGGCGAGCTTGAAGCGGTGCGTCACGAACTCTTCCGCGCTCAGACGTCCCTCCTTTATCCACTTGCAGAGCGGCTCCATCGCCACGCGCTCGCGCCAGCGCGTGGGCCACTGGTGGATCACGAGGTTGAAGTTGTACGGACCCTTCCCCTTCTCAATCATGAGCGTGGGCTGCGAGATCACGCCGTAAACGCCGATCGTGCCGCCGAGCTTGATCATGGGGATGGCCGCATTCACGATCTTCTCGTTGCCGACGGCGTCGACGATCACGTCGAACGATCCTGCGGGGAAGTTCACCTCATCAGGTGCATACGCCGCGTCCGCACCCATCTTGAGGGCAAGGGCGCGCTTGTTCGCGAGCGGGTCAACGAGCCCTACCCACTTGACGCCCATGAGTTTCGTGAACTTGACGAAGCTCATACCCACCGGGCCCGCCCCGTAGATGAGGATTTTGTTTCCGGGCTGGATGCCGAAGTCGCCGATGCCGCCGTACACCTCGCGCCATGTGCAGAGAAGCGCGGCCGCTTCGGGCTCAATGCCATCGGGCACTTTGCGCTGTATCTCGTAGCACTCGAACCAACCATGATCCGCGTCGGCCACGCCGTCGCGCACCATCGCGTCATGGTCGTTCACAAGCACATATTCGCTGAAACCGCCCCAGCCGGATGCGAGGTCTGTTCCCTCAAAGCCAAACACCATTCCACCAATTACCCTGTCGCCGGGCTTGAACTGCGTCACCTTTTCTCCCGCCTCAACTACGATACCGGCGTTTTCGTGTCCGAGCACGAGCGGATACTGCTCCATGCCCGGGAAATGCCCTTCCACAAGCTTGCGGTCGGTGGCGTTGCAGAGCGCCATCACCTCCGTCTTCACGAGCGCCTGGTAAGGACCCGGCTTCGGGGTCGGCACCTCTCGTATTTCCATTTCCCCAGGACGGGGAATCACCATTGCCTTCATCTTTCTATCCTTTCATTTTCCCGATGCGAGGTCGCCGTAAACTTCCACGAGGGCGCGATACGCCTTCACCAGCACCTGCGTGCGGTCTTTGTAGAATGCGACATCCTTTGTATTCGGCTGCACCGTCTCGGCGGTCTTGAGCAGATCGTCCACGACGTTGAAATCCTTGAACATCCCGCACGCGACGCCGCCGATGATGGCGGCACCCATGGACGTGGCCTCGGCCGTGGACTGAAGCGTATGCACCGGACAGCCACACGCATCCGCAAGGATCTGCCTCAGCACGCGGCTCTGTGCGCCGCCGCCGATGATTCGAAGGCCATCGTAGAAGGCCACGCCGCCGTCACGGAAGATATCCACGATGTACCCCAGATTCATCGCCACGCCTTCAAGAACGGCGCGCATCATGTCGGCGCGCGTAGAAGCGAGGTTCAGACCGATGAACGCACCACGCGCATCGGGGTTCCACCACGGCGTACGCTCGCCCAACATGTACGGCAGAAACAGGACGCCGTTTGCGCCGACGGGAGAGGTCGCCGCCTTCGCGTCGATGAGCGCGTACTTCGAGCCGCCCGTACGCGCGGCCTCGGCCGCCTCCTCCCCGCACAGCTGTTCCGCGAGCCACTTGAAACTGGACCCAGCGGTCTGCATCGTCCCCGACGGGTGCAGATAACCCGGTACGCAGTGCGCCCAGTTCATCGTCCGCATTTCAGGGTCCACCACCGGCTCCTTCACGGTGAGCGCGATCCAGCTCGACGAGCCCATGCAGTTGTACGCCGAACCGGGCCGCACACACCCCACGCCCACGCCCGCCGCGCTGCCGTCTCCGCCGCCAACCGCCACCGGCGTGCCCTCCAGAAGCCCAGTCGCCGCAGCAGCCTCAGCCGTCATGCCGCCCAGAATCTCCGTTGACGGAAGTGCCTCGGGAAAAAGCGACAGCGGTATTTCGGCGCAGGAAAGCACCTCGTCCGACCATTTGAACGTGTTGATGTCAAAGGCGTTCGTGCCGCTTGCGTCGGAAAAGTCCGTGGCCATGCGCCCCGTGAGACGGAAGTTCACGTAATCCTTCGCGCAAAGCGTCTTTGCCGTCTTCGCGAAGACCTCCGGCTCGTTCGCACGCAGCCACATGAGCTTTTCGAGCGTATAGGACGCGCTCACGCGGTGGCCGACGATCTTGTAGAAACGCTCAAGCGGCATTCGCGCGAGAATGGCGTCAGCTTCGGCGGAGGCGCGCTGGTCGCAGTAGAGCATGGACGGACGGAGCGCGTGCCCCGACGCATCCACTGGCGTGCAGCCCATCATTTGTCCGCTCAACGCCACCGCAGCCACGTCGCGCGGATCCACGTGTGTGCTTTCAAGTAGCTGGCGAGTGGAGTCACATACCGCTTTCCACCAGTCGTCCGGGTTTTGCTCCGCCCAGCAGCCGTTGAAGAAGCGCGTGCCGTACGTGGCGAGAACGCTTCCGCGCGCCGTACCGTCCGCCGCGTAGAGAACGGCCTTGTTGCCGCTCGTTCCGAGGTCATGTGCAAGTATGTAGTTTGCCATGCGCATATTATACACCCTTCTTTTCGAAATCGCAACGCCGTTCTCGGTGTTGCCTAAAATAGTAAAACGGACGTCGCGAAACCGTGACGCCCGTTTTGCATTGACTGGACAGGTGCGCTTACTTCTTGGCGCAGCCGCACTTGCAGCAGCCAGGAACCACTTCGACGCCCGTCATCGTTGCGGGATAACCGGAGATCTCGGCCTTCACCTTCTTATAGACGACGTAATTTTCCGTGGTAATCGTGTAGCGAGTGCCAACGATCTGATCGCACTTGGCGGCTTCGCAAGCTTTGGCATACGCGCCGTTCTTGGCCTTCGCAACCGCGCCAAAGCCGGAGAACTCTGCCTGATCGGCATAGTGGGACGCCGTCGCACCCCAGCAGATGAAGTTCAACACGCACTGCACGGTTTCTGTTGCAGAGACCGTAGCATTGCCAACTGCATACTTCTCATGGACGCAGTCCTTGCAGATCTTCGGACGCAGACAGGACTCGCCACCGTCGTTCTTGTTAACGGAAATGCAGCCCGTCATGGAGACCGCAGCGGTCACCAGGAAGCACGCCATCATCAGTTTCTTCATTTTCACTAACTCCTTGTTTTATCATTTAATGTTGGCGGGCGGCAACACGCCCCCGTCAAAGTCCTTTCAGACTTCGGAGTTTGTATATCATCTTCCGCCAATTTATGGAAGCGGTGATTTTTATAATCACCTACCGCAGAACTGCAACGCGACGGCGAGCGCACGGCCAACCGATTGATCCATGTCGTAGTACTTGTATTCGCCAAGGCGCCCACCGACGACGAGGTTCGGGCATTTCGCGGCCTCGGCCTGGTAGAGCGCGAGCTTTTCCCGCGAGGCGGGCGTATCGACGGGGTAGTACGGCTCGTCACCCGGCGTCCACGTCTTCGGATACTCGCGGCAAATGATCGTGGAGGGGTGCGCCATCACGTCCTTCTGCTCGGGATGGTAGTGCTTGAACTCGTGGATGCGCGTGAAGGGAACGTCCGCGCCGGTGTAGTTCACCACGCTTGTGCCCTGCCAGTCAGCCACGTCTATGCGTTCCGTCTCGAAACGGAGCGACCGCCACGGCAGCGGACCGTACTTGTAGCCGAACAGCGCGTCTATGGGGCCGGAGTAGAACACGGGGAGTTCGTGGTTCGTGGTCCGGCGCCACTCAAGCCAATCGACATTACATTCAAGAGCGATGTTCGGATGGTCGAGCAGCCGCTCAAAGAGGGAATTGTAGCCAGTGAGCGGAATGCCCTGTCGGTAGTCGGGGTAGTAGTTCAAGTCATAACTCGCTCGCACGGGCAGCCGCTTGATGATGGACGCGGGAAGGTTCTTCGGATCCATGCCCCACTGCTTGCGCGTGTACTCGCGGATGAAAGCTTCGTAAAGCGGCCTACCTATGAATGATATCGCCTGCTCCTCGAAGTTGGACGGTTCGCCGTGCGCGGTTCCCGCCTCCTTCGCGATAAAGGCGGGCAGCTCGGACGGCTTGAGGTCGAGTCCGTAGAACTGGTTCACGAGCGTAAGGCCGAGCGGAAGAAAATACGTCTTGCCGTTGTAACGCGCCAGCACCTTGTGCTGGTATCCGTTGAACGTTACGAAGCGGTTCACGAACTCCCACACGTCGTCGAGATGCGTATGGAAAATGTGCGAACCGTAGGTATGTACCTCAATGCCGCTTTCGGCGTCCGTTTCGCAACGCACGTTGCCGCCAGGCGCGGCGCGGCGCTCGAGGACGAGCACCTTGCGACCTTTTTCCGCCAACGTACGCGCAACGGTGCATCCCCAGATGCCCGCACCAACTACAATGATGTCTATCTCCTGCATGGAAGAAGTATATCATAAAACGGCGCGGTTCGCCTAGGTTGTGATATACTATTCGCCATGAAAGCACTAATTCCAGCTGCGGGTCACGGCACCCGCTTCTTGCCCGTCACGCGCGTCGTCCCCAAGGAGATGCTGCCCGTCGGGTCAAAGCCCGCAATCCAGCTCATCGTAGAAGAGGCACTTGCGGCGGGCGCGGACGAAGTTGTAATCGTCACCTCCCGCGAGAAGGAGATTATCAAACGCTATTTCGACGGCGACCCCGACCTAGCCAAACGAATCCGCTGGGCGTACCAAACGGAACAGCGCGGACTCGGACACGCCGTGCTACAGGCGGCAGATGCCCTTGCCGGCGAAACCGATCCCGTGCTGGTGCTTCTGGGGGACGCGCTCGTTTCCGGCGAAGCCCCATCGGCCACAATGGCCGAAATCTCCCGTACGCACGGCAACGCCTCCGTGGTTGGACTTGAACGAGTCCCACGCGAGCGGATATCCCGCTACGGCATCGTGGCCGGAACGCCAGAAGGCGAACGGGTTCTAAAACTCACGGACCTCGTCGAGAAACCAAAACCGGAAGAAGCACCATCGGACCTTGCCATCGCGGGACGATACCTGCTGCATCCCGAAATCTTCACGTTGCTCGCCTCGCAGACGCCGGGGTACGGCGGCGAAATCCAGCTCACGGACTCCATCCGCCGACTGCTCTCCACTCGCCCCGTCTATGGCTACCGCTACCCCGGCCGCAGACACGACATCGGCAACCCCAAGGGCTACCTTGAAACACTTCAGGCGTTCGCCTGATTACGCCGCATCCGTTAAATCGGCTCGACGCGGAGCGTAAGGTTGTTTTGGGAAACGACCTTCACCTCCGTGCCGACGTCAAGACGCATCGCAGATGTGGCCATCCACTCCGCATCGCCAAGCATGATACGTCCCGGCACATCTGGGCGCACGATCTCGACCACGCGCCCGATGCGCCCCACGAACTCATTCTGGATGGATGCAGTCTGTTCCGTATCGCCCTTGAACACCTTCTTAAGGTATCTGCGAAGCACAAGGATATACACGATTGAAAATACGGAAAATGCTGCAAGCTGAGCCCAAGTCGGCAACGCCGGGAACAGCCACTTGAACAGCGAAACCGTTACAGCCGCTAGTCCGAAAAAGAACATCACGAAACCGGGCAAAACCAGTTCCGCAAGCATGAGGAACGCGCCCACATACATCCATAACCAAACAGGACTCAAGAAATCCATTTCAACCTCCTATTTTCCTTACGACGAATATTATACCACATTTCATTCTCCCTGTGCGAAACAAAGTACCAATCCATGAGCTCTCCGCCCGCTCCCGCTGGTATCATCTGACTCGCTCGACAGACACGACGACGGGCTTATGGTCGGACGTCATTAGATCCAGCGTCACTTCGGCGCTCAAGACCCTGAAATCCTTGGCGTGAGCGGCGTCCACAGCCAGATAGTCAATCACGTGGCGGAGGTTGCCGTTCGCGGGTTTCTTCTCATCCGAAACAACCTTTAGGAACGAACACATCTCCTTGTGCGCCGGAGAGCCCGGAACGGCATTCCAGTCCCCGGCGAGGAAGACCGGCTTCTCCGCCGCGCACTTCGCAACCTCGTCACGGATAATCCGCGCCGACAGTACGTGGCACGATTCCACGTCTCCCGGGCGCTTTCCGCTGTCGAGATGGGTTGAGCCGAACCAGCAATTGGTGAACTCGCACAGCAACAGCACCCTTGGCTCGGGGCCGGGCAACGGCGTGCGCCGCACGGAAAGCGGATTCTCGCGCGACAACACCGCCACGCCATATTCCCCGCCACGAAGCGGTATCGCCTTCGCAAACGTCGCATGCATCCCCGTTAGCCGCGCCAGCTCTGCCGGCTGGTCCACGTGGTCGGACCGACGCACGTCGCGGTCGACCTCCTGGATGCCCACGAAATCCGGCTTCTCGCGGCTGATCGCCGCCGCTGTACGCGCACAGTCAACCTTCTTGTCCATACCCGCGCAGTGGTGGACGTTGTACGAAACCATCCGCAGAGGCTCACCGACCGCAGCCATGGCCGATCCCACAGCGAGGACGGATAAATAAGCACGAATGTTTTTCATGGTATTATTGCTCCGGCAATAAATCAGGTTGATTCAGCGGCATAGGCGACGTGCTTGTCCTTGAAGTAGGCTTTGACTCTCTCCGGCGACGACCTCACCATGTT
>CACZDG010000084.1 GCA_902779865.1 uncultured bacterium
CTGCAACCGATCATGAACTTGTAAGGATCGCCTTGTCGAAGTGCGAAGTGCTTGACTATGCAGAGGGCGTACAGTCTTACAAGGCACTGGCGCTCAATCCCAAGGGGATATATCGCAACAGGGCCATTGAACTTGCGATTAAATACAGCCCCGTTGACGATTCGACCACAGTATTCGTAGAAACGATTATGACGAATTCTGTGAGCTACAACTTTAGGGAACAAGGGACTGCGAGTGCGCATTATGCAGATCGACTACTTTCTTTTAATGCAACCAATGCCACTCAACTTGCGGCAAAAGATGCAGCGGTAAGAATGTTTTACAGGAATAGACTGTTGGAATCTGGAACTGATGCGATAATTGACGAAGTGTTTATTAAGTATATTGACGGATATGGATCAAGCTCAAATCGTCTTGAATACGCACTCAATTCGTTCTCATATCCGAAATGCGCCAGAATCTTTGGCGATTACTTTACCTCCGTCACCAACCAGCTCCTTTCATCCGGTCAGCCGTTGCCGTGGATCAATGTTGGCGGTGGTGGTAATTGATGTTGAAGGAGGATTTGCCATGACACTTGCAACCACGTTTCTTGCCGCTACGCTCGTTGTACCGTCGATGCCGCCGCCGGAGTATGACGACTGCGAGGTCGTGACTGTCAATCCTGCGACTCCGTCGAGGCGGAGACTTGTTTCGTGTCCCTTACGAATATTTACTCTTGCGCAGAAAGTGTGGATTTGGGATAATAACCGTGTCGCACATTCAAAGACAGAAAGGAAGTTATGGACAAGAAGGTGTCTCTTTGTATCGGAAGGCGCGGTTTTATTCGCGGTCTCACGGCTGGCGGGGCGTTGGCGTTCCCGTCAATTATCCCTGCGAGCGTATTGGGCGCGTCCGCGCCGTCGAAGAAACTTGCGCTCGGCGTGATCGGGTGCGGACGCATCGCGCACATTTACAATGTGCCGTCGTGTCTCGCGCACGGTGGGAAGGCGTACTGCGATTTCATCGCGCTTTCGGATGTTGACCCTGATCGTCTCCAGAGTCTGCGAAAGAAGCTTGCGGGGAAGAAGATGCAGGGGCGCGACCTTGTGGCGGATTCGCGTTGCTACGCCGATTACCGCAAGCTGCTTGCCGATCCGGCGATTGACGGAGTCCTGATTGCCACGCCCGATTATTGGCATGCGCAGATGGCCGTCGAGGCCTGCCGTGCAGGGAAGGACGTGTTCCTCCAGAAGCCGATGGCGTTGACGATAGGCGAAGGTCGTGCCATTGTCGATGCCGCGAAGAAGTATAACCGCATTCTCCGCACGGGTACGCAGCAGCGCACCGAGGAGAACTTCATCCACGCCGTCGAATGTGCGCGCGAAGGACGCATCGGCAAGGTGGTGCGCGTGGAGGTGGGCGTTCCGGACGACCCAAAGGAATACAACCTTCCGCTTGAGGAGCCGGTTCCCGCCGGTTTCGACTGGAACATGTGGCTTGGTTCCACGCCCGATGTGCCGTATTCGCAGCTGCGCAGCCACCAGCGCGGCAAGAACGGAAAGGTGAACTTCGCGCGTCCAAGCTGGATGACGATCCAGACTTATACCATGGGCATGGTCGCCAACTGGGGCGCACACCACATGGATACCGCCATACGTGGCCTCGGCGAGGAGCTGGGCGGTCCCGTGGAGATTGTGGGCACTTGCGTGTATCCGAAGCGTAGGCTGTGGGATGTCCATGGCGACTGCGACATCACTTGGCGCTACGCTTCCGGCGCGGAGATCAAGATGGCGTCCACGCGCAAGTATCCCTGCGGCGTGAGGTTCGTCGGCGAGAACGGCGACTGGATTTTCTGCGGTTTTGCGGGGAAGCAGACGAAGAGCGACCCGGTGGGAGTGTCGGCGGACAAGGTAGCCGGTATGCCGATTGCCGCGAGCCGCAAGGGCATTATAGAGGCACCGGCGTCCAAGCCGCTTCTGCGTCCGATGGAGCACAACCGCGAGTGGGTGGAGGAGATGCGCACGCGTGGTCCGCTCGCAATGCCTCTTGAGGAGGCGCAGAGGACGTCCGTCGCCTGCGTGCTCGGCTACATGGCGATGAAGCTTGGGCGCAAGCTCAAGTGGGATGCGCGGAACGAGCGTTTCATCGACGACGCGGAGGCGAACGGAATGATGTTCCGTCCGGCGCGCGCCGGTTTCGGCGTGAGGCAGTACGTAGAAAAAACGTGAGACGCTTCCCCTGCATTATGCTATACTACGCGTCATGCGGAGAATAGTTTTCCATGTGAACCGGGACAAGCCCGGTGCTGATTCTGTGTGCCGGCACCTTACGGAGCTGGCGGTCTCGTTGGGCCTTGATGTGGGAGACGGGCCGGACGACGCCCCCGACGCCGTCGTTGCCCTTGGTGGCGACGGCACGATGCTGTCTGCCGTACATCGCTTTCCCGGAGTGCCGTTGCTGGGGCTGAACCTCGGTTCGCTTGGTTATCTTGCCGGAGTGGAGTCGCCTCATTTTGAAGAAGCGATGCGGGCGCTCGTATCTGGGGACTACGAGGTGTCGCGCCGCACGACGCTGCGAGTGGAAGACGCCGTGGCGCTGAACGAAGTAGTCGTGTCACGCGGCGTTTCCGGCCATGCGATCCGACTGGAGCTTTCCGTTAACGGATGCGTGGCGACGCGTCTTTCTGCAGACGGCATCGTGGTGGCCACTCCTACGGGATCGACGGCGTATTCGCTTGCGGCCGGTGGTCCCATTTTGATGCCGGACAGCGAGGCTTTTGCCGTAACGCCGATCTGTCCACATGCGCTCGCATCGCGTCCGCTCGTGGTACCGGACGCCGCCCGCCTTACGGTGCGTTCGCTCTCGCGCACAAGCGACGAGAAGCTTGCAGTGTTCGCGGACGGCGCGTTGGTGCAGGAGATTGGTTCGGGCGATTCGGTCGAGATCGTGCGCGCGGAAGTTTCAGTGCCGTTGATCCAGCTGCGCGGATACGATCCCTACGAGGTGCTTTCCCGCAAGCTCGGCTGGAACGGGAGTTGCGTCAAATGACGGAGTTGGAACGTAAGATCGGCTACGAGTTTCGCGACGCGGCGCTTCTGAAACAAGCGCTGACGACGCCGGCGTGCCGCATGGACCATCCTGAAGGCGGCGACAACCAGCGCCTTGAGTTTCTCGGCGACGCAGTGTTCGGGCTGCTTTCGGCAGACGCGGTGTACTCCACGTTCCCGGACGAGGCGGAGGGGAGCCTCACGGTGAGGCGTACGCACCTTGTTTCCGGCACCGCGCTTGCGGAGGCTGCTGAGAGAATAGGGTTGCGTTCCTATCTCAAGTTCAACCAAGGCGCCCAGCCGATTCCGCCACGGGCGAAGGTGCTTGCCGACTCCCTTGAGGCGGTGATGGGGGCGGCGTGGCTTGACGGCGGAATCGCCGCCGCTCGCGCGGTGTTCGCGGCGCTCGCCCTGCCGTTCAAGGAGAATTTCAACGAGTGGGACATCAACCCAAAGGGCTATCTTCAGGTGAAGGCGCAGGCGATGCATCCGCCGAGGCGTCCTGTTTACGAGGTGACGCAGATGGGAGGGGTGGCGCACGCGCCTGTCGTGACCGTGAGAGTGTCCGTGAGCGGACTTGGCGAGGCTACCGCGACGGCTGGTTCAAAGACCGCCGCCGAAGTCGCAGCCGCGTCCGCCCTGTTGGAAAAGCTAAGCCATAGTTGAGTGAAGAAAACAATGAAAAGAATATATGCCGTTGCCGCCGTCATTTTCGCGGTGGAAGCAGTTTCCGCCGCGCCAACTCCAGGAAAGGCGCGGGCGGTGGTGCGCGACTGGGAGAACATTGACGTCAATTCGCTCAACAGAATGCCGGCGACAACGTATGCGATGCCGCTGGCGAACGCGAGGGCCGCGCTCACGGATGCGTTGGAGTTCGAGACGCCGTGGAAGATGTCGCTGAACGGGACGTGGAAGTTCCATTGGAGCGGCGATCCGCTGCGCCGCCCGCTGGCGTTTGAGAAGCCGTCGTTCGACGTGTCGAAGTGGGAGACGATCGACGTTCCCTGCTGCGTGGAGATGCGCGGCTACGGGATGCCGCACTACATCGCCCACGGCTACCCGCACAAGTTCGCGTGGCCGAAGATCCTCGACAAGGAGACGGGGCGTCCCGACTACAATCCCGTCATGTCCTACAAGCGCAAGTTTCGTCTGCCTGATAGCTGGAAGGGGCGCGAGACGATCCTCCGCTTCGAGGGCGCGGGGTCCGCGCTCTACGCGTGGATCAACGGCGAGAAAGTCGGATATGCCGAGGACTCCAAGCTACCGAGCGAGTTCAATATCACGCCGTTCCTGAAGGACGGCGAGAACGAAATCGCCGTGCAGGTGTTCCGCTGGTGTGACGGCAGCTACGTGGAGGACCAGGACATGCTGCGCTTCTCGGGGCTCTTCCGCGACGTGTCGCTCTGGTCGCGTCCGAAGGCCGGCATCGCGGATTTTGTGGTTACGCAAAAGTTCGGCGAGGGGTACAAGAGCGCAACCGTGGACGTGGAGGTGACAACCTACGGCGACGCGCATGGTGTGGGCGCGACGCTGTACGACGAGCAGTTCAAGGAGGTGTGTATGGCTGAGGGAGCATGGGACAGCAAGCGTACAACAACAAGATTGGATTTCAAGGTAGAGAATCCCAATCTTTGGAGCGCTGAGAAGCCGTACCTCTACACGCTTGTTTTGAAGTGCGGCGACGATATCCGCGCGAAGCGCATTGGCCTCAAGGAGCAGAAGATCGTGGGCGAGGTGTTCTACGTGAACGGTAAGCCGATCAAGTTCAAGGGCGTGAACCGGCACGAGACGTGTCCCGAGAACGGGCGCACCGTGTCGTGCGCTGAGATGCTGCGCGACGCGGAGCTGATGAAGCGCTACAACATCGACACGGTGCGCACAAGCCACTATCCGAACCACCGCCTCTGGTACGACATCTGCGACAGGTACGGCATCTACCTCGTAGCCGAGGCGAACGTGGAGGCGCACGGCGCGGGTTTTGGCAAGGACGGCTTCGGCCCCATCAAGGAGTGGAAGCAGACGATTGTCGAGCGCAACGAGCGTCAGGTGCGCTTCTACCGCAACAATCCGTCCGTCACGATCTGGTCGATGGGCAACGAGACGAAGCACGGCGACAACTTCCGCGCCGCGATTGCGGCGGTCCGAAAGATCGACCCGTCGCGTCCGATCCACTGGGAGGTCGGCGCAAAGGATGCCGACATGGACGCGAGCATGTACCGGAGCGTGGAACAGGTCGAGAAGCTCGGCGCGGCTCACGACGCCGCGCGCGACAAGCCGTTCTTCCACACCGAGTACGCCCACGCGATGGGCAACGCAATCGGCAACTTCCAGGAGTACTGGGACGTCACCTACGCGCATCCGTCGCTCATCGGCGGGTGCATCTGGGACTGGAAGGACCAGGCGATCTGGGCGGGCACGGGGCGAATCGACCCGAAGACGGGACGCGAGGAGCGCTACCTCGCGTACGGTGGCGACTTCTACGACAATCCGCACAATGGTCCGATCTGCCAGAACGGCGTCGTGGGTCCGCTCGCCGAGGTCACGCCGAAGCTGATTGAGGTCGGACACGTCCACCGCAATCTCGTGGTGGAACGGGGAACGGGGAATGGGGAACGGGGAACGGGGAATGTGGAACGGGGAACGGGGTTTGGGTTGTGGAACAGGTTTGCGTTTACTTGGGCGGATGAGTTTGACGGACGCTGGCAGCTCGTGGAGGATGGCGTGGAGGTTGCGTCCGGGCGCGTTGTGCCCGCGCACATCGCGCCGCTGTCGCGCGGCGATGTGACGTTGGAGGGCCTTGACGCAGCGATTGCGAAGGGCGATGGGAAGAAGGAGCGGTTCGTCAATGTGTCGTTTGCGACGAAGCGCGACATGCCGTGGGCGAAGGCCGGATGGGTGGTCGCAAGGGATCAGATTGCGTTGGGGGGTGGAAAGGCAGTAAGCGTACAACAACAAGATGGTAGTGCGGTTTCGATGAAACAGCCGCTGGCCGTGAAGGAGAATGATAGATCAATCACGGTGGAGTGCGGCGGGACGGTGGCTGTGTTCAGCCGTAAGAGCGGCCTTATCACGCAGCTTACGGTGAAGGGCGTGGCCGTTTTGAAGGAAGTTTCGCCGGGCGTTCCAGCTGGCCCGCACCTCACGTGCGTGCGAGCGTTCGTTGATAACGACAAGTGGCTGAAGGATAGTTTCCTCGCCTCGGGGCTTATGCGTCTTGGGTACCATCCCGAGCCGATCATCGTGGAAGACGACGCGGTGAAAACCGTCATAAACGTAACGGGCACGAAGGGTTGCGGCTTCAAGCACGAATGCACGTATCGCTTCAGCCCTGATGGTTCCGTCACGCTGGAAAACACGGTGACGCCATACGGCGTGATGCCAAAGGCGCTGCCGAGGCTTGGTTTAACGATGCGTCTTGATTCGGCACTTGAGCGCATTAAATATTACGGACGCGGACCGTGGGAGAACTACATCGACCGTTGCACGGGCTCTTTCGTGGGGCTCTACGAATCGACGGTGGCGGAGCAGTACGTCGATTACGTGCGGCCGCAGGACAACGGCTACAAGAGCGGTGTGCGGTGGGCGGAGTTCACCGATGGCGCGGGGAAGGGCGTGCGCTTCGAGGCGTCCGAGCCGCTGTTCATGCAGGCGTTGCACTACGGGTGGGAGGACATCTTCCTCGCGCGTCACGACGGATGGCAGAAACACACCTTGCAGATACGCCGTTACGCGCCGCCTGTCGCGCAGCGCGACGTAATCCTGAACCTTGACGTGCGGCAGACGGGGCTCGGCGGCGCAAGCGTCGGCCCTGCGACGATGGAGAAGTACCGCTTCAATCCGTCGAAGCCAGTATCGTGGACGCTTGTAATCTCACCCGGGAAATGTGTCGGAAAGGATGATCCGTGTTCGCTCACCATGTCCGTGCAACAGCACGAGCGCACGGCGTCAGTTTACCACTCCTACGAGTTCGAGCCGATTGCCGATACGCCGCCGCCAAGTGGGTTCAAGCCGTTCTACATCAGCCACTACGGTCGGCACGGGTCGCGGCATCTCACCGGCAGTGCGGTATCGGACGTGATGTCTGCGCTTGAGAAGGCGGACAAGCGCAACGCGCTCACCGAGACGGGGCGTTCGCTTCTCGCCGACATGCGGAAAATCGCCGCCGTCCACGATGACATGAAAGGGCAGCTCACTGAACGCGGCGCCTGGGAACTCAAACGGCTCGCACGTCGCATGGTGGGGAGGTTCCCGGAAGTGTTTTCGCGCCCCCGCCGCGTCCACTGTCGCAGCTCCGTGAGCCCGCGCGTCCTGACGAGCCAGGCGAACTTCACGATGGCGCTGAAAGACGTCGTGCCGCAACTGGAGTTCGACTTCGCGACGGGCGAGCGGCACCACAAGGTCATCAATCCGCTGCATTGGGCGCGGATGGACAAGCCTGATATCGCCAAGCGCACGGACGAACTCGCCGAGTCGCTCGCGAAAGGCCTGATTGATCCAAAGCCGCTCGTCGAGCGCATCTTCACGGCGGGTAATCCTCCAAAGAAGCCGCTCAAGTTTGCACAGGCGCTGTTTGAATGCGCGTCGATCTGCCAGTGCTGTCGCTGTGAACTGGGCGGACTCGACATCTACCGTTTTCTGGATGCGGGCGAGATTGAGGCGCTGTCGCGCTCTCTTTCGGCGAGTCACTACATGACGATGGGAAACTCCGAGGAGTTCGGCGAGTTCGTCTCCGCGAGCGAGGTCAAGTTGGGGCACGACATGGCTGCGCGCGCCGAGGCCGCGATTGCCGACGACCGCATCGCGGCGGATCTGCGCTTCGGACACGACTCTGGTCTTTGGCCGCTTGCTGGGTTTCTGGGACTGGAAGGGCCGGGAGACCGCGTGAAGGCGGCTGATTCGCCGTCCTTCTGCCCTTCCTGGAAGTGGTTGCCGATGGCGGCCAATTTCCAGATGATCCTCTACCGGAACGCCGCAGGCGAAATCCTCGTCAAGTTCCTCTGGAACGAACGCGAGATGCGCGTGCGTGGTGTCAAGCCGGTTTCGGGTCCGTACTACAAGTGGAGCGACATCCAACCGCGCATGGAGGGGAACGCCACGCGGATTGGTGAAGGTAGCTCGAAATGAAGTTTTATCTCGCCTAAAAGACGAGATAAAACTTCGGTTCGAGCAGAAAATGCGCTGAACCAAAGTTTTATGTCCGATTTGTGGTATAATATTATGCGGTTTCACCACAAGAAGGATAAGCAATGATTGGAAGATTGGAAGAACAAAAGGAACTGAACCGGCTTTACGGCTCCAAGGAGTCGGAATTCCTTGCGTTGTACGGACGCCGCAGGGTTGGAAAGACATATCTTGTTCGAGAGACGTTCGAGGGCCGTTTCACGTTTTGCCATACGGGAAAGTCCGATGGAGGCCTTCACGATCAGCTTCGTCACTTTCGCAAGTCGCTGGAGGAATTCTCCACTGGACGCATTGCCGTTCCTAGAAACTGGGACGAGGCGTTTGACAGCCTCAAGCGCGTAATTACATCATCGAATGAGAAACGGAAGGTCGTGTTCATAGACGAGTTGCCGTGGATGGATACGCCGCGATCCCGATGCCTGTCCGCGCTGGAATCGTTCTGGAACGAGTGGGCGTCGGCACGCAAGGATGTATTTCTGATCGTCTGCGGATCGGCGGCGTCGTGGATGGTGAAGAACCTGTTCCGAAACCGTGGCGGACTGCACAATCGCGTTACGGCGCGCATGTGCCTCATGCCATTCTGCCTCGGCGAGTGCGAAAAGTTCGCCGAGGAGCAGTCCCTTCCCATGAGCCGAAGCGAAATCGCGGAGGCGTACATGGTGTTTGGCGGTATTCCGTACTACTGGCGGCAGTTGCGCCCTGGCAAGAGTCTCCCGCAGAACATAGACGCGATGTTCTTCCGCGAAAACGCACCGCTCAAGGGAGAGTTCGACGAGCTGTACAAGTCGCTGTTCGGGAAGGCGGCAGCCTACGAGAAGGTTGTTGAGACCCTTGCTGAAAAGAAGGCTGGGATGACGCGCGCGGAGAT
Organism: uncultured bacterium; assembly: GCA_902779865.1. Lineage (GTDB taxonomy): Bacteria > Verrucomicrobiota > Kiritimatiellia > RFP12 > UBA1067 > RUG572. The sequence goes on from CACZDG010000084.1 coordinate 9,079, forward strand.
TATATCCGCTGCCGGACGCGGTCTTGCGGGCACTCTGACCGGCGTCCTCGACACGTTGGAATGGAGCGGGTTCGTCCGGCGTTACCGAGCGATGGGAAGGCGGAAGCGTGACGGCATCTACCAGCTCATCGACAACTTCACGCTGTTCCATTTCAGGTTCCTTCGTGGTGCAACGTCTGACGAGAACTTCTGGCAGTCAACGGCTCTTTCTTCTGCGAGGGCGACGTGGAAAGGGCTTTCCTTCGAGAGACTTTGCCTTCAGCACTTGCGGCAGATCAGGGCTGCGCTTGGGATATCCGGCGTACATGTGGAGGCATACGCATGGAGTCACGTCTCGGACGATGCATGTCCGGTCGGAGCGCAGATAGACCTGCTTCTCGACCGTTCCGACGGGGTCATCAACGTCTGCGAGATGAAGTTCTCGTCTGAGATGTACCTGATTGACGCGAAGACAGAGGAGGACCTAATGCGGAAGCTGGCCGTTTTTTCATCCGCCACGCATACGCGCAAAGCGGTACATCTTACGATGGTGACTCCGTTTGGGATCCTGCGCAATTCACATTCGGGGCGCGTTCAGTCGGAAGTCACGCTTGGAGACCTTTTTAAGGAGAGTTGAGATTATGGAAATGAAGATCATATTGGTTGCACTTGCTGCGACGGTCGCGGCGGTATGTGGTGGGCAGGAAACTGCTTGCCCGGACAAGGCGAAGAATCCCATCGTCGATGGGTGGTACGCCGATCCGCAGATTAGGAAATACGGAAATGAGTATTGGGTGTTTCCGACGGCATCGGATTCGTTCCGTAAGCAGACGTTCTTCGATGCGTTTTCGTCGAGCGACCTCAAGACGTGGAAGAAGCATCCGCGTATTCTGACGACGAACGAGGTCACCTGGGCGCGTGGCGCGATGTGGGCGCCGGACGCGCACGAGGTGGACGGCAAGTATTACTTCTTCTTCAGCGCGAACGACACCTATCCGGTGAGCGGGCGACACGAGGACGGCGAACCGAAGAAAACGCCAGGTCTTCAAGGGTATGGCGGAATCGGCGTGGCCGTAGCGGATCGTCCAGAAGGCCCGTACCGTGATCTCATCGGCAAGCCGCTCATCGACCGCTTCTGGAACGGGGCGCAGCCGATCGACCAATACGTGTTCAAGTACAAGGGCGACTGGTACATGGTGTACGGCGGATGGGGACGTTGCAACCTCGTGAAGCTTACCAAGGACTTCAAATCGCTCGTTCCGTTTGAGGATGGTTCGCTTTGGCGTAACTTTACGCCGAAGGGCTACGTTGAGGGTTCGGTGATGTTTGAGCGGAAGGGGAAGTGGTACTTTATGTACTCGTGTGGCGGATGGACGCGGGACGACTACTGCGTCAACTACAGCGTCGGTGACACGCCGTTCGGGCCGTTCGAGTTCAAGGGCAAGGTGCTGGGCGTGAAGCGTCCGCTGGCGACCGGTGCCGGACACCATTCGGTCATCTGCGTGGGCAACGACGACTGGCGCATCTGCTACCACCGCCGTCCAATCCCGAGCAAGGGTCCGCACCACCGCGTCGTCTGCATCGACCGCATGGAGTTCGACGAAAACGGCGACATCAAACCCGTAGAAATGACGGAGTGACGAAAAAGAGGCCGATGATGAAGTTGAAAAACATGTTGGTTGCGCTTGCGGCGGCGGTTGTGGCCGGGTGTTGTGGCACGGCAAAGGATGTAAGCGGAGGTCTGGGTCATCCTGCCGAGACGGCGAACGCCGTGTTTCGCGTGGGGACGTGCAATGTGCGCGTCTGGTCGAAGAAGGACCTCGCGGAGGGAAATGTTTGGGACGAGCGCAAGGACGACTTGATTGCGCTTCTCCGTCGTCTGGATATGGACGTGTTCGGGTTTCAGGAAGTCCATGGCAGGCCATACCGCGAATTGTGCGCCGGACTGAAGGAGTGGGAACTCGTGGATGACTACGACGTCTCCACTCCCGTCGCCTACCGCAAGAGCCGCTTCGACCTCGTGAAGAAAGGCGTGTTCTGGTTGTCCGAGACGCCGGATGTTCCCCGTTCCATGGGATGGGGCGCGAAATACATACGTCCGTGTCTGTATCTGATCCTGAAGGACAAACAGTCGGGATGCAAACTCTGTTTCGTGAACACGCACACGGACCACATCGCCGTGAAGGCGCGGGTCGAGGGTATGAAGCTCATCATGGAGCGCATGAAGTCATTCAGCGAGGGACTCCCCGTTGTGTTCGTGGGCGACCACAACGACGGACCGAAATCCGAGATGACGGCGATCTGAAAGACGCACGCGACATCTCCGAGAAGAAGGATCCCGGCCCAATCAACACGTACCACGCCTTCGGCCGTGCAAAGCCGAAGGAGCGTCTGCGTGTTGACTACATCTACGTTTCGGATGGCATACGCGTGCGCGACTTCGTGACGCACGACGACAAGCGTCCAGGCACAGACCGCTATCCGTCGGATCACTATCCGCTTTCCGCCACAATCGAATTGCCGACGGATTCTATATTGTAACTTCTTAGTGCGTTGCCTCGATGAATATCCCCCGAACGCAGCGAGCCCGCGAAGTGGATGCCCTAGCAGGGGTACGTTTCCAGTTAGTGCGCTGCCATTTTGATTACTTGCCATTTTGGGCGTTTCCATGGATACACGCTTGCAAGTGGAATGGGAATTCGCTATACTAACGCCATGAGAAAATCTATCATGATCGTGGCCGCGGCACTTACCGCGGGCGTGTTCGCGATGCCGGAGGGCTTCACGGACGATTGGGACGCCGCCTTGAAAAAGGCTGAGTCCGAAAATAAAAACGTGCTCGCGCTCTTCACGGGCAGCGACTGGTGCATCTGGTGCAAACGCCTTGAGGGCGAAATCCTCTCCAAGAAGGAGTTCAGCGACAACGTGGGCAAGACGTTCGTCCCCGTGTTTCTGGACTTCCCTTCGGACAAGTCGCTCGTCCCCGAGGCTACTGCCAAGCGCAACAAGGAACTCTCCAGGAAGTACAAGGTGCGCGGATATCCGTCCGTCCTCATCCTCGACGCCAAGGGCGAGGTGCTGGCGGAGACTGGATACGACAAGTGCGGCCCCACCAAGTACCTCGAAAAGCTGAACAGCCTCGCGAAGAACGGCCCGCTTCTCAAGAAGCACATCAAGCCCTACGAGGAGAAGTTCATGAAGCTTGGTCGGAAATTCGACGCCGACATGCGCGCTGAAATCAAGAAGGCGACGGACAAGGGCGTTGACAAAAAGCAAGCCGAGAAGGATGCTCTCAAGAAACTTGCTGGTTCGTTGTCCGCCGAAATCGCCAAGCTCAAAAAGGAATTCGAGGCGGAGAAGATGCCGGACGCGATTGCCGGCGATAAGGCTGAATTGATTGGGCACCTTGACGGCGCGATCAAGACGCTGGACCGCCTTGCCAAGGGCGAGAAGTAACGGTGGCTGACTGGCTTGACCTTAACCCCGACCCTGCGCACGTGAAGCGTGAGCGGACGAAGGCCCGCGAGCTGCGCGCAACCGACTGGTGGCGCGCGCAGCTCGCTAAGGGCGTGTGCCACTACTGCGGAAAACAGGTCGGCGCCGCCAACCTCACGATGGACCACGTGGTGCCCGTCGCGCGGGGCGGACGCTCCACGCGCGGGAACTGCGTTCCGTGTTGTAAGGAATGCAACAACAAGAAGAAAGCATATACGCCGGCGGAACAGATTCTCGACCAGTTGTTTCCAGAGGGTGTCTAACAATGAAGAAGGAAAGGTTCACCGTCGGCGCACGAGGTAGTGCGCTCTCGCGCGCCCAGACGGAAGGGGCGCTCGACTTTCTGCGTGCGCGCTTTCCGGGCACGGATTATAGCGTCGTCACGGTTGAGACGCCGGGCGACCGCGACCTCGTGACGCCGATAGAGAAGAGCGCGCCTGATTTCTTTACGCGCGATTTGGACGAGGCCGTGCGCGACGGGCGCATTGACTTCGCCGTTCATTCTGCAAAGGATTTGCCGCCGAAAATCGCGGATGATTTGGATTGGTTCTGGTTGCCGAAGCGTGTCGATCCGCGCGATGCGTGGGTGGTGCGGGAGGGCGAGCGTCCTCGTGCGCCGAAAATTGGTGTGTCGAGTGAGAGAAGGGCGGCGTATGCGAAGAAGGTCTATCCGAAGGCAAAGTTGCTGCCGATTCGCGGGTCGATCGATTCGCGTATCCAGCAGTTGCGCGACGGACGCTACGACGCCGTGCTGATGGCGCTCGCGGGCATCACGCGCCTCTATGGTGGTACGCCGCCGGGCGTGGAGTTGATTCCGATTCCGATCGAGGAGCTGACGCCGCCAGAAGCGCAGGGGTACCTAGCTGTCGTATTCCGCGCCGGGGATGCGCGGTTGATGGCGATGCGCGCGCAGTTCGTGAAGGCCGTGCGTTTCGTGAGTGCGGGCGTGGGTGACGCGGGGCTTTGCACGTTGCGGGGGATGCGTGATCTGGAGGAAGCTGATGTGATTCTCCACGATGCGCTATTCGACTTGTCGCTGTTAGGACAGAGGACAGAGGACAGAAGACAGAGGATTGATGTAGGCAAGCGTTGCGGTGCGCACACGATGAAGCAGGCGGAGATTACGCGGCTCATCTGCGACGAGGCGCGGAAGGGTCGTCGTGTGGTGCGGCTGAAGGGCGGCGACGCGGGGTTGTTCGGACGGCTTGCGGAGGAAACCGATTCGCTGACGGCGCTTCAGATTCCGTTCGTGGTGCGTCCCGGCGTGAGTGCGCTCGTGGCTGCCACGACGGGTACGGGGTTGCTTCTTACGCGGCGCGGCGAGTCGCGAGGTTTCACGGCCTACACGCCGCGCTCGACGGGTACGGAGACGCCGCAGGTGGCGTTCATGGCCACGCGGATGGCGTCGGATGAGTCTCGTCGTCTTGTGCGTGAAGGGTGGTCGAAGACGACGCCGTGCGCGTTCGTGTTCGACGCGGCGGGTCCGCGTGAGGAAGTGCGTACGGCCACGCTCGGCACGGTGAGAAAGATTTTGCCTGCGAAGGAAGAGGACCGCCCCGGACTCTTCATCGTGGGACGCGCGGCGGCGTATGGGTGGCCACGTCTTGGGACGTTTGCCGGCCGGCGCGTGCTCGTGACGTGTTCGGACGCTGTGCAGGAAAGGGCCGCTATAGCGGTGGAGGACCGCGGGGGACGGCCGATACGCTGGCCGCTCATTGAATTGCGGGCGACGCGTGCGTTCGGCGACGAGATGGCGCAATACGATGCAATTGTTCTGACCTCGCCATCGGCCGTGCGGATTTTCTTCGCGAACTGCACGTGCGATTTGCGGCGGCTCGGCGCATTCTACACGTGCGGGGCGGGGACGGACGCGGAGCTGCGTAGGTACGGCATCGCGAGCGACGTTGTGCCGGCGTCGGACTTTTCGGCGACGGGGCTTATCGCTGAGATCCAGAAGCTCGACTTGCACGGGAAGCGCGTGTTGCGGTTGCGGAGCGCGAAGGCCGGAAGCGCCGTTGCGCGCGCGCTTCGTCGGGCGGGCGCGAAGGTGGACGACGTGGTGCTTTACGACAACTGCGAATGTGCGCCGGAAGGTGCGCTGCCGCCGTTCGACGACGTGTTCTTCGCGTCGGCTTCGGCGGTGGAGTCGTTCATCGGTCGGTACGGCGCTGGTGCGCTGCGCGGGAAGGGCGTTCTCGTGATGGGCGGTCCCACGCGAAAAGCCCTGCCGAAGAAGCTCTCCGCAAAGTCGCGGATTTTTGATATACTTGATTCAACCGTTTCGGGCATAGTGCCCTTTAACTACAAGGAGAAGAGATGAGCAAAGCTACATACGAGGCCGCCAAGGCCCAGTACAAGAAACTCGGCATCGACACCGAGAAGGCGATAAACACGCTGAAGAAAATCAGCATTTCGATGCACTGCTGGCAAGGCGACGACGTCGGCGGGTTCGAGACGACCGGCGGCGCTTCCGGCGGCATCCAGACCACGGGCAACTATCCCGGCAAGGCGCGTACGCCGCAGGAGCTGATGGCGGACCTCGACTTCGCCCTGAAGTTGATCCCCGGCAAGCACCGCGTGAACCTCCACGCCTGCTACGGCATCCACGAGGGCACGGTGGCCGACCGCGACAAGATCGAGCCCAAGCACTTCGCGCCGTGGGTCGCGTGGGCGAAGAAGCGCGGCGTGGGCCTCGACTTCAACCCGACGTTCTTCTCGCATCCCCTTGCGGCGAACGGTCTTACGCTTTCGAGCCCCGACCCGAAGGTGCGCGCGTTCTGGGTGAAGCACGGCATCCAGTGCCTCAAGATCGCCGAGTACTTCGGCAAGGAACTCGGCACGCCCTGCGCGATCAACTTCTGGTGCCCTGACGGCTACAAGGACGAGCCCAGCGACCGCCTCGGGCCGCGTCAGCGCATGGCCGACTCGCTCGACAAGATCTTCAAGTACAAGTACAACAAGAAGCTCGTGATCCCGACCTTCGAGTCGAAGCTCTTCGGCATCGGCCTCACAAGATCAGCTCGTTCCTCATGTTCTTCGGCAAGGTCGCATTCCACATCTCGCGTCCCGTGCGCTGGGACTCCGACCACGTGATCCGCGTGAACGACGACCTTCGCAACGCCGCGCACGAGATCGTCCGCATGGGCCCGGAGAACTTCATCGTGGCGCTCGACTACTTCGACGCCTCCATCAACCGCGTGGCCGCGTGGGTGCTTGGAATGCGCAACATGCAGAAGGCGCTTCTCGAGGCTCTCCTCGAACCGTCCGCCACGCTGAAGTCGCTTCAGGACGGCGAGCAGTTCACCGAGCAGCTCGTGCTCCAGGAAGAGCTCAAGACCTATCCCTTCGCGGCGGTGTGGGAGGAGTTCTGCGATCGCGCGAAGCTTCCCGCCAACGAGACGTGGATGGCGGACGTGCTCAAGTATGAGCGCGACGTGCTTGCCAAGCGCGTCTGACGCGACTAGCGCGCAAGGATGTGCCGTACCGCCGCGAGCGGCGAGTCAACCAAGGCGTGTTCCGAGGTGCGCAGGCGTTCGGCGGTCTGGTGGCCGCAGTCAACGAGCAGTACCTGCGCACCTAGCGCGGCGCCAACCTCCGCGTCGTGGAGGGTGTCGCCAATGAAATAGAGATCTGACGGCGCGGACAGTTGGGCTAGAAGCTCCTGTCCGCGCTTGAGTTTTGTTGCGCCGTCGAGGTTGTCAACTCCAGCTATGTGGTCGAAGAACGGAGCGACTCCAAGACGGGCGGTGTCGCGTAGGAGGATGTCCTCGCGCAGTGCGCTGAGGATGCACTGGCGGAATCCGTGCGCACGTGCCGTTTCGAGCGCTTCTACGGTCGTGGCGTTGAGTTTCTGCGGCTCGGCCGCTATGAAGGTGTGGAAGTCGATGCAGATTTCGTCCCAGTCAACGCGGTCGAGGTCGATGCCGACTTCCCTGTAGAACGGACGCACCGGGAAGCCGAAGTGGGAGCGGTAGAAATCGAGAGTAGTTGTCGGCACGCCGTATTTCACGAGCATGCGGTTGAGGGCGGCGACGGCGGCGGTAACGTCGTCGAGCAACGTGCCGTTCCAGTCCCAGATTATCGTTGTGGCTTTGTCCATAAATCATCCTTCACGTAGTCTGCGTGCGACGGACGCGCACCACACGCGCGCGGCACCGCCTTCGAGCAGCGCCTTGGCGCAGAAAGAGAAAGTGTTGCCCGATGTCATCACGTCGTCAACGAGCAGCACGGTGCGTCCGCGTATGTATCGCGTGTCAATGGTCTTGAACGCGCCGTCCAGGTTCTTGGCGCGTTCCTCGCCGGAAAGGCGCGACTGGTGTTCCGTGTCGCGGATGCGGTGGAACGACCGTTCGTCAACGCGGCGTCCAAGACGCAGACCGAGCGCGCGTGCGAGAAGGGCGCTTTGGTTGTATCCGCGCTCACGGAAGCGTTCGCGGGAAAGTGGAACGGGAACAATCACGTCTATTGCGGAGAAATCCAGTTTGGCGCGCACAGCGCCTTCGAGCAGGTCGGCGAGGTCGTTCGCGAGCCAGACGGCGCGGCGGAACTTGAAGTCGTTTACAAGCTGGTCAACGGGCGCGTCGTAAACCGCCGCGCTGCGGGCGAATTCGTAAGGCGGCGGAGTCTTCGCACAGACTTCACACACGAATTCGTGGTGTACCTTCGACGCGATCGTCGTGCCGCAGATGCGGCAGCAGCCGTCTGCCCCGTGGAACGGAAGCCCCGCGAAACATTCGGAGCAGACGTATCTGCCAGGGCGGTCGGAAGGGCGGGAACACGTCTCGACCGCGCAGACGCGCGGCCAGATGCGGTCGGCGGCTGCGCCGAGGAACCTGCCCGCCCAGCCGAACATCACTATTTGCCGAAAAGCGACTGCGGGTATTCGCCCGCGTCAACGAGCGCGCGTATGGAGCTCGTGACGAACGGTTTGTCCTCGCGGTACGTGACTCCGAACCACGAAGATTCCGTCGGCAGCATGTCAACCGTGGCCTTGCCCTCGTGGATCATCTCGTCAACGACGAAGGGGATGTACCATTCGCTCTTTGTCTCGGAGCCGTTTTTCGCGAGCCACGCGGGGAAGCGTTCTTCAAGCGCGGCGAAGAGTTCGGGTGTGAAACCCCAGAGGTTCATGGAGGCGCGCTCCTCGCCGGTGAGCTTCACAGGGGCGTCTGGATTTTCTATGTTCTCTGCGCCGTCTGGAGTGCGGATGATCTTCGTCATTTCCGTTACGGAGGTAAGGCGGCCCTCCGGCGTGACGGAACAGATGCCGCGCGCCACGTGTCCGTTGTCGGAAAGCGTGAGGTTGAGCTTGTAGCCGACCATTGCGAAGCGGAGAGGGGCGCCAGGCGTCGCATCGCCGGACTTGCCGAGGAACGCGCCGAGCCGAGCGAACGCGTCGCGGCCGTAGAAGTCGTCGGCGTTGATTGCGGCGAACGGCTCCTTCACAAGGTTCCGCGCCGCTCGTATCGCGTGGGCCGTTCCCCATGGCTTGGCTCGGCCTTCCGGGACGACGTAAGGCACGGGGAGGTCGTTGATGTCCTGGAATGCGTATTCGACGGGCAGCAACCCCTCGTACTTTGCACCCACCTGTTTGCGGAAGACGTCCTCGATGTCCTTGCGGATTATGAACACAACCTTGCCGAAGCCGGCGCGGTGCGCGTCGAATACGGAATAATCGAGTATGGCCTCGCCGGATGGTCCGACGGGATCGACTTGCTTAAGGCCGCCGTAACGGGATCCCATCCCTGCGGCCAGAACTACTAGAGTAGGTTTCATTCAGTGCGTTCCTTTCTGTTGCGGGTGTATAGTATAGCAAAAAACCCCCGTTTGCGGCGGAGGTTTCTATTGGTTGCCTCATAAGGACTCGAACCTTAACAAGCAGATTCAGAATCTGCGGTGCTACCATTACACCATGAGGCAATGTGGTGAAAACGCCGCATAGTATATCAAAACGGCACTATGGAGGCAAGAGGGAATTTTTACAATTCGCTTATTTGACGGGATTGTGCGGTTGAAGAAAATGTGGTAGAATGTGCGTCATGTTTTCAAGCAAGTTCAGAATCTGCACCGCTTTCGGGATACCAGTGTATCTCGATATGTCGCTTATCATCCTTCTCATTCTGTTCGTGATGGACTTCCGTTCCTTCTCGTTCGGCCTTTCGTGCGCGATCGTGTTGGCGCTGTCCATAACGCTGCACGAACTCGGCCACGCGCTCACGGCGCGCGCGTTTGGGTTTCAGACGCGGGACATCACGCTTTCGCTGCTCGGTGGCTGCGCGTCCTTAATCTCCATGCCACGCAAGGCGTCCCAGGAGTTCCTAACTGCCGTCGCGGGGCCGCTTGTCTCTTTCATCATCGCTGGCGCTGGCTGGGCGGCTGCGAAGTACCTGCCCATCGAAAACGAATGGTTGTGGAACATCCTTGCCTATACGTTCTGGATGAACCTTGTGTTGGGAGGCTTCAATCTGCTGCCGGGGTTCCCCATGGACGGCGGACGCATCTTCCGCAGCATTGCGCGCATTTTCACGTCCCGTCCAAAGGCCACCTACGCGGCAATGATCGTGGGGCGCGTTTTTGCTATCCTGCTTGCGTTGAGGGGTCTGCATTCGATTTTCACCGGCGGCGGCTGGGGGTTCGTGTCGCTGCTGATCGCGTGGATGATCTGGAAGGAGGGGTGGCGCGAGTACGTGCAGTCTGTCCAGGAGGAGCAGTGGGGAAGCCCTTGGGAGTATTCGGCGAGGGTATCGCCGCCGCCGTATGCGGATGATGACGAAGAAGAAGTTGAAATCAGGAGGAAGAGATGAGCGAATCGCTTAAAGTGAAGTCGGCTTCAGAATGCCGGTGGGACGCCGCGAGCCTCGGCGAAATCATGTTGCGGCTTGATCCGGGCGACGGACGTATCCACACGGCCCGCGAATTCCGCGTCTGGGAGGGCGGCGGTGAGTACAACGTCGTGCGTGGACTGAGGCGCTGTTTTGGTCTGCGCACCACTGCGGTGACGGCATTTGCCGACAACCCAGTTGGACGCCTCGTGGAAGATTTTATGCTGCAGGGCGGCGTGGATGTGTCGCACGTCATCTGGAGGCCGTTCGACGGCATCGGGCGCACGGTGCGCAACGGACTCAACTTCGTGGAGCGGGGTTTTGGATGTCGCGGAGCGCGCAGCTGCGCGGATCGTGGGCTCACGGCCGTTTCGCAGCTGAAGCCCGGCGATGTGGATTGGGATGCGTTTTTCGGCGGGGAGGGTGTGCGCTGGTTCCACACGGGCGGTATCTTCGCCGCGCTTTCCGAAACAACGGCGGAGGTCGCGGTGGAGGCGTTGAAGTCCGCTAAGCGGCACGGCACCGTGACAAGCTACGACCTCAACTACCGGGCTTCTCTCTGGAAGTCGATCGGCGGCAAGGCGCGCGCACAGGAGGTCAACCGCGAGATCGCGAAGTACGTTGACGTGATGATCGGCAACGAGGAGGACTTCACCGCTGCGCTTGGCATCGAGGTGGAGGGAGTGGACGAGAATCTCACGACGCTTCCCATTGAGGGATTCCGCAAGATGATTGAAAAGGCCGTCTCCATCTATCCCAATTTCAAGGCTGTCGCGACGACGCTGCGTTCAGTGAAGTCCGCCACCGTGAACGACTGGAGCGCACTTTGCTGGTACAAGGGCGAGCTGCACCAGTCCGTGCAGCGTCCGGGGCTCGAGATTTACGACCGCGTTGGCGGCGGCGACTCGTTCGCGTCGGGCCTCATCTACGGTTTCATGGAGTTCGACGACGCGGAGAGGGCGGTGAACTACGGCGCTGCGCATGGAGCGCTCGCCATGACAACGCCCGGCGACACTTCCATGGCCACGAAGGCTGACGTGGAGAAATTGGCTGGTGGCGGTTCCGCCCGCGTTGACCGCTGACTTGCTCCTGTTATGTTGTAGGAGGCAGAAATGAAACTTCAAGGGATTGTTTTGGTGGGGGGTGTTGCGCTCTCATTCGCGTTGTTTGCGCGTCCTGTATGCGTGGACGCCGATAAGATCATGGAAGACGTGAAGTCGTCGGTGAAGAGCGGCTGGAAGCAGCTTGAGAAGTATTCCGAGAAGATATCTGAATTGCGGGAAGAGCGCAAACAGCTTCCGTCGTCGTCGTCATGGCGGAAGCTCTGGCTTGACACGAACAAGTCGGACCAGGACGCGAAGATTCGCGCGCAGCTCCTCCGCGTCCGCGAGTTGCTTCTCTCCACGAACGCGCGCAAGATACTTGAGGGCGTTGACGAGCTGGATGAGGACATCCGCAAGGTCGAGGAGAAGATTCGCGAGACGCAAACGGACCGGCAGCTTGCGGACGAGAGCGAGAAGGGCGACTATACGAAGAAGCTGGACGAGCTTTCCGGCAAGAAGGACGCGCTCCAGAACCGTCGCCGAGCGGAGGCCGCGAAGGTATGCGCAGAGTTGAAGGCCCTCGGCCTAAACGTGGGAGGGAAGGCAGCGGAGGAGTGCCTCTTCACGGCGAACTTCGGAGACATCATAGACGGCGTCATCGTCTCGAAGAACGTGGCGGTGGTCGTGGAGAACCTTCGGGAACTGATGATGGTGGGCGACGTCGCAGCGTCGCGTCGGTACTATGGCATGTACCTCGTTCTCGTGGACGTGCAGATCGCCTGTTTTGAAGATTACCTTGAGAAAAGCCGTGGCGGAACATGGCGCGAGCGGTTGAACCGAATGCGCGAAGACGCCATCGCCCTGCGTGAACGGGCGCAGAGCGTGATGGCATCTGAGAACTACCTGCCCGGTCAGGACAAGCACCTCGTTCAGTCCACGCGCCAGAACGAGGCCACGCTCAAGGCAATCAACGCCTACCTGCAGGTGCTCGACGCGCACGAGGCCGTGATTGCGGAGAAGCTTGCCACGGCGCGGAAGGTGCGCGAGGTCATCGACATCTCCTACGAGACTCTTAACCTCGCTGGCGATTTCATCCAGTTCGCAAAGTCCAGCCAGGACCTCTTCAATTCGCTTGAGCAGCTCACTCTTCCTCCGATCGAGCTTTTCAACGATGCCGCGATACAGCAGGAGTTCGTGGAGATCACGAAGAAGCTCAGGGAATGACGCAACGCGGCGGATGCAACGTTCCGCGTTGGATTTTGTGCAAGGAGGCAACATGCTGAAAATCTGCGGCATAACTGACGAGTATTTTGCGAGCCGGGCGGCGATGGTGGGCGTGGAGTACCTCGGGTTCATCTTCTCCACCAAATCAAAGCGCGGTGTCAAGCCCGCAGAGGCGGCGAAAATCGTTGCCGCCGTGCGTCTGCGCGCCTCTCCTTACATGGTGGGCGTGTTCACGCCGCGTCCTGTGGCTGACATTCTTCGCATTTCGGACGAAGTGGGTTTCGACGTGGTGCAGCTGCACGGGCGCTATGTGCCGGCGGACGTGGCTGCCGTGAAGGCAAGCGGACGCGAGGTGTGGCTGCTTGACGACGGCGGCGATCCGGGTGTGACGGTTGCAGACGGCATCCTCATTGACGGCGTAAAGGGAGATCAGCTTGGCGGCACGGGCGAGCGTTCTGACTGGTCGCGCGTACCGGTCGTTCAGGCCGCCGGGAAAAAGGCGATTCTAGCAGGTGGGCTTTCGGTGGAGAACATAGCCGACGCCTACGCGACGGGAGCCGACGTGCTTGACGTCAACAGTTCCCTTGAAACCTCTCCGGGAGTGAAGTCACTAGACCTTCTCGCGTCCCTCCTCCGAAAGCTGAACGAAATCATGTGATGTTCTTGCCGTCCCATATTGGCATCGCCTTCGATTACCACGGCGGAAGGGAAATATGGTATAATGCCGACATGCGAAAGGTAGCTATGTTAAAAGTTTTACGCAAGGCGATCATGGTGATCGCCGCATCGATTGTTCCAGCCATGGCGTCATCAGAGGTCATGGTGCAGCAAAACATTACGCTAAAGCGTGGTTGGAACGCGGTCTATATCGAGGTGGCCCCGACCGTGTCGCCGGACGAGGCGTTTGCCGACTGGCCCGTCAAGTCCGCAGGTTTTTACGACCCGGCGTCGTTTCTGGCCACTCGCCAGTTCTCTCAAACATGGGAGTCGCAGGGGCTGTCGATGAAGCCCGTCGCGACGTGGTACCGTGGCGTTCCGGAGGCGTCGCAGATGAAGTACGTACCGGCCGGCACGGTGTGCATTGCGTTCAACACGAACGACGAGCAGACCGTGGTGTCCGTGATGGGCGTCCCCGCCGCGCCACGCATGACGTGGCACGTCACGGATACGAACGAGGTCTATAACTTCAGACGTCCTGAAGATCACGGCGTTCACACGCAACACTGCGGGAGGGACACGTTCCGGCGTGTCTGGAAATACAGTTACGACCCTTGCCTTCGACGCGATCGGCGGACACGCCTACTCGGTGGAGGAGGCGACCGACCTCACGAAGAAGGACTGGAAACCATGTTCGTTCACGTTCCCTGACTCGGACGTTCCCGTGAACGCCATTTCTGTCCCCGCAGGTGCCGGCTTCACCACAAGTACCGTATATCTGCTTCCGTCAAATTCAACCAATGCCTTCTTCAGAGTCAAGGCAGAATAAATAGGAGAATTGAAAATGTTTAACATATCGCGAAGAATGTTCCTCGCAAATGCCGCTGCAGCTGCGGGCGCACCAGCGTTCGCTGGCGTGGCGAAGGGGCCGAACGTGTCGTTCGGCGTGCTGAGCGACGTCCATCTCGAACGGCGCGGCGACGAGGACACGCTCCTCAAGGCGCTCGCGTACTTTCGCGACAACGGCGCGGATGGCGTATTGATCGCCGGCGACATCGCGAACACGGGACGCATCGAGCAGATCGAACGCGCCGCCAGCTGCTTCTGGCGCACGTTCCCCGACGGCAAGGCGCCGGATGGACGCCATGTCGAGCAGCTGTGGGTGTACGGCAACCACGACGTTTGCGGCTGGGCCTGGCACAAGGGCAAGGACGAGGCCTACCTCAAGTCCACTGCAATCAACTTCGGAAACAACCGCGCCGAGGTGTGGGAGCGCATCTTCCACGAACCGTACCGCCCGATTTGGGCCAAGACCGTCAAAGGCTACACGTTCATCGGCGCGCACTGGGGGAACGAGAAGGACCTCGACGCCTTCCTTCAGGCGAATGCCGACAAGTTGAACCTCCGAAACGGCAAGCCGTTCTTCTACACGCAGCACCCGCATCCCGCAAACACAGTGCAGGGCCCGTGGGCGTGGGGCAACGACAAGGGCGTTTCGACGCGCGCGCTCGAGAAGTTCCCGAACGCCGTTGCGTTCTCCGGCCACTCGCACTACTCCATCACCGACGAGCGCTGCATCTGGCAGGGGAAGTTCATGTCGGTCGGCACGGGATCGCTCCGGTACATCTTCTCGCAGTACTGGCGCGACAACGGCGAGGACCACAACGGCATCGTCAAGCAGATGAGAATCCTGCCAGAGCGCACGGGGCGACAGGGAATGCTCGTGAAGGTCTATGACGACAGGATCGTGTTCGTGCGGCGCGAGTTCGTGCATGGTGAGAGCCTTGGACCGGACTGGGTGGTGCCGCTCGACGGGTCATGTCCGATGGCGTTCGAACCCCGGAGCGCCAAGGTGGTTGCGCCTGCGTTCGCGCCCGGTGCGAAAGTGGAGGTGTCGCGCGCGATGGGCAAGGACCGTAGGGGGAAGGTCACAGACCAGATCACGGTGCGCTTCCCTGCGGCGCAGCCCAGCGTGACGTCGCGCGTACACGACTACGAGGTCACTGCACTCGCCTACCATGAGGACGTAGATTACCCCGTGGCGACGAAGCGCGTCCTCTCCGAGAGCTACTTCCTGCCGTCGACGCGCGAGGCGAAGGCGGGGCACATCGTGTTCGCCGTCTCCGAGCTGAAGGGCGCGAAGGAGGTGCGCTTCGCGGTGCGTCCACTCGAATGCTTCGGACACAAAGGCCCGGAGATATTCTCGGAGATGTACAAGCTCTGACAGAAAATCCGCTCGACGCATTCGGACGCGACGAACTGCTCAAGTGGCGATTCGCCGTGTTGACCGAATTCGAGAACGGCACATACCAGGGCGCGATCACCGAGCGCGCCGCGCCAACGTAGGGAGAGCGTCCCTCCAACGTATGGAGCCCGAACCTCCAACGTATGGAGCCCGAACCCCCAACGTAGGGAGCGCACCCCTCCAACGTAGGGAGCGCACCCCTCCCACATAGGGAGCACAGCACTAGCCACTAGCCACTGGCCACTAGCCACTAGGCACCAGGCACTAAGCATCATCTTAATCTTTCTCATGTTTTGAACCTAAATTCGTCATTTCATTTTCCATGCACTCCGTTATATATCACGCAGAGGCGCAGAGAGGCAG
>CACZDG010000085.1 GCA_902779865.1 uncultured bacterium
GGACTTCGTGATTGTGTTTTTGCAGTTATGCGGTGCTTTTCAGGTCAAGTGGCTTGAACCGCAAACGCCACGAAAGCGGGGTTTATGAATTACCTCATAGCTGACGTTCAGGTGATTTTGTTTTCCCCGGAACGGTGGTCTGTAACCAAAGGAGCATTGTATGTCGTTCAAGTTGGAAATCGTGAGGGCGCGTGTCCTCGCGCGCCGCAAGCTCCTGCGCCTATACGACCGGATCGTGATACGGAGGCGGAAATGAAGATGAACGTGCGTAGCGACGGCGCCTCGCCGTCGAAGAACGTTCGCAAATACGACGGCGGGGGCGCCGTCGCTACGCAGGTGTTTCCGGGGCGTGGTGTCTTGCAGGGAGTGGAAACGTATGACGGCAATCATCTACCGCATTGGACGATGGGGCATGTGTTGTACCATGTGTGCTTTCGGCTCGCGGATTCCGTGCCTGTTGAAAAATTGCGGGAATGGCAGAATGAGCGGAAGGCGTTTGCGGAACTGCGTAGCGACGGCGCCTCGCCGTCGAAGGAAAAGGCCGAATTGCGTAGCGACGGCGCCTCGCCGTCGGGAAGCGATACGCAGCGCCTCAAATATCTTTATTCCGAAAAAATAGAGAAGTATCTCGATTCGGGATATGGCGAATGTTTGTTGCGTAGCGACGGCGCCCTCGCCGTCGTTCGCGCCACCATCAAGCACGACGACGGGAAAAAGTACCATATCCATGCCTATGGCATCATGCCGAATCATGTTCACGTCATTGTCGAGCTCAAAGAGGGATTTTTGCTTCGGGATGTGATGCAGGAATGGAAATCGGTCAGCGGACATCGCATCAATCGGATGTTGAGTAGAACCGGCGCATTGTGGCAGCCGGATTACTACAACCATATCATTCGGACTCCGGACGAATACGGATTCCAGATGAATTACGTGTTCAAGAACAACCTCGTGGAAAGCTGGCGACTGCCGTCGAACGATGAAAGCGGGAACGACGGCGAGGGCGCCGTCGCTACGCAGGGGAACGACGGCGAGGGCGAGGGAAACGACGGCGGGGGCGCCGTCGCTACGCAGGGGAACGACGGCGAGGGCGAGGGAAACGACGGCGGGGGCGCCGTCGCTACGCAGGGAAAGGTAACGAAAATCGTGGCAGGGGTGAGGAGCATTGCCGCAGGTGCCGTTGTGGCGTGTGCGTGTTTGGCGGGAGGCGCCGAGCCTGTGCGCGACCTACCTTTCCCGCTTACGTCCGTCCGGCTTGCGGGCGGACCTCTTCAGGCTCAGCAGGAGCAGAACCGCAGATATCTTCTGCGACTTGAACCAGACCGTCTGCTGAGCCGTTTCCGCAGCGAGGCCGGGCTGAAGCACAAGGCAGAGCCGTACGGCGGATGGGAGAACCCCGCCCTGAAGAGGGACAGGTGGATCGCCTTGCCGGGTCACATCCTCGCGTTCTGGATGTCCGGCGCGGCGATGACGGTCGAAGCGACGGGCGACGAAGAGCTGAAGAGGCGCCTGCTCTACGTCGTGGACGAACTGGAGGCCGTGCAGAACGCGCATGGCTGCGGCTACGCGCTCGCGACAAAGGACGGACGCAGGGCGTACGCGGAGATCGCGCGCGGCGACATACGCCTGCCGGACCGCGTCGTCAACGGACGGCGCACCAACTTCGGCAGCGTCAACGGCGTGTTCGATCTAGTCTATGTGCTGAACAAGATGCTGATCGGACTTTGCCGGACGCACGAGGCCACGGGGAACGAAAAGGCGCTGAGGGTGTTCCTTCGCATGTCCGACTGGTTCGGCGAAGAAGTGGTGGACAAGCTCGACGACGCACAGGTCCAGAAACTGCTTCTCGGAGAGCACGGATCCCTGCCGGAAACGTACGTCTGGGCGTGGCGGCGCACGGGCGACGAGAAGCATCTTCGCCGGGCACGCCGCCTTTGCCACGCCAAGCTGCTCGACCCGATCATCGCCGGCGACGCGGACTTCCTCGTCGGGCAGCACTGCAACGCCAACATCCCCAAGCTCTTCGCCGCGCTGCGCGTCGGCGACGCCACGGGAGAGCCGCAGTTCCGCAAGGCGGCGGGCGACGCATGGCGGAAGTACGCGCTCGAACACACGGTCGCGTGCGGTGGCAACGGATGCGAGGAATGCCTGTTCCCCGCGTCCGATTTCGAGAAGCACCTGCCGCATCTCGCGGGAGCCGAATCGTGCGGATCGGCGAACATGCTGCGTCTCACGGAGGCGCTCTTCGAGAACGAACCGTCGGCGGAGAAGATCGACTACTATGAGCGCGTTCTCTTCGACCATCTTCTCGGCACGCACGATCCGATTCTCGGACGCACGGTGTATCATACGCCGATGCGCCATGCGACGACGCGCACGTATTCCAGCGAGTTCGATTCCATGTGGTGCTGCACGGGATCGGGGCTCGAGACGCCGGCGAAATACGGACAGATGGTGTTCACCCGCGCGTCCGACGACAGTTTCGTCCGCGTCAATCTCTTCGCCCCCGCGACGCTCGACTGGAAGGATCGCGGCGTGAAGCTTCGCCAGGCGACGGCCTTTCCGTATGCGGAGACGTCGTGTATTCAAATCGAGTCCGTCGGCGCGAATCCCGAATTCGCCGTCAAGGTGCGCCGTCCCGCATGGGCCGGGAACGGATTTTCCGTTTCCGTGAACGGTGAGAAGGTGAAGACGGTCGTGGATGGAGACGGGTACGTGTCCGTGAAGCGCAGTTGGAAGCCCGGCGACAGGCTCGACGTCGAGTTCCCGATGTCGTTGCGCGCGGAATACCTGCCGGGGTCGAAGAACTACGCGGCGTTTTTCTACGGGCCGGTGCTTCTGGTGGGCGACGACGGTTCGGATGGAATCTCGAAGCAGCAGTACGTCTCCAGTCCGGTGGCGTGCGAAGGCGTGGAGAGGAGCTACTGTTCAAGTTCGACGTTCGAGTCGCGCAAGGCGATGCCGTCGATTCCGAGGTCGGCGGTTGAGAAGCCCGACGGATGCCTGGAGCGCACGGCGTGCAGTCCGCTCACGTTCCGCATGGCCGGAACGGACACGCTGCTCAAGCCGCTCTTCGCCCTGCACTTCAGCCGGTACACGACCTACTGGCGCGTGATGGGCGTGGAGGAGGACCGCGACTTCGCGGCGGCGGAGGCGAAGGCGGCAGAATACGCGAGGCGCGCGGTGGACGGCGTGTCGCCCGCCGACTATTGGAGCGAGAAGTGCCATTCCCTCGCCGCCGGCAATTCCGAAACCGGCGTCAACATCTACGGCGGGCCAAAGTCGTTCGGCTGGCGCGGCGCGAAAGGTCCCGCCGGCAAGGTGTTTTTCAGCTACCGGCTCGCCGTGGGCGCGGCGCCGGGCGGACGCACACTGGTGGCGAGGTACAGGAACTGCGAAAAGGGTGCGCGCGCGTTTGACGTGCTTGTCGATGGGAAAAAGGTGTTCACGGAAAGCCTGAAGGACAGCGGTCGGCGCGGGTTTATCTTCCGCGAAATGCCGATCCCGCAGGAGCTTGTAGCCGGGAAGAAGGAGATCGAGGTGCGTTTCGAGCCGAAGCCCGGCAACATCGCCGGAGGGTTGTTCGGCCTGTGGCTGATTCCCTCCGGCATCCCGATTCGCTAACGCCATCTGCGCTCCTCGCCGATCCGGAACTTCCGGAACTTCCCCAAAATTGCCACTTGACGGCAAACAAAAAAAAATGCTAAATTATGTGCCGTTGCCCGGGGAAGGCGGTCTTCTCCGGAAGGCGATTTACAACATAAGGAGCATTGATATGTCGTTCAAGTTGTTGAAATCAAGGCGGTCCGCGCCTATCGCGGCCATCATTTGCGTATTGGCAACTTTCGCCGCCGCGCGTGTCTGTCTTGCGGCCGATGATCCGTGGCCGAGCTACGAGCTTGTCGCGAACGGCGACTTCGAGGCGGGAAATCTTGTGCCCAACAAGAAAGCCAACGGCTACGGCAATTATCAGGAAGGTCTCACCGGCAGCAGCCCCTACATTCCCGGCTGGACGCTCGCGAACTGCGTAAAGGCCAAGGCCAACGGCGTTTACATCCCGAGCGGCCTGCCCATCGGCACGTACGCGATATGCCTCAAGACGAACAGCGGTTCCCCCTCGTCCTTCTATCAGGACGTGACCGTGCCGGCCCCGGGCGTTTACCGGATATCCTTCCAGTGGGTGGCGCGGGGTAAGAGCTATAACAAGGAGACGGTCACCGTGTCGTTCTCGCAGGTGGTGGACGGCGAGGTCCCGACCGAGAACGTGCTCACGACCTTTGCCGCCACCACTTACGCTTCGCTGACCACGTACCATCGCACGATCGACGTGAAGGCGGCCGGAACCTACCGGCTGCGTTTCTCGGGAACGTCCTCGGTCGATAGTTCCACGGCGTTCGACAACGTGAGCGTGCGCAAGATCGACAACCTGCTCGAAAACGGTTTCTTCGATTCGGGAACGGCCAGCGCCTATCCCTACTATTCGACTGGGGCGGGCCATTCCAATCCCGGCTGGACGGTGAACGCCAAGTGCGGGCTCGACCCGGCAAGCGGAACATGGGTGGCGAAAGGCCGTGACGTCGGCGCATACGCGATGTTCATCCAGTCCGACGCCGGCATCGACGGCTTTGCGTATCAGGACGTGACGATCGCGACCCCCGGCCTCTACACGCTGGCGTTCGACTACGCCGGGCGTCCCGAATGTCTCGGCCAGACGGCGAAGATCTACTTCGGGAAAATCGGCGGAGACAAGGCGGACGTTACGGAGGACGATCTGCTGGACACCCTCTCCCCCGCTTCCGATGCGTTCGTCCCCTATTCCCGTCCCGTCGCCGTGCTCTCCGCCGGCACCTATCGCCTGAAGTTCTTCGGCTCGTCCTCCGCCGACAAGGCCACCGCATACGACAACGTGCGCCTCTTCGCGACTGAAGAGCTGGTGACAAACGGCGAGTTCGAGGAAGGCTCTTTCAGCGTCTCCCAACCCTGGGGCGCCTACGCCTACTTCGCGAACTACAGCAATCCGGGGTGGGAGGTCAATAGTCCTTCGTGGGTCGGCTTGGGATGTCCGTTCGGCACGTGGATTGCGGCGGGGCTTGAGGTAGGCAAGTACGCGATGTTCATACAGACCAAACCCGACTCCGGAGACGTCAAGGCATGGCAGGACGTGGCGGTTTCTGCGCCCGGCACGTACCGTGTGGCGCTGAACTATGTGGCGCGCCCGAAAGAGGTTAATACCGACCACTCCGGCCAGACGATCAAGATATCGTTCGGGCAGCTCGTTGACGGCGCGATCGCCAACGATCTCATCAACGATCAGTTCATGACGACGACTTCGTCTGAGCTGACGCCGTACGAGAAGTACATCACCGTCGAGACCGTTGGCACATATCGGATCCTTTTCACGGCGCAACAGAGCACGAAGGACTGCGCCACGGCCATCGACTGCGTAAGCGTCCGACGCCAGACCGAGTACTGCTTCTGGACGGGCGGCGGCGACGGCACGACCATCAGCGACCCCGCGAACTGGGGCCGCACCGTGCTTTCGCCCGTGGACGACCTCTGCTTCACGAACGACACGGCGCTTGCCGTTTCCGTGCCCGCCGACTTCACGGCCAGCTCGCTGAACTTCTTCGGCACGGGCTCCGTGACGGTGAACGGTTCCGGCGCGGGCGGCGACGCCGCGAAGACGCTCACCATCGGCAAGATCGTTTCCACCTCGTCGGCGGCGAACACGTTCAACTGCCCCGTCGCGTTCACCACCGACTACAACGTGAACTCCGCCGGCCCGGTCGAATTCCCCAATGGCGTGACGGCGGCTGGCTGGGGCGCGGTGGACGGCGCAGGCGGCTTACGCCTGGCCGGCACGTCCTTCACGTTCACGGCGGACACAGTGACCATTTCCGGTAACGCCACGCTTGCCGCCGGCGCAAAGCTCTCCGCCAAGAATCTCACGGGCGCGAGCGGCCAGACGCTGACCATCGAATCCGGTGCCCGGGTGGAGCTTTCCGGCAATCTGGTCACGGGCGAAGGCGCGAACGCCCGGCTTGGCGTCGCCATGGCGGACGGCGCGGAACTCTCCGTGACGAACGGCACGGTTTACGTGTGGAGCAGCATATTCACCACCACGCGCCAGTACGGAACCGTGTGGGCGAACGGGCTTGTGCTCGACGTCCGGAACAATGACCTCGGCTTCTATGCCAAGCGCATCAACCTCGGCTCCGGCGGCATCTCCTTCAACGGCTCCACCAAGACTGTACACATGGACATCGGCCTCGGCGGGGCGGTTGGAACGTACGTCTTCGGCGCATACGCCGACTGGACGTGGAACGACGGCGGGCATGCGGATTGCTACTTCTACCAGAACAACGTGAAGTTCGACACGCTCGACTGCATCGACGGCGAGACGCCGCGCACCATCACCATTGCGAAAGCCTTCAACAACACGGCGGCGAAGCTCTACAAGCTCAATCCGGGCACGCTCGTTCTCGCGGCGCCGCAGTATTTCGCCGGCGGCACGTTCCTCGAAGGTGGCCGGATCGTGGTCTCCGCCGAGAGGGGCGCGGGTACCGGCCCGGCTACGCTTGCGTCCGGCACGACGCTTGAAGTCGTGGAAGGCGGCACGCTTGGCAACTCCGCCATCACCGTCGAGAGCGGCGCGACGCTTGCGTTCGCCAACGGTTCGGGACTCGCCGGGCCTGTGACGGCGACCGGCGCCGTGACCGTCGCGGGGAACGTGTCGTTCGTGGGCGGCGCGTCCATCGCGTTGGCGGAAGGCGGTTCGCTCGCCTTCGGAGAGGGCGCGAAGATATCGGTCGGCCCCGACGTGGAGGAGGGCACGCTGATAACCGGCTCGGGGCTGACGGCGGCGCAGCTCGCGGAACATTTCGACACCCCGTACGGCGCTGTGCGGCTGAACGATGCGGGCGACGTGGTGTACGTCAATGCCTTCGAGTGGACGACCGCCCTTGCGGGCGAGGACACGTACTTCAAATACGGCGTTGCGGCGGCCGCGAGCGTGCTCGTCGACGCGACGTGCGACGACACGGGGATTGCGCGCTATTCGGAAAACAACGACGACACCCGGCCTTCGGCGACGACGTCCTGCTCGGTGCTGACCGACGGCGACGTGCATCTTGTGGGACGAGCCGTGAACTACCAGAAGATCTACGCGCTCGTGAGCGGCACGGTCGAGTGGACGTTCCAGCCCGCCGACATCGCGGAGATCGCGGTGTTCTCGCGCTGGGGCGACGGCGGGCGCGACGGCGTTGTCGTGGAGTCCGTGTACGTCAAGGGCGACGGGTCCGACGAATGGTCGCAGATCATGGTCGTTCCGGTCAGCGTGGGCACCGGCGACAACGCGTCGTCCGCGGGAGGCATCTGCGCCGTTCTGAGGCGCGTGGACGGCGCGCCGCTGGCCAGAGGCGTGACGGGCCTGAAGATCGTGTTCCCGACCGGTCAGGACAACAGCGGCGCGGGATACGCCGAAGTGGCGGCATACGCCTCCGCGCCGGCTTCGCGCTCCTACACGTGGAGCAACGCCACGGGCAACCGGCTCTTCTCCGACGTCGGCAACTGGACCGACGGCGCCACCGGCGCGGCGGCGGGCCCGGCGGGTTCGACATTCGAGCCAACGCGCTTCGACGCCCTTGCGTTCCCGGCCTCCGCCGACGTGGTGGTGGACAAGTCGGCGACCGTGTGCTCCGTGGCGCTCAATTCCGGCGTCGTGCTGGGCAATCCGGATGCGACCACCACGAACACCCTCACGTTCTGCAAGCTGTCGAACGCCGGAACGGGAACGGCCACCGTCTCGTGCGGCGCCGAGTTCGTCGCGGGGTACGAAGTCTCCCTGCAGGGGCCGGTCGATTTCGCCGGCGGCGCAACGGCGTGGTCGCTCGGGATTTCGCTGGACGCGAGCACGAGCGAGATCGAGCACACCTTCAGGGGCAACATCACGTTCAGGGACAGCCTGGGCATACCCAACGAAGCCCCTACGTGGGCCGTTCCTTCGGGTTCGCGTCTTGTGGCGGCCGGGCTGGAGAAGAAGAAGGGTCTGAATGGGCACGTGAACGGCTCGCCTGCCATGCGCATCGAGAATGGCGGTTCTGCCCGCTTCGGCTATGTCACGGTAGGCCGCGACAATGTCTATCTTTCGGTACAGGGTGAAATGGATGTGGACGGAATCTACAGCGTAAGGTCCGTGTACAACAACAACGGCAACTTCGAGGGTAACTTCGGCTACGCCGGCGACGAGGCGTTCGCGGGCAGCGTCATCCGCGCGGGCGGCCTGCTGCGGCCGAGCGATTCCATCAACAGCTACGATGCGTGCGTCTATCCCGCGAACCTCTACATCGGCGGGCAGGGAATCTGCCAGGCGACGGCGCACAACGGGATCAAGTTCGTCGGCTGCGCGAAGAAGGTCTATGCCACGGCGGACTTCACGATTCGCGGCCCGGATGCGTCGAGCGGACTTCTCGCGCTCGAGGCCGACGCCGAGTTCGACACGCAGGGGCACACGGTGACGTGGACTTCCGGCATCTCCGGCGCGGCCACGCTCACGAAGAAGGGCGAAGGCACGCTCGTGATGAGCCCGGCGGCGGGAACGAGCGCCTTCACCGGATCCGTGGTGGTGAATGGAGGAACGCTGGCGATCTCGAACGACGTCTTGACGGCCACTTCGATTTCGCTTGGAGAGGGCACCGTGATCGCCGTCGGGGCGAACCGCACCGTACCTGCGGCGGGCGTCGTGGCGGCGTCCGGCGCGGTGAGGGTGGTTGTGACAGGCAACATGGCGGAGGCACAGCCTGGCGACGAATATCCGCTCTTCGCAAACTGCACGGCCGAGACGTTCGCACGGCTGCGGATTGATTCGTCGAATCTGCAGTCCCTGTCCCGGAAATACGGCGCATTCCTGAGGCGCAACGGCGACGGGGCCGTTTCCATGGTCATAACCAAGCGCGGTCTTACAGTCTACCTCAAATGAACTCGCCGGAAAATCCGGAAGTTCCGGAGGTCCCAGAAGTCCCGGAGGATCCGGATTTCCCAAAATTGCCACTTGACGGCAAACGAAAAAAATGCTAAATTACAGGCCGCGTTCAGGGAAAGTGGTTTTCCCCGGAGCGGTGGCTTGTAACCAAAGGAGCAGTGTATGTCGTTCAAGTTGTTGGAAATCGGGAGGACCGCGCTTGTCGCGGCCGCAATCTGCGTGGCGACGGCGCCTTCGTCTGTCGCCATGACCATAGAGGGCGACCATGTGTTTGCCGCTTCCGAGACGCTGTTGGAGGACGTAACCGTAACTGGCACGGCGACGTTCGCGTCGGGCGTGACCGTGGACGTTGCGGGGCATCGGCTCACCGTGCATGGAATCGCAGGCCCCGGCACCGTCACTTCCTCCGCCGCCGGCGGCGTGCTGGATCTCTGCATCGCGGATACATGCGTTCTCGACTCCACCACGATAACCGGCGGCGCGAACATGCAGGTGTGGAAGACGGGCGCGGGCTTTCTGCAGATGCTCAAGGTCAACACCGGATTCGGCACGGGCGGCTCGCAGACGAGCCTCGGCCCCGTGGCGTTCGTGGTGAAGGCCGGGCGCGTGAAGAAGGGAAACGACACAGGCAACGACTCGCCGAACGGCGGAGACGCCATGTACTGCGGCGCGGGATACTGCACGATCAAGGTGGAGAGGGGCGGCCAGTTCGACATTGCGGGCCGCACGTGCTGGGACTACAACTACGACATCGCGGGCGACGGCCCGGAGGACGCGCCGGTGAAGGGCGCGCTCATCAACACCGTGGAACCTACGGGTTATCCTTGGACATGGGACGATAACGGAAAAGGCAATCGCGGCTACCTCTACAACATCACGCTTTCAGACGACGCCTCGATCGGCGGCAGCTGCATCTGGACGCTGAACTTCTGGAAGTCGCACGGCAAATATCCCCCCTGGCTGAAGCTGAACGGCCATACGCTCACCTTCGCCAGCGGCATCGTCTATCCCGGTGAGAATCGCAACTACAACGGCGACGGCAAGATCGTGATCGACAACGAGCTGCGCGTACGCACTTCTTCGCCTTCAGTCCCTGGCTGCGACCTGGTGGTGAACGGCATCTACCAGATGGAGGGCGGGCAGCGCTTCTCTCCCGTGAAGTCGCTGGCGTTCTCCGCAACCGGCAAGTACAGCGCCACGGAAAAGGATCCGAGCGTCACCGTCGTCTACGAGAAATACGCGCCGAACCTGCCGGCGAACGTCACGAGCGGCACGCTGGCCACGCATCCTCCGGTGCAGCTGGGCGACGCTTCGCATCTTGCGACGGAAATAGACGTCTCTGGTTTCGATTCCGAATTCGACGCATCGGCCGTGACGTTCCAGGCTGGGTCTGCCGTGGCCGTGTACACGGGCGAGCGGAACATCTCCGCCGGCGACAGACTGCTCGCCTGGAACGCGGTGCCGGCAGAAGACGTGACCTTCTCGCTCGTGTGCGACGGGCAGACAGCCGAGGAGCGGAATCTGACCATTGTGGTGAAGAGCGACGGGCTGTTCGTGAAGTCAACGCTCACGCCGAACTACGCCCTGCGCGATCTTGCCGCCGGCAGGTGGAATTTCTATCTCGAAGACGGCTCCGAGTATCCCGGCGAGTGGACCGAAGGCGTTACCGGCGAGATAGAGGTGCGCTTCTCCTCCTTTGCGGAATACCAGGCCATCAAGGAGCTCGGTGTCTCTCCATCGAGATTTCTGCTGACGGCGCTGAACTTGCCGGAGGGGACGGCGTTCTACGACATGGGAGGCGGGATGGACTTTGCGGTCGCGGCGGGGCTGACGATCGACGTGAAGGGAAACAGGCTGCGTCTGCCGCCGACGGTGGTGGGCGGCGTCACCGCGTTCACCGTCACATCGTCCGTCGCAGGAGGCGTGTTCGACATCTGGGTGCCGGAGGGGACGACGATAAACAACACCAAAGTGACTATAACCGGCGGCAACAAGATGCAGGTGTGGAAGACCGGCGGCGGCAAGGTGAACATGCTGCTGAACAACCCCGGCTACGGCACAGGCGGAACGTCCACAGTCATCGGCCCGGTCGCGACGATCGTCAAGGAAGGGTACATGAAGAAGGGCAACGACAACGGATCCGACAGCCCGAACGGTGCCAACGCATGCTTCTGCGGCGCGACCTACTGCACAATCAAGGTAGAGCGCGGCGGGCAATTTGACATCGGCGGACGCATCACCTGGGACTACAACTACGACATCGCGGGCGATGGCCCCGAAGGCGCCGCGCTGAAGGGCGCGCTCATCAACACCGTCCAGGCGAAGACCACCCCCTGGCACCATCAGGACAATCGTGGATATCTCCAGAACATCATGCTCTCCGACGACGCCTCCATCGGCGGCAATGTGATATGGGCGTTACACTGGTGGTACGCGGCAGGCGACAGTTACTTATACATGAACGGCCACACGCTCTCGTTCGTCGGCGCAGGTGGGGAAGCGGGCAGAATATACCTGCCTAACAAGAGGAAAATCATCGGCACGGGCGGTATTACCATCGGGGCAGGGTCAGTGCTGAACACATACGAAGGCTCGACGTCGGCGACTGGATGCGTGTTCCGCGTGGACGGCACATATCTCCAGCAGTATAGCGATGCCATAACGCCGGTGAAGTCGTTCATCTTCGGCTCGACCGGATCGCTCAAAGACACGGGCGCCAACCATCCGGCCACGGTGGTGTATGAAACGTACGCGCCGAACCTGAATGTGGCTTCCGGAAGCAACTCCAACCACCCCAAGGTGCAGCTTGGCGCAGCAGGGCATACGGACACAACGCTCGACCTCACGCTCTTCAGCGCACCGTTCAACACGGAGGGTACGCTGTCGTTCTTTGCGGGTTCAAAGGTGACGGTCGACGTTTCCGGGAGAGCCGACATCCACGCGCTTTCGCGGTCGAAAGATGCCGTCACGGGCAATCGCAACGGCTACTTGGTGACATGGGACGCCACGACGTGGAATGCCGTTAGCCAGGCGGACACAAAGGTGAAGTTTGAACTTTGCGGGGAGGCGAATGCCTGTTACCGCCTCATCGCCGACGAGAGCGGACTTCTGATTGCGCCGCCTGCGGGGTGCATAGTGATCGTGCGCTGACGGCCAGTCGCACCATGAAGGCGAAAGTCATGCACGGAACCCCGTTTCTTCTGCTCGCGGCGCTGGCGGCTACGGGAATCGCCTTGGCGGCGAATCCGATCCTGCCGCTGTGGGAATACATACCAGACGGCGAGCCGTACGTCTTCGACGATCCGGACAATCCGGGGAAGAAGCGCGTGTACCTCTACGGCTCGCACGACACGAGCCGCAACGCCTACTGCGGCTACGACTACACGCTGTGGTCGGCGCCGCTCGAGAACCCGAGCCGATGGAGATGCGACGGGGTCATCTTCCGCTCGGTCAACGACGCGAACGGACGGCCGCTTCATAAGTCCGGCAAGGGGGATCTTCTCTGGGATCCCGATGCGCAGGTGGTGACGGAGAAGGACGGGAAGAAGGCGTATTACCTGTTCCCGTTCAACGTCCAGGCCCGCAAGCGGCTGGGAATGGTGGCGAAGTCCAGCCGCCCCGACGGCCCGTTCACGGTCTGCAACTGGTCCAAGACCGATCCGCAGAAGGTGGAGAGCTTCGGGTTCCATCTTGCGACGTTTGTCGATGACGACGGAAGGGCGTATGCCTACTGGGGCAGGGACGTGGGGTTCGGCAGCGACAGCGTTTCGGCGGCGGAGCTCGACACGTCCACCATGTGTACGCTCAAGCCCGGCGCGGAGATTCGCAGGAACGTCGTTACGTCGTGGCGCCAGAAGGGGGTGGACCGCTACTTCGAGGGGCCTTCCATGCGCAAGATAAAGGGCAAGTACGTGCTCATCTACGCCCGGCACACGGCGGAAGGCGAATTCGGCCTTGCGGCGGAGTACTGCACGCTAGCCTACGCCTATTCCGACAGTCCGCTCGGGCCCTTCAAATACGGTGGCACGCTGATCGATCTCCGCGGGCGCGAGAAGGGGCCGGACGGGAAGACGCGCATCACCGCCGCGCCGGGTGGCAACACGCACGGCAGTCTCTGCGAGGTCAACGGGCGCTGGTACGTGTTCTACCACCGGCAGACCGGCTTGAACGAGTTTTCGCGCCAGGCGATGGTTGGCCGCGTGAACGTGACGGTCGATGAGAGGCCGGGCGGGAAGGTGTCCATTTCGGAGGCGGAGATCGATTCCATGGGCTTCGAGACCGAGGGACTTGACCCGTTCGAGCTCCATGCAGCGGGAATCGCCTGCTACTACACGGGGCCCGTGCCCGCCCGCCGCAGACCGAGATATGCGTATTCCGGACCCTATCCCGTGCCGTTCCGCTGTGACGGGTATGCGGCGAAGAACGCATACGGCCCGGACGTGAACCGCTGTGTGCTCGTCAACTGCACGGACGGCTCCGTCGCCGGATGGAAGTACTTCAACTTCAGCAAGACGGCCGGAAAGAGGGGACTGAAGTTGCTCGTCGAGCTTGAGCCGGGCGGCGTGGATGGTGTGGTCGGCGTCTGGGTGAAGCGTCCTGCGGCGAACGAGGGGGGCCTGAAGGTCGGCTCGTTCCGCGTGGCGCGGGACATGCCGGGCGGCTTGCAGACGGTGGAAGTGCCGATTGAGGCGCTTGCCGCCGTGAAGGGCCGCGAGGCGCTTTACTTCACCTTTTCGTCGCCCGTCAAGAATCGCTCCATCTGCACGCTCCACACCCTGCGATTCAGGGAGTGAGGAGTATCCGGAATATCCGGAAAATCCGGAAGGTCCGGATGATTGACGGAGGAAGTGTGAATTTGGTTGTCTCGTCGCACGGTGCGGCGGCGGCCTGTTGTTAACCGAAACCTGCGCAGGAAGAAGGATAAAATGGAACGAGAAAACGGCTTCGAATTCATTAACACGCGGTTCTCGCTTCACGCGAAACCAGCCAAGTGAGGAGACTGGATGCACAGACGCGAATTCTTGTGCGGCGGAATCGCCATGCTGGGCGTCGGTGCGGCGGGACGCGTCGCAGCGGACGCGATGGCGCGGCATCCGCTCGCGGGGAAGTCCCTCCCGAAGTGGGAGAAGGGGCACTTCCGCATCTCGATGATCTACACGGGAGCCTCCGAATCGTCGTTTCTCGTGTTTCCGGACGGGACCTCGATGCTGATCGACTGCGGGGACTGCGGCTATGCGAAGCCCGGCGACGCGAAGGCGGCGCGTCTTCGCCTTCCGCCCCTGCCGGACGCCTCGCGCCGGGCGGGCGAATGGACCGCCCGGTACGTGTTGCGGGAAAATCCGTTCGGGCGCAAGGTGGACTACTTCATGCTGTCGCACTACCATTACGATCATTCCGGATGCGTCCGGTTCAGCGCGGGGAGGAGCGCGAACGGGAAATACACGCTGAGCGGATTTGGGCAGGCTCTGGATTTCCTGGACTTCGGGACGATCATCGACCGCGCATGGCCGGACATGGACGATCCCGTGCCGCGCCCCGACGCTTTCATGAGCGGGACGGGTGCGGTGAAGCTCATCAAGGAGGCGTATGCCGAGGCGGAGCGGCGCGGAACGAAGATCGAGAAGTTCCGCTTGGAAAAGGGTTCCCGGCAGATTTCCCTGCGGCACGGCGGGTGCGAAGGGTTCAGTGCGTGGCCCCTTTGTTCATGCGGGCGCATCCTGAGGCGCGACGGGTCGATTCTCGATCTCGCCACGCTCGGGAAACGGAACACCGTCGGCAACGAGAACACGCTCTCCGTCGGGCTTGTGCTCTCGGTCGGCGACTTCCGTTATTACACGGCGGGGGACTTCTGGGGCCACGCGATCGGCGAGGGGAAGAAGAAAATCGATTTCGAGGACGTCCTTGCGGCGGAGTGTCCGCAGGTGGACGTTGCCAAGGCGAATCACCACGCCCACTCGACGATGCCCCCGGCACTCGTGAAGGCACTCCACGCGCGCGTGGTCCTTGGAAGCGTCTGGCACGTGCGACAGTCGATGAGATCGACGATGCGCAGCCTCCACACGGCCGATTGGCCTTATCTCTACGTGCCCGGCCACTTTCCCCGTGTACGGCGCGAGGAGGATGCGTCGGAGGCGTGGCTGGGGCGCGTTGCGCCGGAGGCCTTCGTCGGCGCGCATTCCGTGATCGACGTCGCGCCCGGCGGCAGGACGTATCGCCTCATGCTGGTCGATGCCCGCGACGAGCGTGGAACGGTCCTCGGCGCATACGACTTCACGACTACGGAAAAACTGCGGGGGTCTGTCCCCCGAATAAAACAAGAACAAGGAATGCACACATGAAACGAAACAGAATCACGTTCGCGGCGGTTTTCGCGGCATCCGCCGCTTTCGCCGCCGCGCCGATGCTCATTCCCGCGCCGAGGGAAATGACGATGAC
>CACZDG010000086.1 GCA_902779865.1 uncultured bacterium
GGTAGACAAGCTATGTCTTAAGCAAGTTGATTTTTCGTCTTTTTTCACGAATGATTCCTTATTGGTTGTTGACAACTTCTTGCATGTTGATAACTTCAGTTCGGTTTTGCAATCGAGTACGTCCTCCCTGACTTGTGCAGGGAGCACAGGACCTCCAGCAGTTTCCTGATCACGTAGAACAATGCCACCGAATGGTGCTTCGTCTTGATCTTCTCGTCATACACCGCGCGGAAGTAGTCGTCGTTCATCCTGATTGTGTTGGCGACGAGGTAGAGTGCCAGCCGAAGCTGCCCGCTCCCCCTCTTCGAGACCTTGATTCTTCCCTTCCATTTTCCGCTCTCCCGTATCCTCGGCTCGCATCCCGCGAACGCGAGCATCCGCTTCGCCATGTCCGCTCCCTTGCCGGTCGTCGGCGACGCCTCGAAGCGTTCGAACCCTCCGAACTCCGAGGCGATGACCATCGGCATGGTCTTCCCGGCACCCTTGATGCCGTCCATGAGCCTGGCCACCTCCGGCCTTTCGCATTCCTGGATCTCTGCGTCGATCTCCTCGATGTTCTCGTCGAGGGCTCTGAGAGCGCGCAGCGTGGAGAGGATGCACCGCGCGGCGGACTTCGGCGGCGGGTGCGCGAAGCAGATGCTGTCCTTCGCCGCGGCGATGATCCGCGCGGCCTCCTTCTCGGCATCCTTGCCGCGGGAGTTCGCCTTGACGACCTTGGCCACGGAGTCCTTGCGGGCGCGGGCCAGCTCCGCCGCGCCGGGCCACTTCTCGAGCAGCGCCAGCGGGAGGCGCGAGAAGAGGTCGTTGAACAGCGCCGGGAACTCGGGGAACGACTCCAGGAGCTGGTCGCGCAGCCGGTTCTTCGATCCCGACCTGTCGCTCACGAGGTACCTGCGCTGGCGCGTGAGGCACTTCAGGTCCCTCTCGCCCTCGCCCTCGGGCCTGCGCGCCGCACGCTCGCCGCGCGCGACTATCCCCGCGATCACGACGGCGTCCTGCTTGTCGGTCTTGCGCCCGCGCACGTCCCCGGCCATCGACGCGGACGTGACGATCGGGTTGATGACGTCCACCGTCGCGCCCTTCGCCGCGAGGAAGTCGTGGAACGGCTTCCAGCAGTTGCCCGTGGACTCCATCCCGACGCGGACGCCGTCACCGCCGCCGTGCCTGGCGATCTGGGCCCAGAGCTTCTTCGCGCCGTCGTGCGTGTTGTCGAAGAACGCAGGTTTCGCCAGGAGCCTCCCGTCGGCGCCGAGGATCGCCGCCGCGTGTTTCTCCTTGCCAATGTCGATTCCGACTGTTATCATATTGCCTTTTCCTTTCCCGGCATCGTGCCGTGGCGTTGGTTACCTTATGAATGGTGGCACCCCTGACCTGGCGGAAGATTATTGGCTCGTCGCGGCAATCCGGCACGGATCTTGGCGACGTCCAAATCAAGCCAATAACGGGCGTGCGACCGAAATGACGTGGACGCTCCGAGTCTACCGAAATGGCCTTTTGGCCAAGGGCGCGACGGTACGGACGAGTCCACAAGGGCATATCCTACCATGGCGCGATGCCGGGTTTCAACCCTTAATGCGCCGTCGGCAAGAAAAAGTAGCAAAAAGAATTTCATTGTCCTATCCCCCGCCTGTTCATAAGTCGGGCTTTGGGGGCTCTGATGGCCCCCCGCCCGACTTACAAACAGGCGGGCTGCTAGGAGTATACCAGGGCGTCACCGAGCGCGCCGCATGGTAGACAAGCTATGTCTTACGCAAGTCGATTTTTCGTACTACGCGTACGACAGCTCTTCTAATGAAGATGATGCCGTGGATTATGGAGGTACGTTAGTGTGTGTGCGCGCTTGGATTTCTCGCTGTTAGATTTTGCGCTTGAAACAAGGGCGTGGTTATGCGATACTATCTGCCCATGAGAAAGTATCTAAATTTCAAGTCGTTTGTTTCGGCGGTGTTTTTTGCACTCGTCGCGTTGTCGTTTGCCGAGCCGCCACCCATCAAACGTGGGCCGTTGATTTCAGGCGGCACAAAGCAGGTAACGCCCGTGAGGGTTGTTGCGCCAGCCAAGGCCGCTCCCACTAAGGCACGGCCGCCGAAAGCCGCACCAGCCAAGACCGCTACAGCCAAAGCAGCGCCTGCGAAGGTTGTTGCGCCCGCCAAGGTCGTGCCCGCGAAAGCTGCGCCGCCTAAGGTCGTTGCGGAGAAGCCGAAGTCGCATGTTGGGGCAAGGCCCGCAGTTGCATCTGCGGCGCCGCGCGCTCCTTATCGTGGCGCAATCGCGGTGGATGCTGATACCGGGCGCGTGCTGTTTGCGGACGGAGAGCGGACATCTGCGTATCCGGCGTCCGTCACGAAGCTGATGACGTTCCTGCTCGTGCTTGAGGATTTGCAGAATGGCTTGTACGGGCTTAAGGATCGCGTGGAGGCGAGTGCGCTTGCGGCGTCGATGGAGCCGAGCAGCGTCGGTCTGCGTGCGGGGCAGTCCATGACCGTGCATGACATGCTGCTTTCAATAATGGTGAAGAGCGCGAACGACGCAGCCGAGGCGCTGGCGGAGCATTCCGCGAAGGCGAGGGGGTGTAAGGCGGCGACCCCCGCTGAGCTTTGCGCTGCATTCGTGGAGCGCATGAACCGGAAGGCGCAGGAACTTGGAATGCGCGATACGCGCTATGCGTCGCCGAACGGGCTCCCCCCGCCGCGTGGTTCCAAGCGAGGCTTCGACGTATCGACCGCCGCCGACCTCGCCAAACTTGGGCGCATTGTCGTGCGTATGCCGAAGGCGCTTGAATACACTTCGCGCACTTCGTGCAAGGTTACGGACGGTTCGGGCAAGCAGTTGACGTTGGTCGGGCACAACTACTTCATCCCCGGCGCTGTCGATTCGAAGCACCTCTGTACGCCCGTGGAAGGCTGCGACGGACTGAAGACCGGCTTCACGGCGGCGTCAGGTTGCTCCATCATGTTGACAGCGCGTCGCAACGGCCGCCGGGTGATAGTGGTTGTACTCGGCAGTGCGGGACGGCATGAGCGCGAGAAGGCGGCGGAACGCATCCTCCGCGATGCGCTAGGCGCGATATCGGTGTGGTGATTCGCGGTTCGTGGTTCGCGGTTCGCGGCTTATTTGAGATCGGTGATCTTTGCTCCGGGCATTGCCTTGAGCAAGTCGTTGATTTTTGTGTCGTCGAGAATCTTCTGACGTTCCTCCGCGCTTAGCTCCGGCGGTGTCGGCGGCTTTGGTGCAGCGGTGGCGGGTTGTGGCGCGGGGGCGGGTTGTGGCGCGGGGGCGGCGGCCGCGACGGGGCGCGGCCCTACCGATGTGGGTACAGCAGCAACAGGTTGTGGAGCGGAAGCTACAGCTGTTGCTACTGTTCCCGGTTGGATTGCGCGGATTGCGCGGAGAACTTCCTCGATGGACGCGACGGTTGCGATGCGCGATGCTCGTAACAGAGACATTTCAATTAGCGTGCGAACGCTTAGGACGTGGCGTAATTTGTCCTGCATCTCCGCAAGCTGGTCGGCTATGCGGAAGAGGCGCGAGGAAGGGCAGAGCTTCGCCTGTTCCTGAAGCGTCTTGATCTGGTCGGGCGTGGCTTCGAGTCCGGCGGCGTCGCCGCCGAGCGCCTGGCACACGACGAGATTCCTGAAGTGCTGCATGAGTTCGCCGGCAAGGCGGCGCATGTCCTTGCCTGCGGAGTCGAAGTTTTCGACGGCGCGGAGTATTGCGGCGGCGTTTCCCTTGAGTATGGCGGTTGCGAGGTCTTCGAGGGATTTGCGCGAGACCAGTCCGAACACGCCGAGGGCGTCTTCTTCGGTGATCTTGTCGCCCTTGAACGCGATTAGCTGGTCAAGCGACGAAAGGGCGTCTCGCATTCCACCTTCCGCGCCGCGAGCGATGGCGAGAAGGGCGTCCTCGGAGGCGTCCACGCCTTCCTTCCCGCAGATAAAGCGGAGGCGCGAGGCGATCTGGTGAGTCTGGATGCGTCGGAGGTCGAAGCGCTGGCAACGGGATATGATAGTTGCGAGGAGCTTGTCGCCTTCGGTAGTCGCGAAGATGAAGCGCACGTATGGCGGCGGTTCCTCAAGGGTCTTGAGAAGGGCGTTCCACGCTGCGGGAGTGAGCATGTGGCATTCGTCGATGATGAATATCTTGTACTTCGACGCGGCGGGCTTGAACTGCACGCCCTCGATGATCGGGCGCACGTCCTCGACCTTGTTGTGGGAGGCGCCGTCGAGTTCCGTGACGTCGATAGAGCGTCCCTCCGCGATCTGCCTACAGCTCTCGCACTTGCCGCATGGCTCCACGCCGTTCGGCGTGGGGCAGTTGATGGCCTTCGCGAAGATGCGCGAGAGGGTGGTCTTGCCGATGCCGCGTGAGCCCACGAAGAGGTAGGCGTTGGCGATGCGGCCGGAGGAGATTGCGTTTCTGAGTGTGCGCGTGACGTGTTCCTGCCCCACGACGTCCTCAAACGTCATCGGGCGGTACTTCAGCGGCAGCGCCACATGGACCTGTTCTTTTTCGCTCATGGGTGGTATTATACCACACCCCCGCCTGGTGCGCCACGAATTCCTTGAAAATGTGATTGCTTATTCGTCCGCCATGCGATATACTATTCGGCGCTTCAACACAAGGGACTGTAGCTCAGTTGGTAGAGCACGACACTTTTAATGTTGGGGTCGCGGGTCCGATCCCCGCCAGTCCCACCAACGCGGAGAAAAGCGAATGAACATACAACGCCGTAATTTCCTGCGCCTAGGCGCGGGCCTCATCGCCGCATCGGAGTTGCCGCGCGTCGCGCTGGCGAAGTGTGCGCCCCTGCCGCCGATAAAACTGCGCCAGATAGAGATATGCGCGGGCGCGTCCAAGCCGTTCGGGGCCGTGCATGTTTCCGACACGCACATAGTACGGGCCGATAGTCGCGACAACGCGCGCAAAATTACCCTTGCGGCACGCCGGTCCGGTCACATGAAATGGGGCGAGCACTACCTTGACGAGGCAATCCGTGCCGCGGAGTCGGCGGGGGAGATGCTGATCCACACGGGCGACCTCATCGATTTCGTGAGCGCCGCGAACCTCGAAATGGCCGAGAGGCATTTCGCCGGGCATGACTGGTTTGCAAGTTCCGGCAATCACGAGTTCAGCCAGTACGTAGGCGAGACGAAGGAGGACGATGCGTATAGGCGTGTTTCCTACAACCGCGTGCAGGCGGCGTATCCCAACGACATCACGTTTGCGTCGCGCGTCGTCAACGGCGTCAACTTTGTCGCGATCGACGACGTGTACTACAACGTGACCGAGGCTCAGCACGCCCTTTTCGAGAAGGAAGCGGCGAAGGGGCTTCCCATCGTGATCCTGTGCCATGTGCCGTTCTACACGCCCCGCCACCACGACGAAGAGCTGAAGCGCAGCGGGGGAGCTTGCTCATACGAGACAGGCGTGCCGGACGAGAAGATCGCAACGTGGCGCGCGCCGTCGCGTCCGCTCGGCAAGGGCGAGGAATGGCGCGACCGCCGCGTGCAGCAGCGCGCAGACGCGCCCACGAAGGAGTTCATTAAATACATCAAGGCGCAGCCGCTCCTGAAGGCGATACTCTGCGGACACTGCCACAAGTTCTGGGAGGAGCGCTTCTCGCCCACTGCTGTGCAGTACGTTTGCAGCGCCACATACATGGGCGACGGATACCGCATCCGCTTCACCTGATGGACTGCTGGTCGAGGCAATAGATTTGAAAAGTAAAACAGAAACCTGGTAAACAATGAAAGGAAATGAAATGAAGAAAATAGTGTTTTCACTCTCCGCAGCCGCATGCGCTGCGGCGCTGGCGAACGTGCAGATGGGCACTCCGTTTGCCGACAATATGGTCCTCCAGCGCGGACGTGCCGTACCGGTGTGGGGCACGGCGGACGCGGGCGAGAAGGTAACGGTGGCGTTCGCGGGACAGACGAAGACCGCGACAGCGGGACAGGACGGCAAGTGGTGCGTGTCCCTCGATCCGATGGACGCTTCGAAGGAGAACCGTACGCTGACGGCGAGCGGGAAGAACACGGTTGAGGCGAAGAACGTGCTCGTAGGCGAAGTGTGGTTCGCGAGCGGGCAGTCAAACACCGAGTGTCCGATCTGGGGCCCGAGCCCGCGCTACCGCGACGGACAGGGCGCGGTGATGACCGCAATGACCCGCCGTCCGTTCATCCGCTACGTGAAGAATGCACGGACGACGTCCCGCGAGCCGAGGCTCGGATGGAAGGCCGTCTGGCGCAACTACTCGCCAAAGTCATTCAAGGAAACCTTCAATGGCAACCTCTCCGCGATGGCGTTCTACTACGCGCTTGAGCTACACGACGCGCTCGGCGTCCCCGTGGGTATCATCGACTCCAGCTGGGGGGGCACGCGCATCGAGCCGTGGACGCCGGTTTCTGGATTCGCTAAAAAACCGCACATCCCCGGAAAGGTCGGCGCAGGCACTCCCACGGCCCTCTGGAACGGCATGGTTGCCGCGTTCGCGCCGTATGCGATCAAGGGCTTCATCTGGTACCAGGGCTGTTCCAACGCAGGCGACGGCATCCGGTATTGCGACAAGATGCACGACCTCTACAACGGCTGGGCGAAGGAGTTCAAGAACCCCGACCTCAAGCTCTACTTCGTACAGCTCGCGCCGTTCAGCCGCAGCTGGTTCTCCGTCCAGATGGGCCAGGCGAAATTCGCCGCCGAGGAGAAGAACGCCGCGATGATCACGACGTGCGACATCGGCAACTCCTGGGACATCCACCCGAACGACAAGGAGTCTGTTGCCCGCCGCCTCGTCCTCCACGCTCTGAAGCGCGACTATGGCTTTGACAACATCATCGACGACGCTCCGGTGCTCAAGTCGTGGAAGGTCGAGGGCGACAAGTTCGTAATGACGTTCGACAATGCGAACTCCTGGTATGCCTATAACGACGACCGTACCGAGGCGAAGGGCTTCGAGATCGCCGGCAAGGACGGCAAGTACGTCCCAGCGAAAATCCTGAACAAGGGCGCGAACGCAACGCTCACGGGGAAGGAGCTCATTGTCTCCGCGCCCGGCGTCAAGGAACCGCGCCGTCTCCGTTACCTCTACTCCAAGCCGTGGATCGGTTCGCTCTATTCGTTCGACTCCGGCCTTCCGCTCGGCCCGTTCGAGATTGACGCGCGCCGTCCCGAGGACGACCTCACCGACGTGAACGCCAAGCTCGGCGATGCTCTCAACGTGCCGGAACTCGCCGGCTTCCGCAAGGTCCTTGCCGCAGACCTCCCTGTGAACAGCTTCACGGGCTACTCCTTCAACGAGGCGGCGAAGGCAGGCGCGTTCTCGCGCGTTGCCTACGTGCTTGAGCTTGAGCGTGCGGACGGTGCGATCGAGTGGGTGGTCGCGGCGATGGACGCATTCACGGACGATGCGGCGAAGCTCGGCGTGCCCTGTGCGTCGCGTACGACGTTCCAGCGCAAGGTATCCAACCTCGTCGTGAGGTCCAACCGCATCGGTGTGGAAGAGGGTTCGGTCGGCGACGGCATCATCGAGTTCTTCATCGGCAACTACGGAACGCAGAAGAAGCTCGCCAATGCGGGCGGCAGCGACAATATCTACGACTGCAACGACAATGAGCATCCGGCGCAAAACGGGTACGGCTGCATGCAGGTGCACAACGCCAAGAGTGGCGCGACCGTGTTCGCGTACAACCACTTCGCCGTTGGCGGCGCACCTGACCTCGGCATCGGCTCAAACAGGGGCAACGATCACACCGACTGGACGTTCATGAACAACGCCGGTAGTTACAAGACGCGCCGACTCACCGTGCTTGTGAAGTAAGTGCGTCCGCTGCGAATGAAAAAAACTTACATCTTACCGTTGCCTAACAAGGCATCAGTATGAGATAATAGACGTCACTCACCAACCCTAAGAAGGAGAATTGTAAATGGCACACAAGATTGACCCTGAAAAGTGCGTCGGCTGCGGCGCGTGCAAGGAGAACTGCCCTGCAGGCGCGATATCCGAGGCTGACGGCAAGTGCGTGATCGACGCGGCGACCTGCGTTGATTGCGGCGCCTGCGCTGGCGGATGCCCCGTCGAAGCCATCGCCGCCGAGTAAGGACCCGGCGATTCAGAATACCCTGCCTGACCGGCGGGGTTCGGTGCGTGCGCGGGCGAAAGTCCGCGCACGTGTCGTATATGGAACGAGAGGCACGGTAAAATGGCGTACATTGAGACGATAGTGGACAAGGTCAGCGGATATGTATGGGGCGTTCCGCTAATTGCCGGCATCTTCGTGACGGGGCTTATCCTCACGTGTGTGCTGCGCTTCACGCACCTCTTCAACCTGAAGGAGGCGTTCCGCATAATGTTCTCCGGCGAAGAGGGGGAATGCGCGAGCGGCGAGGTTAGCCAGTTCGGGGCTCTTTGCACGGCGCTTTCCGCGACGATAGGCACGGGCAACATCGTGGGCGTCGCAACGGCAATCGGCACAGGTGGCCCTGGTGCGCTCTTCTGGATGGAAGTGGCCGCGTTCTTCGGCATGGCGACGAAATACGCGGAGGGACTGCTTGCCGTGAAGTACCGCGAGGTGACGACTGACGGACACATCCTCGGCGGACCGTTCTACTACATCGAGAAGGGACTTGGCGGCAGGTGGAAGTGGCTCGCTGTCCTTTTCGCTTTCTTCGGTGTGACGGCTGGCATCATGGGTATAGGCACAATAACCCAGATCAACGGAATCACGTCCGCCGTGCAGCGTTTCTTCGATCCGGCTTTCAACCCTGCGGACATGGCGACGGGTATCCACCTCTTCGGAACGACGTATTCCGTCGCGACTGTCGTATCGGGCGTCGTGGTGACGGCCTGTGTTGCGCTCGTTGTCATCGGCGGGTTGAAGCGTATCGCGAAGGTGTCCACAGTAGTCGTTCCGTTCATGGCGATATTCTATCTCCTCACGATAGGGTTCCTGCTGCTCGGCAACCTTTCAAAGGTTACGGGCGCGATAGAGCTGATCGTGAAGGCGGCATTCAATCCCTCCGCTTTCACCGGCGGCATGGTGGGGACGATCTTCATAGCGATGCAGAAGGGTGTGGCGCGCGGGATATTCTCGAACGAGGCAGGGCTCGGCTCCGCGCCGATCGCGGCGGCTACTGCGCGGACGAACGAACCGGTGCGCCAGGGACTCGTGTGCATGACGGGCACGTTCATCGACACGATCGTAATCTGCACCATGACGGGACTTGCGATAGTCGTGACGGGCGCATGGGATCCGTCGCTTGGTCTGAGCGGGGCAGACATCACCATCGAGGCGTTTAAAAGAGGGCTTGCTTTCCTTGGCCCGAACTCCGGAGTCGTCGCGACCTTCTTCCTCATGACAGCGCTTGCGTTCTTCGCCTACACGACGATACTCGGCTGGGATTACTATTCCGAGAAGTGCCTTGAATACCTTGTGGGACCTAAACGGCAGTGGGCGGTTAAGGCGTTCAGGATGCTATACGTGGCGGTGGTGTTCGTAGGACCGTACTTGACAGTGTCTGTCGTCTGGGGCATAGCCGACGTGTTCAACGGCCTCATGGCGTTCCCAAACCTCGTGGCGCTGCTGTTGTTGTCGCCGGTCGTGTGGCGCACCACGAAGAACTATCTTTCCCGCCGCGATTGAATAATCGGATGTGGATTGGTAAAATCAGGCCGTTGTAAGGGTAGGGCGAGGCTTCTCGCTGAGCAGCCGTGTATGGGAGACAATTGCGTCCCTCCAACGTAGGGAGCACAGTTTCGCCAGCCACGCGAATAGTCCTTGTTTCTGGGATGGGTATTTGCTATAATGGCTCGCGTTCAATGTGAATGGAAAAGGAACAAAAATATGGCAAAGGTAGTTAATGAGCATCGTCATGCGGTGAATGCATGCGTAAGGTACGTTGTCACCGCAGTGGTGGCGGCGATGGTTGCGTTCTCTGCGCAAGGAGCCCTCGTTTGGGACGCGACGAAGAGCGGCCGACTTATGACGGCGACGAACGATACGTTGCTGTTCAAGGACGTAAAGCTCGCGGACGTTCGTATCGCGAAGTGCTGCTTCAATAAAGCGGGGCGCGTTCGTGCGGACGGCACGCGTGCGATGAGCCAAGGCGACGGCAGTGTCTGCCATGTGCGCCGTCTGGATGACGGAAATGCCATGGAGGCGCAGTGTCAGCTTTTCGACTGCGGCTACACGAAGTGCGTGAAGCTTCGTCTCTCCCAGCGCGGCGACGACGTTACGGGACGCATCCTCTACGCCAAATACTGCACGAAGAAAAATGCCGACGTGGTGGGCGCGGACTTCGACGCCCTTGACAAAGCATCCTTGATGGACGCATATTCCGTGCTGCCGAACGGACGCGTCACGAACGGCTACAACGTAGATTGGCTCGCCCTGCGCGAGGTCGGATCGGCGGAGGACAACATCCCCGACGCCTCCAGCGGCGTGATGCCGACGGACAAGGTGACGGAATGGATGGAGAACGCGGTCGATCCGGACGCGTGGGCGAAGTGGCGTAACGCGCATCCCGCCCCGTTCCACCTCTTTGGCGAGGATCGCCAGTACGCGGTGCGCAACAACATCGTGCCCGCCCACTGGTTCGCAAAGGGCAATCATGCGGCAGAACGCTTCCACGGCGTCGCGCAGCCGGGCGAGTTCTATCCGTTCCAGGTGTGCGTCGCGTCGGAGAAAGCGCGCACGCTCCGCTGGAACGCGAAGACAGACCTCATGGTGAGCCGCATCACGCCGGAAACGTGCGCGGTCGCGGCAAAGGGTGTGAAGCCGATCTGGGTGATGGTGGACATTCCGAAGGACGCGGCGGGCAAGACGCTGAAGGGCGAGGTGTGCGTGGAAGATGCGGCGGACGCCGCGCACGCGTCCATCCCGTTTGAGATCGAGGTGAAGGGCGATGTGCTGGAGGACGGCGGCATCGGCGACGCCTGGCGTCTTGCACGCCTCAAGTGGCTCAATTCCGACATTGGACGCGAGGACACGGTGACGAAGCCTTACGAGCCGGTCGTCGTCGATCAGGTGCGGCGCACGGTGAAGATCCTCGGACGCGAGCTGGTGTTGGGCGAAGACGGCCTACCCGCGCAGATCATCTCGCACTTCAGCGGCTCCAACGCGCGCGTCGTCGAGAAGGGAATGAACCTCCTCGCTGCGCCGGTGAAGTTCAAATCTTGTTGTAGTACGCTTGCTGTTTCCGGGGGAGGGGAGACAACAAGCGTACAACAGCAAAAATTCACTTTTACGGAAATCACGCCCGCGCACGCATCGTGGCGGGCGGAGACCGCGCTTGAAGGTGGCGTGAAATGCATCGTCGAGGGGCGCATCGACTTCGCGGGGGCGTGTCAGTTCCGCATCCGCCACGTGGGTGGCAAGGTCCCGCAAGCGTCGTTTGAAGTCGCCATGCCGGCGAACGTTGCGCGGTTCCGTGAAGCCTTCGGAATCAACGGCGGTGTCTTTCCGGAGGGGAAGGTTGAGCAGAAATGGGATGCGAACCTCAACCGGGACGCGCTGTGGATGGGCAGCATCAACGGCGGCATCGTCGTGCGCTTCAAGGGCGCGAACTACAGGCGTCCGCTCATCAACGCCTACTACGCGTGGCAGAAACTGAAGATGCCCGAGAGCTGGGCATCCGGCGGCGGCGTGATGTTGCTCGAGAAAACCACCGACGTGGCGACGATCCGCGCGGTTGGGAAGGACGCGCCGGAGGGCGCGGAGTGGAACTTCGACCTCTACATCACGCCGTTCCACAAGTTCGACATGAAGACGCATCTCGGCGACAGGTACCTTCACCTCGGCCAGAGGCAGCCCAAGCTGGACGCGAAGAGAGTTCGCGAAATGGGCGCGACGGTCGTGAACCTCCACCACAACACGGTCTGGAACCCGTACATCAACTATCCCTACAACGACGACAGCGGCCCGCTTCTCAAGAAGGTCGTGAAAGACGCGCACGCGGCGGGGCTTCTCCTGAAAGTCTATTACACGACGCGCGAGCTGACGCAGAACCTGCCGGAGTTCTTCGCGCTCAAGTCGCTCGACGGCGAGGCGCTCCTGAAGCGCGACGCGTCCGTGCCGGGCTGGCCCATCACGAACAGGGGCGGTCCGCATCCCTGGCTGCGCGCGCACGTGGGGCTCGACATCCTCCCCGCGTGGCGCGAGAACGTGCGCTTCCCGCAGGCGTATCCGCCCCGCCTCGACCTCGCCGTGATCACCACGCCCGACACGCGCTGGGACAACTTCTACCTCGAGGGCCTCGACTACCTCGTACGCGAATACGGCATCGACGGACTCTACATCGACGACACGGCGCTCACCGGCGAGTCGATGCAGCGCGCGCGGCGCATCCTCGACCGAGACGGGACGCGCCGTCTCGTGGACAACCACAGCTGGAACCACCACAATCCCCATGCCGGAAGCGGCAGCACGAACCTCGCGTTCATCGACCTCTATCCGTATTTCGACCTGCTCTGGCGCGGCGAGGGCTTCTACAACAACACGCCATCCGACTTCTGGTTGATCGAACGCTCCGGCATCGCGTTCGGCATCGCGGGCGAAATGCTCGGAAGGGGCAACCCGTTCCGTGGGCTGCTCTTCGGCATGACCGACCGCGCCGGATGGGGCGGTAGCCCGGCCGGGCTTTGGAAGTTCTTCGACGCTGTGAAGCTCGGCGACATGGAACTGATTGGCTGGTGGGACGATGCGTGTCCCGTGAAGGTTGAAGGTTCCGATGAGATCAAGGCCAGCGTGTGGAAGGGACGCGAAAACGACGTGCTCGTGATCGCCAACTTCGCGCAGGAACCGCGTACGGCGCAGTTCCGCTTCAATGACGGGAAGATGGCTTGGACGCAGCCCGAGATTGCGGGCGTGCAGAAGGCCGCAGACGCGCCCGACTTCTCCGCCCCGGTGAAGATTTCAGGCGGCGGCGGGATGATTCTTGTAGCGAAGAAATATCAAATAACCAAAGGAGGCACGATGAATCCATTCATGAAGGTAGAGGAATTCCCCAACTTCCCCGCAATGACCCCGGAGGCGGCAGAGGAGGCTTTGCCGAAGCTGCTTGCCGACGCGAAGCGGGCGATTGATGAGCTTGAGAAAAACGCGACGCCGACGTGGGACGGATTCGTGCGCCCGCGTGAAGACGCCACGCGGACGCTTTGGTACGCATGGGGGCTTGTGAGGCACTTCATGAGCGTGTTGAACAGCGACGGTTGGCGGAAGGTGCAGAAACGTTTCCAGCAGGACATAGTGGACTTTTCCCTGCGGGTTGACCAGAGTCGTCGCTTTTACGAACTTGCGA
Source organism: uncultured bacterium (assembly GCA_902779865.1). Lineage (GTDB taxonomy): Bacteria > Verrucomicrobiota > Kiritimatiellia > RFP12 > UBA1067 > RUG572. The sequence continues at coordinate 13,294 of CACZDG010000086.1, forward strand.
AGAAAACGCCGACGGATACGCCCGTGCGCAAGCGCATCCTTGAAAAGATGGTACAGGAGGCTGAGCTTTCCGGCGTGGCGTTGGACGGTGACCGCCAGAAGCGCTTCAACGAGATCGTGGCCGAACTTGCGAAGCTGAAAAACGATTTCCGCGACCACGTGTTGGACGCGACGAAGGCGTATTCCGTGTTGCTCACGAAACCTGATGAGGTAGAGGGCTTGCCGGCGCAGCTGAAGTCGGCAATGGCCGAGGGAGGCGATGCCGAGAAGGGACCGTGGAAGGCGAAGATATCTGAGGACATCTACTACTCGTTCATGCGGCACTCGCGCAACAGGCCGGTCCGCGAGGCGCTGATGCGCGCACGCTGCACGCGTGCGTCGTCCGGTGCACTCGACAACACGGCGATCATCGACCGCATCCTCGCGCTGCGTCAGGAAGAGGCGAAGCTGCTGGGCTTCAAGAACTACGCGGAGCTGTCGCTTGCGGAGAAGTGTGCGCCGTCAACGGCTGCGGTACATCAAATGATCGACGAACTTGCGGCTGCTTCCAAACCCGTCAAGGCGAAAGAGGACGCCGTGCTCACCGCGTTCGCCGGCGTGAAGCTGGAGCCGTGGGACAGGGCGTACTGGATCGAACGTCAGCGGGAGAAACTCTATTCATATTCTGAAGAGGAGCTGATGCAGTATTTCAACTTCCCCGAAGTGCTGAGGGGGATGTTCGCCCTTGCCAACCGACTCTTCGGCGTTACGATAGAGGAGCGCACGGGTGACGCGCCGGTCTGGCACAAGGACGTCCGCTTCTTCCGCATCTTGGAAGACGGGAAGACGATCGCGCATTTCTATATCGATCCGTTCTCGCGTCCCGAGACGAAGCGCGGCGGAGCCTGGGTGAACCGCATCCATTTGCGCGACGTGCGTGCGGATGGAAGCGTGCAGCTGCCGCTCTCGTTCATCGTCTGCAACCAGGCCGTGCCTGACGCCAACGGCCGCGCGCTCATGCGCTTCAGGGAGGTGGAGACGCTGTTCCACGAGTTCGGCCATGTGCTTCAGCACACGCTCACGCGCGTTGACGACGCGGGCGCGAGCGGCACTAACCTCATCGACTGGGACGCAGTGGAGGTGGCCTCGCAGTTCATGGAGAACTGGTGCTATGACGCGAAGACGGTGCGCACGTTCGCACGTCACGTTGAAACCGGCGCGCCGATTCCCGATTCACTGCTGGAGCGCGTACGCGCCGCGAAGAACTACCGCGCCGCCAGTTCGTCGCTTGGGCAGTTGTCTCTGGCCTTGGTGGATATGCTTCTGCACGAAGGTGATTTCAAGGGTACGCCCAACGACCTCAAGAACCGCGTGTTCGAGGACATGACTCCCGGCACAACGCTTCCCGAAGACCGCTTCCTTAATGCGTTTTCGCACATCTTCTCCGGCGGTTATGCGGCCGGATACTACGGCTACAAGTGGAGCGAGGTGATGAGCGCCGACTGCTTCGGCGCGTTCGAGGAGGCGGGGTTAGACGACGAGGAGGCTGTTCGCCGCACGGGTCGTCGCTACCGCGAAACTTTGCTCGCCCTCGGTGGCGGAAAAGACCCGCTTGAGGTGTTCAGGCTCTTCCGCGGGCGGCTGCCAGAGACGAAGGCTCTGCTGCGGCAAACAGGCCTAATCGGCCAAAAGTGAAAAAATTGCGCGAATAGGCGGTTGACTGCGGCGGCGTCTTTTGATACACTATACGCCGTTCCTGCGACCGTCTAAGGAGATTTCTCCCCGTTGCGGGCGTCCGCCAGTTTCTGCGGATGTTCGAATTTGCGCACGCCCGCTGCGGGTAGGGGTCGGCGGTGTAGGAACGCGTAAAAACACAAAAAAGAAAGTAAAAAACAAAATGCAGATTGACAAATCCGCCATCCGTTCCGAGTTCCAGCGTCATGACCGCGACACTGGCTCTTCCGAAGTGCAGATTGCGCTTCTCACGAAGGAAATCCAGGCGCTCACGCAGCACCTGAAGGCCAACAAGAAGGACCATTCGTCCCGCTACGGCCTGCTTCGCAAGGTTAACAACCGCCGCAAGCTCCTCGACTACCTCAAGCGCGAGGACGAGGCGAAGTACAAGGACCTCATCGCGAAGCTCGGCCTTCGCCGCTAAAGGACGTTCCTCATGCAGAATGCAAAACAGTTCAAGGTTTCGATCGGAGGCAAGGACCTCGTGTTCGAAACCGGCCTTCTGGCGCAACAGGCCGCCGGGGCCGTCTCCGTCTCGTACGGGGACACGACGGTGTTTACCGCCGTCACGAATACTGATACGCCACGTGAGGGCATCGACTTCTTCCCGCTCCAGTGCGAGTACCGCGAGAAGTTCTACGCAGCGGGCAAGTTCCCGGGCGGCTTCTTCAAGCGCGAGGCGCGTCCCACGAGCAAGGAAATCCTCACGGCGCGCATGTGCGACCGCCCGATACGTCCGCTGTTCCCCGACGGGTACTACAACGACGTGCAGGTGAACTCCACGCTCATCCAGTCGGATGGCACGCGCGAGGGCGACTTCCTCGCCGTCAACGCGTCCTCCGCCGCGCTCCACATCAGCGAGATACCGTTCATGGGCCCGATCGGATGCGTCCGCATCGGCCGCGTGGACGGCGAGTGGGTGATCAACCCCACGCACGAGCAGAAGGCGAAGAGCGACATCGACCTCCTCTACGCCGGCATCCGCGGCAAGTTCCTCATGATGGAGGGCTCTGCTTCGGAAATCAGCGACGAGGACTTCCTCGCCGCGCTCAAGCGCGCCCATGAGGAAGTCGAGAAGATCATCGACCTCCAGATCGAGATGCGCCGTGCGCTCGGAAAGCCGGACAAGGACATCCACGACGTCCCGCAGCCGCAGGACAAGATGGACTTCATCCGCGCCGAAGGCGGCGAGGCACTCGCGGCCGCGCTGCTCATCAAGGGCAAGCTCGAGCGCCAGGGCAAGGTCAGCGCCATCAAGGAAGACCTCCTCAAGAAGGTCTCCGAGAAGTGGCCCGAGATCGACGCCGTCGGCTTCGTTCACCTCTTCGATGCACTCGAGATCGAGACCGTCCGCAAGAACGTTCTCGAGAAGGGCCTCCGCATCGACGGACGCGCCCAACACGAGATTCGTCCGCTCTCCGCTCAGGTCGGCGTGCTGCCGCGCCTCCACGGTTCGGCCATCTTCTCGCGCGGCGAGACGCAGTCGTTCGCGACGGTCACGCTCGGCACGAAGAAGGACGCCCAGGAACTCGACTCCGTTACGGGCGGCCCCACGAGCCAGCGTTTCATCCTCCACTACAACTTCCCGCCGTACTGCACGGGCGAAGTGGGCCGCCTTGGTTCCACCGGCCGCCGCGAAATCGGACACGGCGCGCTCGCCGAGCGTTCCATCGCGGAGGTGTTGCCGGATGACTTCCCGTATTCGATCCGCGTCGTCAGCGAGATCATGGGCTCCAACGGCTCCTCGTCGATGGCGTCCATCTGCAACGGCTGCCTCGCCCTCATGGACGC
>CACZDG010000087.1 GCA_902779865.1 uncultured bacterium
TTTCCATCTAGTTTGCAAGAATCTTGATATAATTGTATCGTTTTTGATTGGACAATGGGCACGGGCGAGTTAACCCGTGCGCCAAAGGCAAGTTGTTTCTAACAAGTTGTTTCCAATCATCAGAAGGCTCGCCGGGACGGCTCGCCCCACCATTTTCGGCTGTCGCAGCCGCTTGCGCGGAGGCGGCAGTTTTGATAAACTATCGCGACATGACACGCGAAGAAATCGAAACTAGACTGAAGGACGTGATCGTCTCGGCGCTTGACCTTGAAGATCTCACTGCAGCGGACATCCAGACGGATGCGCCGCTGTTCGGCGAGGGGTTGGGGCTTGACTCGATCGACGCCCTTGAGCTTGGTATGGCCGTGAAGAAGACGTTTGGCGTCACATTCTCATCCAACCCCGGCGAAAACAAAAAGACGTTCTACTCGGTCAAGACGCTGGCCGACTACATAGAACAGCAGAAAAAGGCCTCATGAAATGACCGAAGAGGAAATCCAGAAGACGATCACAGACATTCTCGTTACCGACTTTGAATGCGACCGCTCGAAGCTGACACCTGACGTCAACCTTTTCACCGACCTCGACCTCGACTCAATCGATGCGGTTGACCTCGTAGTGCGCCTCCAACAGGAGACGAAGAAAAAGGTAAATCCGGGCGACTTCCGCCAGATACGCACGTTGCGCGACGTCGTTCAGGCCGTATCAAAGCTGGTGAACGGATGAGATGATTTCCGCCGTCTTCGCCATCTTGTTCGGCTTGTCGCTGTTGCCGGGACGAAAGCCGCTGTGTCTGCGTTTTGCCGAACGGATTTCGGACGGCATCATGCCTGATGGCGCGGAGGCGTATTGCCGTAAGCTCACGTGGGTGTGGTTCGCCGTGTTGCTTGCAAACGCGGCGGCTTCCGCTGCCGTGGTTGCGTTGTTCGGGCCGTTGCGTGGCGGAATCGCTGCGTGTGCGCTTTCCGCCGTGGTGGTGGGTGGTACGTTCGCGGTTGAGGGATTGATACGTGCGCGGCGTTTCTCGGTGACGTTTCACACGTCGGGTTCAACCGCCACGCCGAAGACCATAGTTAAGACGTTCGCGTCCCTCGCTAAGGAGGTAGCCTTCCACCGCGCGCGCCTCGCAGATGCCCTCGCGCAGAAGCCGCTGTTTCTTTCCACCATCGAGCCGCACCACATGTATGGCATCCTCTGGCGTGTGCTGCTTCCGAAGGCGGCGGGCTGTGAAGTCGATCCAGATGTGATCCTCACGCCGGAATCGCTTATTGAGAAGATGCGCGGTGCGAAATCCGTGTTCCTCGTCACGACGCCCAGTTTCCTTGAACGGTTCACTGCGTATGCGGACCAATACGACGTGCCTCGGAACGTGATGGAGATCACCACGTCCGGTGCGCTTCTCACTGCGGAGGTGTCCGCCGCCGTGCGTCGCGTGTTCGGACGTGCGCCGCTGGAAATATTCGGCAGTACTGAGACGGGGGGCGTGGCGGATCGCAGGCAGGAGACGGGCAACGAGTTGTGGAAGGTATTCGACCCGGTGAAGGCGTGGGCGGATGCATCTGGACGTCTCGTGGTTTCATCTCCATTTTCGTGCGCACGGCGGTTCACGCTGGGCGACGGCGTGGTGTTCGAGCCGGACGGTCGCCGCTTCAAGCTCTGCGGGCGCATGGACAGGATGGTGAAGATTGCGGAGCAGCGTGTGTCGCTTCCCGAAATGGAGGCGACGATGTGCCTGATTCCCGAAGTGTCTGAAGCGGCACTGGGCGTGTTGGATGGACCTCATGGACCTTTCCTTGGCGCGGTCGTAGTGCCGCAGAAGGGCTGGACCGAGCTCAAGACGCTAGGCAAGCGCGCGTGCGCCCGTGCCCTGCGTGCGAAGTGCCAGCAATTCTTTCCGAAGGGGGCTGTCCCGCGCAAATACCGCTTTGTCCGCGAACTGCCGCGCAACGCGCAGGGGAAAGTGCGCGCGGCGGCAGTACACGACATCCTCGTTTCCGATTTCACCGAGCCGTTTGTTGAGCACGAAAGACGCACGGCGGAGTCATTAGCGGCAGACTTGACGTTCGACCGCGACGCACCGTATTTCAACGGACACTTCCCAGACTTTCCGGTGCTGCCCGGCGTGATCCAGATAGGCACGGCGCACCGTTTCGCGGAATCGTTCGTGGGCGGAGAGCGTCCGTTAAAGGCCGTGAAGAAGATGAAGTTCTCGCACGTAGTCTTTCCGGGCGAGACGGTGCATTTCACGTTGACGAAAAAATCAGAGACCGAGTTCGCGTACGATTACAGGAAGGGGGATTCGCAATGTGCAAGCGGCGTGTTGTGCTTCTAGCTGCATTGACTGCTTTTTGCGGAGCGGCGACGGGTGGAATGTCCCCAGCCCCATCCAGTGCAGACGAGGCTTTGCCGGAAACCGCGTCCGGCACGTTCGTCCAGCGCAAGACGTTGGCGGACGTTGACGTGACGATCACGTCCACCGGCACGTTCCGTTTCGAGAAGGGGCGTCTCTTCGAGTGGCGTACCCTGAAGCCGCTTCCCTCCACGTTCATCGCCACGCCCACGAACTACGCGATCACGGTGAACGGCAAGACCACCACGCGCAACCTCAAGAGCAACGTGGATGAAATCGCGAAGGTGTTCGAGATCAAGGAAGTGAAGGAATTCGTGAAGGGCGTGAAGAGCGAGCCGGAGATCGGATTTCCAAGCAAGGTGACGGTCGAGTTCAAGAACGGCGACCGTCTTGACATCGAGATGAAGCGGTGAAGACGGCGCGCATAGTCCTTGCGGTCCTAATCGCGTGTGCAGCGGCCGTGCTCGCATGGCGCGTGTGCGAGGGATTGCGCGTCAAGACGGACGTGCTCGCGCTTGTCTCCACGGAGAACGGCGGCTATCTTATGGAACTGGCTGCTGGGCGGGCAAAACAGGGCCAGCTGCTTCTCGAAGGCGGCGACGAGGAACGGCTCGTAAAAGTGGCAAACAATCTGTGCGAGCAATTCAAGCTAGACACCGCCGTCGATTTCCAGAAGACTTTGCGTTACCTCGCTCCGTACACACGCGGACTGGTCTCCGCCGAAACGCGCGAGCTGCTCCGTGCGGGCAAGTTCAGGGATGTGGCCAACGCCTCCGCCGCGCGCCTCTTCGGCCCTGTGCCGCCGCTCTTCTCCGTGAAGGAGGATCCGTTCCTGCTCGCCACTGACTATGCAATGTCAATGCAGTCGAACCTCGCCCCTGGTTGGTCGCTCAAGGACGGCTATCCGGTTTGCGAGCGTGGCGACCGCCACTTCCTGCTGATGCAGTGCGGCGACCTTACGCTTGAAAAGGCGGAGGAAATAATGCAGGGCGCGGAACGTGTCAACGGCTCCTTCGTCGCCGGCGTCGCGAAGATCTGGTGCTGCGGACCGGTGTTCCACACGGCGCGTTCCACATCCAGCGCGAAACGTGAAATCAACGTTCTTTCATCGATTTCCATCGTGCTGGTCGCGTTGCTCGGATGGATGCTCTTCCGTTCGTGGCGGTTCGCGCCGCAGTTGCTCGCCACGGTGGGCGTGGCGTTTTTCGTGGCTGCGGGCGCGCTCTTCGCGTTCTTCCCGCGTCCGCACATGATCACGTTCGTGTTCGGCGTTACGCTCATTGGCCTTGCAGTGGACTATGTTTACCATTCACGTTCCGCTGGCGGGGCGGGGAGGGTGCTCAAGCCGCTCACGCAATCCCTTGCAACGTCGCTTGTCTGCTTCGCGCCGCTACTTTTCGCGGACATTACCGCCATGCGCCAGATGGCTCTCTTCACGATGGCGGGTCTTGCGGGGGCGTATCTGTGCGCGCTTGCGTGGCGGCCGAAACAAGCGAAACCATGCACATGCGTTGGTGAGATACATGGAGACGAACAACCCGGTAAACGAGCCCAAGGCCTTTTGCAGGTAATTGTCAGTGTCCTGGTACTTGCGGCGATGTGCGGGATATGTCGCGTTAAGTTCTCGTTCGACCCGTCGGCGTTCTATAGCCCTGGCAAGTTCCTGGCGGAGGGCGAGAAGCGGCTCTTCGAGGTGAATCCGATGGGCGGTGGAAAGTTCGCGTGTATCAAGGGAAAGACGCTGCAAGAATCCCTTGAAATTGAGGAGACCGTGGGGTTGAGGGGGCTTTCCACCGTGATTCCGTCGCTAAAGCGTCAGCGCGAGAACGCAGCGTTAGTTGAAAAATTGAAGGAAAACGAGGGAAAGGCTTACACGGAGCTTACTGGGTTAAAGATGCCGTTGGAGGACAAGAGAGGTTTTCTGGATGCGGAGCACGTGGAGGACGAATTGCTGAAGAAGATCGTGCGTACGTTTTCGCCCCGTGGCGACGAGATCGTGATGCCGTGTCCCGAAGGGTTCACGAGCTCCGATCCGCGCGTGGTGGTGCTTGATCCGCGTCAGACGGCGAAGGGGATGTTCGCACGGCTCTTCATTTCGGCGGGAAAGCTTTTTTACATTTCGCTTGCGGCGCTTGCTGTGCTTTTGGTCGTGTTCTTCCGTAAAAGGTTCTTCGACTACGCGGGGATTGTCATAGGGGCGGTACTCTGTACGATGGGGATGTTGGGTTGGTTGGGCATCCCGATTACGTGCTTCACGCTTCTTTGCTTCTTCGTGATGACGGGGTTGGGGCTCGACTACGTGATATTCCATCGTTCCAATCATGCTCAGGAGACTCGGCGCACGGTTCTTTATTCCTTCCTCTCGTCGCTTGCGGGGTTCGGGATGCTTGCGTTCACGGAGTTTCCGGTTACACGCTCGATGGGAGTGACGCTTGCCTTCGGGCTGTTCTTCGCGTACTACCTGTCAACCCTGCCGCAGAGACGAGGGAAGGATGCTCATGCGGCACAAGCCGACGGCGGGGCGTGGTACGCCCAGCCCGAGCGCGGTGCTGGGCATCTGCGGATGGCGTTCTTATGGTACGTGTACAGGCTCTTCGGCAAGAACGTGCTCAAGGGCGCGGTCGTTCCGGTGGTTGCGTGTATCTATGCGTTTGCAGGACCGGTGCGCAGGAACCTTCGCGCGTTTTACGCCGCCGTGGGACGGAAGGGGAGTCTCTTCCGGCACGTCCTTGACTTTGCGTGGTCGCTTGCGGACAAGGTGGACGCTTGCACGCTCAGGAAAGACCTGCCGCGTCTTGCTGTGCGTGACGACGCGGGAGGGCGAGTGTTTCGCGAGCTTGTGGCGTCCGGCAAAGGGGCGTTCCTCATTTCTTCGCACATCGGCACGGTCGAGGTGCTGCCGGCGCTCGCACAAGGCGGCGGACGTGTCCCGCACGTACACGCCTTCCAGCAGATGGGGCACGACGCAGCGTTCACGCGTCAGTTCGCGTCCCATCTCGATACATCCACGCTCACGTTGCACGCAGTGGAGGAAATCGGCGTTGAGACGGCTGTGGCGATGCAGTCCGCAATCGGACGCGGCGACCTCGTACTGATGGCGGGGGACCGTCCGAGCGCGGGATCGCGCACGGTGTTGCGGCACGAGTTCCTCGGACGGGAGTGCGAATGGCCGAAGGGCGTGTTCGTGTTCGCGAGATTGATGGAGTGTCCGGTCTTTTTCGTCACGTGCGTGAGGACTGGTTGGAACGCCTACGAGGCGCATTTTGAACAGGCGGCGGGTGACGTGTTTGATGCCTACGTCCGCTTCCTGGAACGAGAGGCGCGCGCGCGCCCCGACCAATGGCACCACTTCCACGACTTTTTCGGCCATGCTTGAAAATCTGCTTCTAGTATCCAAACAGGTGGGAATCCTGTTCGCGTTGATGTCGGTTGGATTTATGTGCAACAGACGCAGGATCATCGATGCCGTCGCTATCAAAGGGCTCACAGAACTGCTCGTCCTGATTGTCACCCCGTGCATAATCATGCACTCCTTCATGCAGCAGACGTTCGCGCCGTCGCTGTTGGGAGACCTTGGGTGGGCGCTTGTGGCGTCAGTTTTCGCGCATGTGGTAGGATCTGCCATCGCGATTCTCTTCTTCCGTAACGGAGACCAGCGCCAGGAGGGGGTTCTGCGCTTTGCCGTAATGTTCTCCAACGCTGGTTTCATGGGTATTCCGCTTGAATATGCGATTCTTGGTCCGCAGGGAGTGTTCTTCGGCGCGATGTACGTGGTGGTGTTCAACCTTGCGTGTTGGAGCTGGGGCGTGTTCGTGATGTACCGTGGCGCGAAGGCGGGAGGATGGAAATCGATTTTGGTCAACCCCGGCACAGTTGGCGTGGCGCTTGGGATGCCGTTCTTCCTGTTCTCCATAAAGCTGCCAGACGTAGTTGGCGTGCCGGTGGAGATGCTTGCGGGATTGAACACGCCTCTTGCCATGATCATGGTGGGATGGTACCTTGCCGAGAGTGTGAAGTGCAAAGTGGAAAGTGTAAAGTGGAAAGTTGAAAGTGTGAAAGTGGTCGTGCTGCGGCTCCTTGTAGTGCCGATTGCCGTGATCGGCGCGCTCGCGTGCGCACGCGCTTTCATATCCAATTTCAACCCCGTGATGGCCGTTGCGATTGCTACGGCCGCATGTGCCCCCGTGGCTGCGCTCACTACCGTGATCGCGGCGCGGTACGACAGGGATGTTTCGATGGCGACGGGTCTTGTGGCCAGTACGACGCTGCTTTCAATCTTGACTATGCCGCCAATTGTCGGTTTCGCCCTTTGGCTTTTTGCCCTGAATTAGGATAAAAGAACTGACTCATCTGTACGAAGCAGACGAGTCTGGTTTCATCGTTGTCTATGGCTGGTGCGCTGTTTACTTGATTGCGCGGTTGACGAGATAGACGATGCCCATGTACGGAATTCCCGAATGGTGCGTGAGGCCGATCTCGCAGGTGCGGCTGTTGCTGTAGCCCATAGTGGCGCCGGCTTCGGCAATGCGTGCGCGGAGCTTGCGCAGCGCCCAGGCGTTGAGTTCCGGGTTCGTGAATCCCTTGTCGCCCGCAAAGGCGCAGCAGCCGATCTCCTCGGGCAGCACCACTTTCTTTGCGCACTTGCGCGCGACCTTGAGGAGCGTGTCCACAAGACCCATCTTGCGCGTGGTGCATGTGGCGTGGACGGCCACGCACTCGTCGAGCGGCTCGATTTGCACGCGGTCAAGCACGAACTTGTCGATGAACTCCACTGGCTCGTAAAGCTTGAGCCCGGTAATCTTCTCGCGCATTCTGTGCAGGCACGGACTCTGATCGCACAGGATCGGCCAGCGTCCGTTTTCAGATGCCGTGCGAAGTGCTTTCTCCAACTCGGCTGTCTTAGCGTCCGCCACGTCTGGCATTCCCTTTGATTCCCACGTCATGCCGCAGCAGAGGTTCTTCATCCCGGCGGGGAAGATGACCTCGTAGCCGGCCTTGTGCAGAAGGGACACGGTCTCGTCCACAAGCGGACGCTGCGCCGGGTCTCCCTTCGCGAGTCCCATGCGTTGGTTGATGCAGCTTGGGAAGTAAACAACCTTGTCGGGGAATTCCGGCGACTTCTCCTTGATGGCCTTGATCCGCGCTCGGTGAGGCATTGCGCTCGTCCACAGCGGGATGAGTCCGAACGAACCCTTGTGGAGCGCCGTGCAGATCGCCCCCATCAGCTTGTTGCCGAGGATGGTTTGTCCGAACGCCGCGAGGCCGAGCATCATTGAGATGCCTCCCGCCACGGCGTTTAGGTGATCTGCTGCGAACTTCCCGACGCCGCGTGCGAGCGCGCCGTGTCCGCGTTCGCGCACCACGTGGATGTACTCGCCCACGTTGATTTTCACAGGACAGCTTGTGGAGCAGAGCCCGTCGCCCGCGCAGAGAGCGTCGCCGAGTTTGCGGAAGTCACGCGCGAGACGCTTGGACGCGCGTCTGGCGGCGGGATCCGTCTTGCCCGCTTCGGCGAGACGCGCGATCTCACGGCTCACCACGATGCGCTGGCGCGAGGAGAGAGCGTAACCGCAAGAGACGCAGTTCACCTCGCAGAAGCCGCACTCAATGCAGCGGTCCACGAGCGGATGGATGCGCGGAAGGGGTTTGAGGTTGGAGATGTAGCTCTGCGGATCTTCGTTGAAGATCACGCCGGGGTTGAAAAGGTTGTCCGGGTCGAAAAGCGCCTTCACGTCCTTCATCAGCTGGTATGCCTTGTCGCCCCACTCCACGCGCACGAACGGCGCCATGTTGCGTCCCGTGCCGTGTTCGGCCTTGAGCGAGCCGTGGTATTTCTCTGTGACGAGCTTGATGACGGCGCGCATCATGCCGTCGTACTGCGCCACGGCCTCGGGCGTGTCGAAGCGCTGGTTGAGGATGAAGTGCCAGTTGCCCTCGAGGGCGTGTCCGTAGATCACGGCGTCGGGATATCCATGATCCTTGAACAGCTTCTGCAAATCGTCCGTGAATTCCGCGAGGTGCGGCACGGGCACGGCCACGTCCTCGATGAGACAGGTAGTGCCGATCTCGCGTGTGCCGCCCACGGCCGGGAAAATGCCGCTCCGCATGGCCCACCACTTGCCGGTCACTGCCGGATCGCCGGTGAAAGATGTGGCAAAACCGGTCAGACCTGTTTTGCCAGAACTGCAAAGCGTGAAAGAAGCAAGAACTGATTCAAGCTTCCGGCGTTTCTCGGCCACTTCCTCCGGCGTGCCCTCGGTCATCACGAGCACGGCGCCTGCTTCCTCGGGCAGGCCCGCAAGTTCTGGGAAGTCCTTCTCCACGGTGCGCATCGCTTTGCGGTCGAAGAACTCGGCCGCCGTGAGTGCGCCAGTCGCCTTCATCGCGGCTACGGCTTCGCATGCGGCGTGCGTGGTGGGGAAGATGAGCAATGCCGATTCGCTTGCGGGCGCGATCTTCCCCGTGCGGAACGTGGCCTCGGCGAGGAACATGAGCGTACCCTCGCTGCCGGGGATGAGCCGCGTGATGATCTCGAATGGATCCTTACATTCGGCGAACGGGAGGATCGTAAGGCCTGTCACGTTCTTGATCGAATACTTGCGGAGGATGAGGTCCTTCAGCTCGGGATCGCCCTGCACGCAGTCGCGCAGTTCACAGAGGCGCTTCATGAAATCGGCGTGGGACACGGCGAATGCGCTGCGTGACTCCGCGTCGCCCGTGTCGAGCACCGTGCCGTCCGCAAACACGACCTTGGCGGAAAGAATGGTGCGTTCGGCGTTCGCGTGCGTGCCGCAGCTCATGCCGGAGGCGTTGTTCAGCGTGATGCCGCCCACCATCGCGCTGTTGACGGACGCCGGGTCAGGGAGGAACTTGTAGCCGTAGGGTTTCAGGATCGCGTTAACGCGTCCGCCCACCACGCCCGGCTGCACGCGGATGCGTGCGCCGCCGTCGAGCACCTCGTAGCCTTCCCACTTCTTGCCGCACACGACGAGCAGGGAGTCCGTGATGGCCTGTCCTGAAAGCGACGTGCCTGCAGCGCGGAAGGTGATGTGCTTCCCTTCGCGCTTCGCGCGCCGCACGATGTCCACGACTTCCGGGACGTCTGCGGGCATTAACACTTCCTCGGGAACCATGCGGTAGAATCCCGCGTCGGTTCCCCACGCCAGCCGTTCGATATACTTTTCCATGGCGTTATTATATCACAGTTCCGTGTTTTCGCATACAGTTGGTTCAACAGTTTGATACGGCGGGTGCCGTTTATGGTATAATATTCCCCGTCCATGTCAAGGAAAAGGAAGACAAAATTCGCATTCTGGTGCGAGTACGCGGCCCTGCGGTGCGCGTGTGCGGTGGTCAACGCCGTGCCGTACCGTCTTGCCTGCGCTTTAGCGCGTGGATTGGCAAGCCTCGCATTTTCGTGCGGATTCCGCAGGCGGCGCACGCTTGAGCGCATCGGTGCCGCGTTCCCGGAAAAGAGCGACGCCGAGTGCCGCCGGATTGCGGTGTTTTCTCTCCAGAACGTCATGCAGAGCGCGGTGGAGATGATCCGCGCCCACAGGCTGGACAAAAAGTGGATCGACGCGCACGTGAAGGACGTGCAGGTCTATGCCGACCGTCTGCGCTCAATAATCGACGAGGGACGCGGTGCCGTGATATTCGTTCCGCACTGCGGCAACTGGTACATGGCCGCATGGGCGATGGCACGCCACGGCATCCCGCTTTCCGCCATCGCCGCGCGCCAGCGCAACCCCTATGTTGAGGCGTGGATGCAGCGCCAGTACGGCTCAATCGATGTTATGACGCGAGGGTCGGCATCGGTGCTGCACGACGTGCTCGCCCGCATCTCGGCCGGACGAGCCTTCGCGATACTTCCCGATCTGCGCGTGCCCGTGCCGGACACGGAGGTCCCTTTCCTCAACGGCACCGCGAACGTCTCGCACGGCGGCGCGATGTTCGCCGTGGCGTCGGGCGCGCCCGTAGTAGTGGCCGTGATGCGCCGCGAGAACGGGATGCACACATTCGACCACCTGGCAACCTTGCGACCCGATCCAGACGCATCCGACCGCAGGGAAGAGGCCCGCCGCATTATGCGCGAGGCGATGGCGCTCATCGACGAAGGCGTGCGCAAGACGCCAGAGCAGTGGTTTTGGTACAACAGCCGCTGGATACTCCAGCCGGCAAAAAGGAAAAAACGCAAGAAAGCGAAAAAGGAAAACTCATGAACGCACGTTCAATAGCCGCAGTAGCCGTACCCGCCCTCGTTGCAGGTGCGTTGCTGGGGTATTTCATCCGTCCGTCCGATTCCGCTGCGCCAGCCGAGAAACCGCGGCCGACGCACGAAAATCAGTCAGCGAAGAAGGAAACCCGCAGACCCGAGCGCGACGCGGACCTTGAACGTCTCCGTGCGCGCGTTCGCGATTTGGAGCGTCAGCTTGCCGCTGCCTCAGCAGCGTCCGAACAGTCGGTTGAAGCGCCGGCAAGCAACCGCGCTGAGCGAGTGGACGCTCCCTTCCGGCATGGGCCGCCGTCCGCCGCCGAAATGCGCGCGCGCTTCGAGGAAATGCGTGAAAAGGATCCCGAACGCTACACGCAGATGACTAACAACATGGCCCGCTGGCGGGCGCGCCAGCAGGAACGTCTCCAGAACCAGTTCGACATCCTCGCCAGTGCGGACACTACGCACATGACGAAGGAACAGCGGCGGGTTCACGAGACCTACCAGAAACTCCTCGTCCGGCAGGATGAGCTGCACGAGTTGATAAACCCCAACAACGCCGACGTGACGGATGCGCAACGCGAGGCCGCGTTCAAGGAGATGCGTGAAATCGGGCGCCAGATCCACGACCTGCAGCGTACCGAGCGCGACACGTTGCTCACCCAAACGGCCAACGCGCTGGGGCTCACCGGCAAAGACGCCGCCGAAGTCGTAAGCGCGATCAAGGCCGTTTACGAGGCCACCGGGCAGGGCGGACACGGCTGGCACGGAGGACCGCGCGGCCCCGGCGGCGGTCCAGGTGGACCCGGAAGGCGCGGCCGCTAGTAAACTTGTGCTTGTACAAAGGCGCGAGGAATGGTATTATACCCCCTTGCAGGAACTAGACAACCAACCATAAGGAGAAAAAAGATGTATAACAGTCTGTGCGTTACGGCGCGTTCGATGCCGTTCTGGTGCGTGGCCAACCCCCTGGGCGACCCGTTCGGCGGCCCGGTGCAGGAGAAGCCCGATTCGCTCGACGTGGCGAAGATGCTCGCGAAGGCTTGCAAGGCGGGCCTCATCGAGATGACTTCCACCCACGACGACGACCTCGTGCCGTGGGATCCGGCGCATCCCGAGGACGACCTCGACCCGAACAGCGAAGTCTATAAGAAGCTCCGCGCAATCAAGAAGATTCTCCGCGACGGCGGGTTGAAGGTGAACATGGTCACATGCTCGCTCCACGGCAACAAGATTTTCCGCGCCGGCGGCCTCACGAACCCCGACCCGAAGCTTCGCGCCCTCGCCGCGAAGAAGGTGGAGCGCACGCTCCGCATCGGCAACCTCCTCGGCGCGAAGCACTACACCTACTGGGTGGCCCGCGACGGCTTCGAGGTGTATGCCAAAACCGATTTCGCCCACCTCTATGATTGGCTGGCGGACGGCCTCAACCACGTGACGGACTACATCGCGAAGATGAAGTTCACGAACTACAAGGGCGCCACCGTCGAGCCGAAGCCGAACGAGCCGCGCGGCGCGATGTTCCTGCCCACGAGCGGACACGCCGTCGGATTCATCATGACCCGTCTCAAGAAGCCGGACTTCTGGGGCGTCAACCCCGAACTGCTCCAGCACGAGGGCATGACGCTGCTCAATTCCGTCCTCACGGTCTCCTACCTCTGTGCGTGCAAGAAGATGAAGTTCCTCCACTTCGGTTCGCAGATCAAGGGACAGTTCGACGACGACTTCCCGCCGCTCGTCGGCCCCGAGGGGCTGAAGGAGACGGTGTGGATGTTCAAGGCGCTCAACGACTGCGGCTGGAAGGGCGTGGTGGAGTTCGACTGCCACATGATGCGCTCCGAAGGTTCGCCCGAGAACCCGGCGGACGCGCAGTGGCGCTTCATCCAGAGCTGTTCCAAGGCCGTGGACATCTGCGTCAAGCTGGCGTCGCGTCTCAAGCCCGCGAAGAAGGGTGCGAACGACACCGAGGCCGAGCTCGACGCCATCCGCCAGCTGTGCGCCCTCTAACAGACGACGGCCATGCGGACGTATCTAGGCATTGACTGCTCCACGCAGTCCGCCAAGGCTGTTGCCATAGACGAGAACGGGCGCGTCGTCGCGCGCGAAGGCGTCCCGTTCCCGCAGCCGTTCATCGACGGACCCGACCCGCTCGTGCACCATGCCGAACCCGGCATGTGGCTCGCTGGCGTGGAGGCGGTTCTCAGGAAACTCCGCGACAGCGGGTTTGACATGTCCTCCGTCGCCGCAGTCGGCGGCGACGCGCAGCAGCACGCGACGGTGTACCTTGAGAGCTTTGACCCGCTCGTGTTCTCACGGAATACCAGTCCCATCTGGATGGATTCCTCCACCGGGGCTGAGTGCCGCGAGCTCGACGCCAAGTTTGGCGAAAGACTGCGCCTCGAGACCGGGTCGCCGGCCATCGAGCGCTTTGCCGGTCCGCAGATAATGAAGTTCGTCCGCACCGAGCCGGAGGCGTACGCGCGCACCGCGCGCATACACCTCCTCAGCTCGTTCCTCACTAGCTGGTTTGCCGGCGAGGACGCCGGAATAGATGTTGGCGACGGCGCCGGGATGAACCTCCTGAACCTCAAGACGCTCGACTGGGACCGCGACGTATGCGACTTCATATCGCCCACGCTGCTGAGCAAGCTGCCGCCAGTCGTGCGTCCGGGCGCGTCCTACCGACTGGCCGCGCGCTTCGCGGAATACGGACTAAAGCCCGGCATCCCCGTCGCTCCGTTCACGGGCGACAACCCGGCGAGCCTCGTCGGGTGCGGCGCGTCCGAACCGGGCGTGGCGGTGCTGTCGCTCGGCACGAGCGACACGTTCTTCGCCGCGATGGCCGACTTCTGCACGGATCCTGACGGATACGGACACGTCTTCGGAAATCCGCGCGGCGGGTTTATGTCGCTCGCCTGCTTCAAGAACGGATCTCTCGCCCGCGAGCGCGTCAAGGACATGCTCGGCGTCGATTGGAAGTTCTTCGACGAGACGGCGTTCGACATGACCGAGCCCGGCAACGGCGGAAAGCGTGCACTGCCGTGGTTCGAGCCGGAAATAACGCCCCGTTGCGACGAAACCGGCCTAAAGACCAACTTCGACTGGAACGCCGCGACGGACGCGGAGCGTGTCCGCGCCGTGGTGGAAGGGCAGATGGGCAACATCGCCGAACACACCGCGTGGATCGGCAAGTTCGACCGCATCCGCCTCACCGGCGGCGCATCGCGTTCACGTGGCATACGCGAGGCGGCCGAACGCGCATTCGGCGCTAAGGTCGAGGCGTTTGAAGTGGTTGATTCCGCAGCCGTCGGCGGTGCGCTCCTTGCGCGCGACGCCGCGCTTACGTGTTGAGTCGGTTGCATACCGCGACAGAATTGCGCTTTTACGAAAATCCGCCTTGCGCCGTGGGGAGGATTTTGGTATTCTAACGATGTTCTGCGGATTGGGAGTTGAAACGCTTTCCAAGGAGGACGTAATGTGTATGCTGGACAAGATACGTGCGAAGCGAGATGAGATATACGCTATCGCGAGGAAGCACAAGGCTGAAAAGCTTTGGGTTTTCGGTTCGTGTGCCCGTAAAGAGGAACGCCCCGACAGCGATGTGGATTTGTTAGTTAAATTCCATGGAGGTGCGTCGCTTTTTACCGCCAGCAGACTGAAGACGGAGGTTGCGGATCTTCTTGGATTTGATGTTGATGTGATTTCAGCCGGTTGTATCGGTGATGATTCCCGTTTCGCCACAGAAGTAAGGAAGGACATGCTTGAAATATGATTCGGGATTTTGATAGGATAGAACACATGATCGACGCCATAGCCAAGGCCAGAATATCGGTGGCCGGGCTTACGAAGGAGGCTTTTTTTGAAAATGACGACAAGAAGGCTGCGGCGGAACGGTATATCATGATTGTTGGGGAGGCGGCGTCAAGACTGTCCGATGAAATAAAGAGCAAATATCCGAATGTCCCATGGCGCGAAACATGTGACATGCGTAATTTCATTGCCCATGAGTACATGAAAGTGGACTATTCACTCGTATGGGATGCGATAAACCGGGACTTTCTGGAATTGGAACGTTGTCTTATTGAAATAAAGTCATCCTATCCCTGGCCGCTGTAATGAGCTTGCTTGAATAGCAGAACGAAAATGATGAAGAATTGACAACCACCATTGACACCCCAGACCAAGCAGTTCCTGCACTTGGGACATTCCCCGGGACCGTTTGGTACGTCACCCGTGTTTGTGATGTGGCAAAACCGGTCTGACCGGTTTTGCCACTTCTCATCTACCTCATTAACCTTGTGCTTTGACCAAGGTCAAGTCCTTTTGCTTCATGCCCCAAGGTACATGGGCCTAAACGGACATGTCACTTTGGTGTAAGCAGACATGTCACTTTGGCGCAAACAGACATGTCACTTTGGCGCAAACAGACATGTCACCTTGGAGCAAACGGACATGTCACCTTGGAGCAAGCGGACATGTCCCTTTAGACACGTCCACCTTGAAGGGTATTAACTTTGGACTTCAAACCCGATTTGTGGTGCCATTAGCTGGTTTGACCACTGCCTCCAGACACATAACGGCAGAATGCATAACGCGACAGAATTGCGTTTTTGGTGAAAGGACAAGGTAAATGCCCATAGTTTAGGGGCATTTACCTTGGGATGAGCATTTACCTTTACCGATTTGGCATTTAGTCGTTCCGAATTTGTCAAAGTGATTGTCTTTCTGCGGGTTCTGGCGGTGTTTGGGTGCGAGCGGGGTCGCGACATGGGCTTCCGCTGTTTTTCGGAACGAGTCAATGCCCATATCCCCTGGAGCTCCCGCCGGGACCCGCTTTCGGCGTCGTCCTCGTCCTTGTGGCGCCGACCCTTCGGTGGCCAGGGCCCGCCCTCTGGCGGGCTATGTCGTCGCGGCTACTTCGTGTTGTTCTCCGGGTCCGTTGCCTTGAGTATCTCCGGCCTCACCTTCTGTTCGATGCCGAGGAGGGACGGCTTCAGGACGACATCGTTCGCCGGGATGCGCCTGATGTTGAAGAGTTCCGCGAACTCGACGCCGAACTTCCGCGTCATCAGGTCGTAGGGCGGCTTGTCGCCGGAAGCTTCGCGGACGTAGCTGTTGATGTGCGACATCATGAGGTCCACGTCGTCCTGCGTCAGGGAGTCGAACGACGTCGGCAGGAAGTAGTGCGAGCCCTTCGGCAGCACGAGGCGGATGAACTCGTGGTTGCGCTCGACGTGCGGCTTCTGGTACGACGCGCCGGGGTTCGCGTAGAACAGGTTGGCGACCTTGTTGCCCTCGCAGTCTTTCTCGATCTCGTCGGGCAGCGTGAACTCGGTGCCGTTGTCGGTGACGATGACGAAGAACAGCTCGGTCATCATGGCCAGCCCCGCGTCCTTGCCGAACTTCCCGACGAGCTTGTCGCGGATCATCGAGAACGCGGCCGAGACGTTGGCCGCGGTCTTCTCGTCCAGGAGGAACGCCAGCATGAAGCAGTACGGCATGAACATGAGCGTCAGCAGCACCTTGCCCCCCTTCGTCCCCTCGACGGTGTCCATCTCCGTGAGCGGGAGTCCGGGGTTCTCCGCGACGAACTTCAGATAGTCGTCCCAGGTGCGCCCGATGCGGCACTTCTTGTCCACCTTGTGTTCCTCGCCCTTGCCCTTGCGGGGCTTGAGCTTGCACTTGCGGGGAAGATCCCCGTTCTTCGTCGAGAGGAGCCCGCCGTCAATGTAGCGGTAGAGCGTCTTCTCGCTGACGGTGAAGAGCTCCGGGTTGTTGACCACCGCCGCGTGGACGGACTGCCCGTTCTTCGTCAGGCGGTAGAGCAGCTTGTCGAACTTGAGCAGCTCCGCCTCCGTGACGTTGGCGCCCCTGCGCGACTCGACGAGGACCTCGCGGTAGTTCTCCGTCGCGGGGCCGTTGCGGTAGAAGCGCTTGCGGAGCGTGCACCTGTTCCTGTCCTTGCACCCGTTGCAGACGAACGGGGACGACTCCAGCCTCGCGCACCTGTCCTCGATGTAGTCGGGGCAGTGCGAGTTGCACTGGCGGCAGAACTTGCACTGCATGCTCCTGCGCTGGTAGCACGCCTTGCAGACGTCGCGCCTCGTGCATTCGTAGCGGTGGGCGCAGCGGTTGTTGACGCGCCCGACCGCGCCTTTGTCGGACTCGACCGCCCGGCCCCTGATCTCGCGCATGACGGTCTTCGGCGGCCTGCCGAGCTCCCGCGCGATTGCGTAGGGCGTCTTGCCCGCGTCGAGTCCTGTCTCTATGGCGAGGCGTTCCATCGCGGTCAGCCTCGGCTTCTTCGATCCCACCCGTCCCTCGGGCGGTGTCTTGCTTGTGTCCATGTGTGTATTCCTTTCTGCGCCCGACCATCGGGCGCGGCGGAAAGGATAGCACGATTTCCCAGAGTAATTGCCCCTAATCTCCCCTAGGGGAGAGAATATGGTACATCCATTGATCAATCACCCGTACTCATCCTGTCAGGGTAGATGCCCCCACACCCCCCATACACCCATTGTCCAACTCAATGCCCATACCCTATGGGTATTTACTTTGGCAAGTCAGC
>CACZDG010000088.1 GCA_902779865.1 uncultured bacterium
TACAGTCATCAGGGATGCGGGTCATAATGTCTATCGCTTGGCGGAGGCAGTTGCAGAACGCCAGCGCATGGCGGAAGCAAAGGGGCGTCGGTACGTCCGCCTACCGATAGCGCGTACCGCGCCCGCAAAGGCATAAACCATGACCGCCATCCACGGAGCCGCACGGAACCGCGCTAAAACGCCGCGTGTGCGCGCGTTGGAAGGACTTCGGACTTCTGAATCGGGCTTCGCAAATCGTCCGTTGTTCAAACGTTTTCGTGAAGACCGTTTCCGGCGTGACGATCAAGCGCACGACCAATGGCCTCATGCTCATCGTCAAATAGCCCGCGCGCAACAACACGTTCTACATGTTCTGCACGGCTAAAAACAAAAGCGAAATCTAAAGCAACCCCACCTCGTTCCGCAGCGTAATATCGCAGCCCGCGCCGTAATATCACGGTTCGGACCGACCCATTTCGAGTGGTAAAAAAAGCGAACTTTTTTCGCGCGTAGCCTTGCGCCACCGTCCGAGATTTGATAAACTGTGAGCCATCAAGCCGCCAGACTCGGTCTAAGCGGTGCAGAGCCTTGGCCGTGAGGCCAGGGCTCTTGCAGTTTTAAGAGAGCCATGAAAAGAACAGTCGCATACATAGACGGTTACAACCTCTACTACGGTATCCTAAAGGGGACACCGCACAAGTGGCTTGATCCTGTCCGCCTTGTCAAGGCACTTCTACGCGATGACCACGAACTCGTTTCTGTCAAGTACTTCACTTCGCCCGTGAAGACATATCCGCACGACGGCGCCGCGCTTGATCGCCAGAAAGTCTATATGCAGGCTTTGTCCACTCTTCCGAATGTCGAGATTATACAGGGGTTCTACCGCAAGGATGCCGTGTTGATGCCCGTGCATGAAACGGAGTGCAAGGTTTGCCCACGGCAAAGGGCGGCTTGATAAAGGTCGTGAAGCTCGAAGAGAAGCGCACGGACGTGAACATCGCCTCCGCCATGCTCCTTGATGCTTTCAACGACAAAGCGGACGTATTCGTTCTTGTGAGCGGGGATACAGACTTCATCGCGCCCGTGAGCATTGTCCGCAAGGACTTCAAGAAAACCGTCATCGTATTCAATCCAAGGGAAAGCACATCGTGGCTTCACGACTATGCTTCTTATTACCGCGACATTCCCCGCGATCTTCCGGCGCAATGCCAACTCCCCGACACAATCCCATACGGAAAGCGTGGCGACCGCTTCATCCATCGCCCGCCCGCTTGGCAGTAGCCATCCACATCCACCCGTTCCGCGCCGTGATATTACGGCGCGGAACGGCCAATTTTGGCAAAAGGGATATTTGTTGCCGCAAACCGTTCACAATGCGGCAGTATGATCTACACGTTCTACATGTTCTGCACGGCTAAAACAAAAGCAAAATCTAAAGCAAGCCACTCAGAAACTGCGCCCCAAGTTGTGATTTCGCAACATTTCGCATTGCGTTTGGAGGCGTGGTGCGATATACTAATGGGACATCCATTTCACAACAAAAGAGAAAACAAAAGAAAAAGGAGAAAAGAAATGCGTCAGTTCGTTTGCGCGTTTGCGCTTTGCGCAGCGGCGTCCGCCATTGCGGCGGCACCTACGGTACATGTGTCCAAGGAGGGCGCGAGCCGCGTGGTCGTGTCCATCGAGACGGCGGGGGGGAGGTCCGCAGCGGCGTACAACCGTTCGCTCAAGAGGAACCTGGAGCTGTCCGGCTACTTCCAGGTGGGGCCGAACGGGCAGATCCGCGTGACGGGCGCGCCGGGTGGCGCGGTGACTGCGACTGGCGCGGGGCAGCAGATCACGTCCTCCGCCGCCGTGACGGACGACAAGTCGGCGCGCATGGCCGCGCGCGCGCTGTCTGACGCAATCGTGCAGGCGCACACCGGCAAGCGCGGCTTCGCGCAGGACCGCATCGCCTTCGTGAATCGCAAGGGGCCAGACAACGCGGAGCTTTACATGTGCTATCCCGACGGCTTCGACATCCGCCAGCTCACGAGCGACAAGCGCGCGGCGGTTGGTCCCCGCTGGGCGCCGAACAAGAACGACATCTACTACACGGGCTTCCTCCAGCGCACGCCGCTCGTCTATCGCCTCGACACGGCTACCGGACGCCGTTCGCTGCTCGCGCAGTTCAAGGGCCTTGCGACTGGCGCTGCGGTGTCGCCGGACAGCAAGACGTGCGCGATAGTGCTTTCGTATCAGGGCAACCCCGAGCTCTACGTGCTCGACTTCGCGACGAAGCACGTCTCGCGCATGACGCGCACTCGTGGCGCGTCCGAGGCGTCGCCGTGCTGGAGCCCTGACGGCAGGCAGATCGTTTACGTCAGCGACGAGACCCGCCATCCGCAGATTTACATCGTGGACGTAGCGACGCGCAAGAGCCGCCGTCTCACGAACATGGGCAGCGAGAACACGAACCCCGACTGGGACGCGAGCGGAAAGCTCGTGTGGTGCACGAAGCGCGGCGGGCAGAACTACGTTGCGGTCATGGATCCCGCGCAAGGCGAGGGCAGCACGCGCCTTGTGACGGACGCAGGCAGCTGGGAGCATCCGAGCTGGGCGGCGGACGGACGGCACGTCGTGGCCTCGCGCGACAATGCGCTCTTCATCATTGACACCGATCCCGAAGGGGATCGTCCGGCACGTCTCTTCATGAACGCCGGCAACTGGATGAACCCCGCATGGAGCAGGTAATGAACAGAAGGGAGTTTCTGGCGATGGCTGCGGGGGCGGCCGCGTTTACGGGGTTTGCTGGTTCCGGCAAGAAGGGCGGCATCCTCTTCGGAGCGTGCCGGTCGTCCGTGGATGACGTCAAGGCTATGCGCGAACTCGGGTACGACTTCTGGGAATGGGGTGCGGGCTCGGCGTTCGACCCGTCGAAGGACGACGCCTGGTGGCGCAAGCAGAAGGACGAGATTGCGAAGCGTCCGCTTCCCCTCAGAAGCTGCAACGGATTCATCCCCGGCAAATACCGCCTCACCGGCCCGAAGGCTAACCAGGCACCGGCGCTCGACTATGCGGAAACGATTCTCCGCCGTGCGGACGAGGTCGGCGTCAAGACGGTCGTGCTGGGGTCCGGCGGTGCGCGTAACCTGCCGAAGGACTGGGTGAAGTCCGATCCCGCCGCCGTCGAGAAGGGCACGAGGCAGTTCACCGAATTCTGCCTTGCGCTCGCGAAGCGCGTGGCGGACCTCAAGACGGTGCAGGTCGTAATCGAACCGCTCCGCCCGAAGGAGTCGAACCTCGTCAACTTCGTCTGGCAGGGTCTGAAGATCGTCGAGGAAGTGAACTCGCCGCGCATCCAGCAGCTGGCGGACATCTACCACATGATCGAGGGCGGCGAAACGGCGGAGTCGATCACGAAGGCGGGTGCGCTGCTCAAGCACTGCCACATCGCAACGAAGGGTTCGCGCCAGTATCCTGGCGCGAACGACACGGAGGTGTTCCTCCCGTATTTCGCCGCGCTGAAGGGAATCGGCTACACTGGCGGCGTCTCGTGCGAATGCGGCTGGGGCAAGAAGGGCGACCTGAAGAAGAACCTTGCTACCGCGCTTGCGACGATGAAGGACCTCGAGGCGAGGGCGTAGCAATCACCATCTCGGGACACCATCCCATGAAGCAGAACGGCCTTCTGGAACGTTTGGCGGCGCGTCGTCGGTACGGCATGCGCCCAGGGCTTGAAACGATGCGCGCCCTTTTGGACGCGCTGGGAAATCCGCAGGATTCCCTGAAGTTCATCCACGTGGCCGGCACGAACGGCAAAGGCGCCGTCACGGCCATGATCGACGCCGTGCTTCGCGCGGCGGGCTACCGCGTGTGCCGCTACACGTCGCCGCACCTCGTCACGCTCGCGGAGCGTTTCTTCGTTGACGGTAAACCGGCTGCGGGCGCGGATCTTGACGCGGCGGCGGACGCGGTGTTCCCCGTCGTGGAGTCGTTCGAGCGCGAGAAGGGGATAGAGGTGACTTTCTTCGAATGCCTCACCGCCGTCGCGTTCGTCCTCTTCGCGCGTGTGAAGCCGGACTTCGTCGTGATGGAGACCGGTCTCGGCGGACGCCTCGACGCGACGAACGTCGTGAAGAACGTCCTGTTGAGCGTAATCACGCGCATCGGGCTAGATCACTGCGACTGGCTGGGCAACACGCACGCCGCCATAGCGGAGGAGAAGGCGGGCATCATCAAACCGGGCCGTCCTGTAGTGTGCGGCGTGATGCCGGAGAGCGCAAAGGAGACCATCCAGCGCTTCGCATCGCTGAACGGATCGTCGTTCCATTCCGCGGCGGACTGCGTGTCCGTGGCGAAGATATCTCCCTTCACCGCCACCACCGCGCACCGTAACCTGCCGCCTGTGAACCTCGCGCTCTTCGGCGCGTTCCAGGTGGAGAACGCGATGACGGTGCTCACGGCGGTGGACGTACTCGCGAAGGAATGCGGCGTGGACGTGTCGGACCATGCGCTCGTGGCCGGACTTGAGAACGTCGTGTGGCCCGGGCGCTGCCAGCGCGTCGAGCGCGACGGCGTGACGATAATCGTTGACGGCGCGCACAACCCCGACGGGGCGGTGGCGCTGCGCGACTCATTGCAGCGCGCCGGCATCAGGAATCCAGTGGGACTTATCGCCGGCTATTGCGGCGACAAAGACGTGCTCGCGCACTTGCGCATTATGAGCGCGCTCGCGACGCATGGCTGGGCCGTGCCGATCCAGAACGCCCGCTCGCTCGATCCCGGTTCCGTCGCCGAACGCATGTTGATGTCGGGCTTCGCGGAGGCGGAGTCGTGTTCCTCGCTTGACGCGGCGCTCGCGCGTGCGTGCGCTTGGGCGCGCGCCGTAAATGGCACTCTCGTCGTGTGCGGATCGCTGTTTTTGGCGGGCGAGGCGCTTGTTTCGCTCGGCGCGTTTCCGTGGGAGGTGCGTGAGCCCGACGAAAACGAATTGACATTGCGATGACTTTACGCTTGCCAGTTCGACAGAAAAAATCTATAATAACAACTTGTTCAAGACCTACTAGAGAGGATTTAAAGATGAAAAAGATCATGATGTCGCTTTGCGTTGCCGTTACGTGCGCCGCCGTTTCCGCCCAGGAAGCGGCTCCTGCTTCGTCCCCAACGCCAACTGATTCTTCCGCCCCGGCTGTGCAGCCAGTGTCGGAGAAGGCTTCGTGGCCCGTGTGGCTCGCCTTCAACTCCGCTGACGACATTGACATCGTCGGCCTCCGCCTCACGCTTCCCTACGGCGAGTGCGAGAGCGTGACGGGCTTCGACCTCGGCATATACGGTCGCTGCCGCTACATGGAGGGCCTTCAGGCGAACATCCTCCGCAACGAGGCGCTGGATATTATGTCTGGCATTCAGGCGGGCATCTACAACACCGCCGGACGTGCGGACCTCGTTGGCCTGCAGCTTGGTCTTTGGAACGAGGCCCGTTCCATCCGCGGTGTCCAAGTTGGCATCATCAACGTAGCCGATGCAGTCGAAGGCATCCAGATCGGCATCATCAACCGCGCCGAGTCGATGTACGGCTTCCAGGTCGGCGGCGTCAACATCATCCGCGACAGCGAGATGCCATTCTTCCCGATTGTCAACATCGGGTTTGAAGTGTTCCCGTGCTACTGATTCCGCAAAGCGATGAACATCCGTCCTTTCTCCGCTGTCCGCCCCGCGCCTGAAAAAGCCGCTGCGGTGGCCGCAGTGCCGTATGACGTAGTGGATACAGCCGAGGCTCGTGCGCTTGCAGCAGGCAACCCCGCAAGCTTCCTCCACGTGTCGCGTCCCGAAATCGACATGCCCGATGGCACGGACTGCTCCTCGCCCGCCGCGTACGCGCAGGCCCGCAAGGCGCTGGACGCGCTCCGTGCGTCCGGCACGCTCGTGCAGGACGGATCCCCGCGCTTCTACGCTTACCGCCAGGTGATGGGCGACCACGCGCAGACGGGCATCGTCGCCACGTTCGATACGAAGGACTACCTCGCCGGCATACTCAAGCAGCACGAGAAGACGCGCACGGACAAGGAAGACGATCGTACCCGCCACATCGAGGTGCTCTCCGCGCACACCGGTCCCGCGTTCCTCACGTACAAGGACGACGCGGCGATCGACGCGCTGGTGGCCGACGCATGCGCCCGCGCACCGCTTTACGATTTCGTCGCGGACGACGGGATCCGCCACACGGTGTGGGAGATTCCGTCCGCCTCCAACGAACGCCTGCAGTCGCTCTTCGCGGCGATCCCCGCCGCGTACATTGCCGACGGGCACCACCGCAGCGCGGCGGCGAGCCGCTACGCGCGCGAACATTCGTTCGAGGGCGAGAGCCGCTGGTTCCTCGCCGTGGCGTTCCCCGCCTCGCAGCTGAAGATACTTCCCTACAACCGCCTCGTGGCCGATCTCAACGGTCTCACCGCCGACGCGCTTCTCGCGAAGGCGCGAGAGGTGTTCACCGTCACGCCAGCCGCAGACGGTGCGCCGACGTCGGGACGCCATGCGCGGATGTTCCTCGCAGGAAATTGGTACGACCTCGCGTGGGACGTGCCGGAGGGGACGGACGTGGTGTCGTCGCTCGACGTCTCCGTTTTGCAGGACCGCTTCCTCGCTCCGGTGCTCGGCATCGACAACCCGCGCACCTCCCCGCGCATCTCCTTCATGGGCGGCATACGCGGCACGGACGAGTTGCGGGCGCGCGTGGAAGACGGGCGCGCGGCAGTCGCGTTTTCAATGTTCCCCGTCACAGTCGGCGAGATGATGGCCATCGCCGACGCGGGTGCGGTGATGCCGCCGAAGTCAACGTGGTTCGAGCCAAAGCTCCGTTCGGGGCTGTTCGTGCATGCCATCGCTTAAGTGGACATGGCTGCGCCTACGTGCGCGCATGGTTCGCGAGCGCAAACCGCCTGAGTTCATCGCCCGCGGATGGGCGATTGGAATGTTCTACGGCTGCACGATACCGTTCGGATTCCAGCTGATACTCTCAATACCCACCGCTATTCTGCTCAAGGGCAGCAAGGTCGGCGCGACGGTGGGCACGTTCATCACGAACCACTTCACGATATTCGTGATCTACCCGGCGCAGTGCTGGGCTGGGAACAAGGTGCTTGAACTGTTCGGATGCAACGTTGTGTCCGTCACCGCAATCGTCGATGAGCTCAAGCGGGTCGGGTCGATGTCGATGCTGTCCGGTGAATTCTGGTCCGCGCTCGGACAGCTCGGCGGCGGCGTTGTGGCGTCGTTCTTCATCGGCGGTGCCCTGCTGGCCGCAGTATGCGTGCCGCTTACATACTGGGGCGTGCTGCGTTCGGTCGAGCGCCGCCGCGCCCGCGCAGAACAGAGAAAATTGAAACGGAGGGATATCCATGTCGGAAACCAATCCATGCGCTGAGCGTCTTGACTCGCTCATGTGCCTCGCGGTGCGTCGTCGCCTTGACGCCCTTGTCGTGTTCAATGAGGCGAACATCAGGTCGCTCACGGGCGTCGTTTGCGACAACGGGTGCCTGCTGCTGGACATCGCCGGCGGTCGCCGCGTGGTGTTCTTCACGGACTTCAGGTATGTGCCAATGGTCCACCGCGTAGCGCCGTGGCTGCGCGTGCGCGAGACGCGGCGCGGCGTCGGCTTCAAGGATCTGATGTACAAGGAGGGAATTCGTCCAAAGCGCCTCGGCTACGAAAGCTCGATTACCGCGAAACGCTACCTCGAACTGAAAAAACGCTTCCCGAAGGCCGTGTTCGTGGACGTCAACGACGACCTTCTCTCCAAGCGCGCCGTTAAAAGCGTGGACGAGATAACGCGCGTCGCCGCGGCCGCAGCGCTCAACGACGAAATCTGGGCGCTCGCGCGGAAGGAGATGAAGCCGGGCATGACGGAGAAGGCCATGCAGCGCGTGATACAGACGCTCATGATAACCCTCGGCGACGGCGAGGCGTTCGAGACAATCGTCTGCGCCGGCGCGAACGCGGCGGAGTGCCATCACGTCCCTGACGACACGGTGTGGCACAAGGGCGAGCCGTTGCTCGTTGATATGGGCGTGAAGCTGGACGGCGTGTGCAGCGACATGACGCGCAACATCAAGGCGTCCCGCGATCCAGAATACTCGAAAATCTACGACATTGTGCTGAAGGCGAATGAGGCGGCCATTGCCGCCGCGAAGCCCGGCATGACGGCGGGCGCGCTCGACGCCGTGGCGCGGAAACTCATACGCAGGGCCGGCTACGGCAAGGCGTTCGGGCACTCCCTCGGGCACGGCGTAGGCTACGAGATCCACGAGGAGCCATGCGCACGGCAGAAGTCGAAGACCGAGCTTGAACCGGGCATGATCGTAACGATCGAGCCGGGGATATACCTTGAGAACCGCCTCGGCGTGCGCATCGAGGACCTCGTCCTGATCACCACCACCGGCTGCGAAGTGCTCTCCCACTCCGCCAAGTGACGTGATGCGAAACGAGGACACAACGCCTTCGCCTGCGCCCAGGCCCGCATGGTCGGTGCTGCCCGACGAGTGGAAGCCCCTCCTTGTCGAGCGGGGGTTGCGTGCGTTCCGCGCAGACCAGATACTGCAATGCCTTTACCGCGACTACATCACGGACTGGGACGCCGCCACAACTCTCCCGAAGGATTTCCGCGAGACGCTGAAGCGCGAGTTCCCGATCAACGTGCCGAAGCTGCTCGCCACCGACTCCGCGTCGGACGGCACGGTGAAGCTGCTGCTGGGCCTTGCGGACGGCGCAAGCGTCGAAACCGTCGTGATTCCTGCGCCCGGACGCCTGACGCAGTGCGTCTCGTCCCAGGTCGGATGCGCGATGGGCTGCGTGTTCTGCGCGAGCGGCAGCAGAGGGCTTGTGCGGTCGCTTACGGCGGACGAGATCGTCGCCGAGGTGATGGCGGGGCGGCAGTTCGCGGACGCGGCGGCGCGTGCGCGGCAGGGTAGCGGCATAGGGCTTACGAATCTCGTGGTGATGGGCATGGGCGAACCGTTTGCAAACTACGACGAGACCATGCGCGCGCTCAAGCTGATCAACGCGGGGAAGGGCCCTAACCTCGGCGCGCGCCACATCACGATTTCCACGTGCGGAATCGTGCCGGGTTTCGAGAAGCTCGCGGCGGAGGGACTACAGTTCGAGCTGTCCGTCTCGCTCCACGCGCCAAACGACGAACTGCGAAGCCGCATCATGCCCGTCAACAAACGCTGGCCCATCGACGAGTTGCTTTCCGCATGCGCCGCCTACACGCGCAAGACCGGCCGGATCATCACGTTCGAATACACTCTCGTGAAGGGACTCAACGATTCGCGCGCGTGCGCCGAGGAACTCGTGCGCCGCTTGCGCAAACTGCCGTCATGCAAGGTCAACCTGATTCCGCTCTCGCCCGTTGACCACCGTCCCGACCTCGAAACGCCGGATGAGGCGACGCTGATGATGTTCCTCGACGTGCTGATGAAGGGACGCATTCAGACGATGCTCCGCCGCAGCCGCGGTAAGGACGTGGCCGCCGCATGCGGACAGCTACGCCTTCGTACCGAGGACGGGAAGTGACGGCATGGACGAACGTGCGACGATAGCGGCGATATCCACGCCGCCGGGGCGCGGCGGTGTGGCCGTGGTGAGGGTGAGCGGCCCAGATGCTTTCGACGTGGCGTCCGCGCTCGCGGGAAGGCGCGTTGACTCGTCGTGCGCGGGGCGTTTCTTCCACGCGGTGCTTCGTCAC
Source organism: uncultured bacterium (assembly GCA_902779865.1). Lineage (GTDB taxonomy): Bacteria > Verrucomicrobiota > Kiritimatiellia > RFP12 > UBA1067 > RUG572. Next base: position 9,704 of record CACZDG010000088.1, read on the forward strand.
GGCGGGCGGACTCTCGACGACGGCCTTGTGCTGGTGTTCAAGGGACCGGCCAGCTACACGGGCGAGGACGTGGTGGAGTTCCAGGTACACGGCGGTGCGGCGGCGCCGAGGCGAGTGCTTGATGCCTGCCTCGCGTGCGGTGCGCGTCTTGCGCGACGCGGTGAGTTCACCGAACGCGCCTTCCTGAACGGACGCATGGATATCTCCGCGGCGGAGGCCGTGATCGACCTGATCGACGCAAAGACCGATCGTGCGGCGGAGGATGCGGTGGCGCGTCTCGGCGGCGCGGAAGGCCGGGTGGACGCTGGGCTGTATGAACTCGCCTTGGATATTTCAAACCGACTCGAACACGCGCTCGACTTCAGCGAGGACGAACTGCCGTCAGGATACGTGGAGGAAATTGGGCGCGGAATTGGGCAACTTGAGGATGGTGTTTCAAACGCGCTGAAGCGTTTGCACGAGGGGAAGATACTGCGCGACGGCGCGTTGGTGGTGCTGGCGGGTCCGCCGAACGCAGGCAAAAGCTCGCTGCTCAACGCGCTTCTCGGTGAACGGCGCGCGATAGTGAGCGACGTGGCGGGCACGACGCGCGACTCAATCGAGGAGTGGCTTGACGTGGAAGGGTGGCCCGTGCGGCTCGTAGATACCGCCGGACTGCGCTCCACTGCCGACGCGATAGAGGCGGAGGGCGTGAGCCGTGCGGAAGAGTTGGTGGCGCGCGCGGATATCGTGGTGGCGCTCGACATCGACGTGCCGAGAGCGTTGCGCGTCCATTCAAAGTGCGACCTCTCGCGTGGCGAAGGACTCAACGTGAGCGCGAAGACCGGTGAGGGGTTGGATGCGCTCAAGTCCGAAATCGCGGCACGGCTTGCAGCGCGTGCGGCGGACGCGGACGAGGCGCCGGCGGGCGTCGCCGCCCGGCGCGGGGAGTGCTTCACCGCAGTGAAATCCGCGCTTTCGCGGGCGCGGGAAAGCCTTCCTGACATCGTTTTGGCGGCAAACTGCATACGTGAAGTGGCGGAATCGCTGGGTCTGCTCACGGGAAAAGTCTATTCGGAAGATTTGCTTGATTCCCTATTCTCCCGCTTCTGTGTTGGCAAATAAAGCCTTCCAAAAGCAGGCCACGGGAAACTTCTTGGCAAAAGGCGCACGGATAATACCACATCCCAAACCGCGCACGAAACTTCAATTTCCCACAATCTCAAAATCCCACTTGCCTTGGGAGGGGGAATTGGGCATACTATAGAAGCGGCAATCAAATATCGTGATTTTCAGCCGCAAAGATCGCAAAGGACACAAAGGCTTTGCGATCTATGCGTTCTTTGCGGCTCAACATGTTAGGGGTGGCACCCCGTGCCGTCTGTGGCGGATGCGGGGCGACCGCCACAGGTTTTACCTAGTCCATAGAATCGATGGCCGTGTCTCCATTGGATGGAGAGGTGGGGTCTCCATTGGATGGAGAGCCGTGTCTGATGGAGAGGTGAGGTCTCTATTGAATGGAGAGGCGCATCTCCATTGGATGGAGATGTGGGGTCTCCATTGGATGGAGGTTTACAGGTCGATTGTAGGGGCGTTAGCGGTTGTCTTCGACGGGCGAAAACGCCATTTCCCGGAACCCTTTGATACGTCACCCGAGTTTGTGATGTTACAAAACCGGTCTGACCGGTTTTGCCACTTCTCATCTACCACATTCACCTTGTGTTTTGACCAAGGCCAAGTCCTTTTGCTTCATGCCCCAAGGTACATGGGCCTAAACGGACATGTCACCTTGGCGTAAGCAGACATGTCACCTTGGCGTAAGCAGACATGTCACTGGCGTAAGCAGACATGTCACTTTGGCGCAAACAGACATGTCACCTTGGAGCAAACGGACATGTCACCTTGGAGCAAGCGGACATGTCCCTTTGGCGCAAACAGACATGTCACCTTGGCGCAAGCAGACATGTCACCTTGGCGCAAGCAGACATGTCACCTTGGCGCAAGCAGACATGTCCCTTTTGGCGCAACGGACATGTCACCTTTGAGCAAGCGGACATGTCCCTTTAGATACGTCCACCTTGAAGGGCATTAACTTTGGACTTCAAACCCGATTTGTGGTGCCATTAGCTGGTTTGACCACTGCCTCCAGACACATAACGGCAGAATGCATAACACCGAAATTGCGCTTTTACGAAAATTCCCCTTGCGCTGTGGGACGGATTTTGGTATCATAATGCCGTTCTGCGGATTGGGCGACTGATCCAAGGAACATACAGATTACCCGCGTGGAGGTCGGCGAGCAACCGTAGCCACCACCGCGTTTGGGTCGCGTCGCGTGAAAGCGTAGGAACCTTGAACGTAAAAGGACGCACAAAAGAAGCACTGCCTTCGTGCAGTTTCGCCTCTTTCGGTGTTTCCTTTAAGGTTCATCCTACGCACCTCACGCGAAGCATCGAAGGAGGTGCCATGTTTCCAACGCCGCCCCGATGTCTGAACACTGGGAACAAAACTTATTGCTCTTCTCGCAAAACCGGGAGTAATGAGTTTTATTAAAAGGCGAGGCAAAAAGGATGATGTTTATTATGACAGATGTAAGAAAAACGTTTCTGGACTGTTGGAAAGAGTTTGCAAAAGTTGTTGTGCAAAAATTTCCTCTTCTGGGGTATAGGTTTAGCCCTGATGAAATATTGAAGCGAGAGTATGTCTCTGGAGTTAATTATCAGCAACTTAATGAGACACAAGGAAAATATGACCAGCTTTTCAATAATCAATCGAGTCAGGAGGCGAATGCTATTAACAATGAGGATGTCCAATTCTTACGCAAAATAATCGAAATGGTTGGGTCGCTTCCAACTGCATATGACGACTGCATAAAAATTGATGATGCTTTCACCTGCCATATTAAAGATAATGTCAGACCTGTTGTTGACGTAATGATTAACAAGGCGTACTCATATGTGCCGATCATAGACAGTAGGAATAAGCTTGTCGGGATATTCAGTAATGGTACTCAACTTGAGATGCGGAAACGAGACATCGGAATTGTGGAAGAACTGACATTTGAAGACATTGAAGATTTGGTAGTAATGAAAGCCCATGAAGAATTAGCTGTATGCAAGAATGAAAAGTTTTTGTTTGTCGGAAAAAACACAGCACGATCTGAGCTACAAGCTCATACAAGCATGGCAAAGGCAAAGGATGATATAATATTTGTAACAGAAACCGGCGATTCGACAGAGCCAATCATAGGTTTTCTTACAGTCACAGATGTTCATAATCTTTCGCAATCGGCAGGTTAAAAGCATTTACACTACCATCCCACTCATTTGCGGAGTGGGATGGTAGTGGTTTCAACAATAATCAACTGTAGGAGGCATGTAATGGAGCTGAAACAAATTAAGAAGTTGGTTGGTTTGGTGGCGGTGAGTGTGCCGCTTTTGACATTTGCTGATACCAAAACAGTTGATGGCATTACATGGACGTACAAGGTTTCAAATGATGAAGTATCGATTTATAGTGGCTGGCGTTCATCAGCAGTTCCCAACCCGTCAGGCGCAATTACAATACCTTCTACCCTTGGCGGTAAGCCCGTGACAAGCATTGGAGATTATGCGTTTTACAAATGTGATCGCATTACGAGCGTGATGATACCGAACAGCGTTACGAGCATCGGTGGTGCTGCGTTTCAAGATTGCAGTGGACTTACGAGCGTGACGATACCGAACAGCGTTACGAACATCGGGGTCGGTGCGTTTCATAGCTGTGAAAATCTTACGAACGTAACGATACCGAATAGCGTTACGAGCATCAAGGGTTCTGCGTTTCATAGCTGTGAAAATCTTACGAACGTAACGATACCGAATAGCGTTACGAGCATTGGTGATTCTGCGTTTTATAGCTGTAAAAATCTTACGAGCGTGACAATACCGGACAGCGTGACGAACATCGGGGCATGCGCGTTTCTGGATTGTAATAAATTATCTGCCGTTTATATTACTAATATTGCAGCTTGGTGTAGAATTAATTTTGGTGGGAGTTGGAGCCCATCTGAATCTAATCCACTTGCTTATGCACACAATCTATACCTTAATGGGGTGCTTGTTACTGATGTGACAATCCCAGATGATGTTACACGCATTGAGCGTGGTACGTTTTGCGGTTGCACTAGCCTTACGAGCGTGACGATACCTGAAAGCGTGACGAGTATCGGGTCTTCTGCGTTTTATAGATGTGAAAACCTAACGAGCGTGGCGATATCGAGCGGCGTAACGAGTATCGGGGGGGCTACATTCTCTTGCTGTAGCGGTCTTACAAGTGTGACGATTCCCGACAGCGTGACGAGCATCGATGTAAGTACGTTTTACGGTTGCACTAGCCTTACGAGCGTGACGATACCAAACAACGTTACGAGCATCGGGGAGTATGCGTTCGACGGCTGTAGCGGGTTGACGAGCGTGGTTATTCCGAACAAAGTGAAGAGTATCGGGAAACAAGCATTCATGAATTGTTCGGCATTGACGAATGTTGTCTTTGAAGGAAAGGCTCCATCGGTTGGAAATGATACATTCTCAGGTGTGAATCAGGAGTGCAAAGGAATTATCTCGCGTTCAGCATCAGGATGGGGAACTCGAATATCACGTCAATGGAATGGATTGTTGATTACATACCCATGGTATCGGTTTGAATTTGATGCCGTTGGTGGCAATTGTACGGAAGAGAGTCGGATAGTGAATCAGGGTTGCGCATTAGGTGACTTACCTACACCAGAAAGAACAGGATACGAGTTTGCAGGGTGGTACACAGATGATGACGGAGGGGATTGTATTCAAGGGAATAGTGTGCTGATGACAGACACTCGCTTATATGCTCATTGGACCCCATGCAGGTATCTGGTCACTTTTGATGCGAATGGCGGCGTGGGGGGAACGAGTGAGAACATGGCTTACGAGAGTGCAATTGTCGTGCCTACGGTGACGCGCATGGGGTACACGTTCGATGGATGGTTACCGAGTGTTGTAGCGTTAGTTCCGCTTGGCGGTGCAACATATACTGCACAATGGGAAATAAACCAATATACTGTGACATTTGACGCTAATGGTGGTATTGGCAGTACAAGCAGGAACCAAGACTACGACACGGCGATTGTTGCGCCTACGGTGATGCGGACGGGGCATACTTTTGCGGGCTGGTCGCCGAGTGTCGCAGCAACGGTTCCAGCAAGTAATGTAACGTACACGGCGCAATGGGAGATCAATCAATATACGGTGGCATTTGATGCCAACGGGGGTGTTGGCGGCACAAGTGGCAGGCAAAACTACGGCACGGCGATTGTCGCGCCAACGGTGACGCGCACGGGCTATACGTTCAAGGACTGGTCTCCGAGCGTGGCGACAACAGTTCCGGCGACCGATGTGACCTACACAGCGCAATGGGAGATAAACCAATATACTGTGACATTTGACGCTAATGGTGGTATTGGCAGTACAAGCGGGAATCAAGACTATGGCACATCGATTGTCGTACCGACGGTAACGCGCACGGGCTATACTTTCAAGGGCTGGTCGCCGAGCGTGGCCGCAACGGTTCCGGCGAACGATGTGACGTACACGGCACAATGGGAGATCAACAAGTACGCTGTGACATTTAATGCCAATGGTGGTGAAGGTGGTACAAGCGTTAACCAAGACTACGGCACGGCGATTGTCGCACCGGCAGTGACGCGGTCGGGCTATACTTTCAAGGGCTGGTCGCCGAGCGTGGCCGCAACGGTGCCGGCGAACGATGTGACCTACACAGCGCAATGGGAGATAAACCAATATACTGTGACATTTGACGCTAATGGTGGTATTGGCAGTACAAGCGGGAATCAAGACTACGGCACATCGATTGTCGTACCGACGGTAACGCGCACGGGTTATACTTTCAAGGGCTGGTCGCCGAGCGTGGCGGCAACGGTTCCGGCGAATGATGTGACGTACACGGCGCAATGGGAAATCAACAAGTACACGGTAACATTCGATGCCAACGGAGGTGTCGGTGGCAAAAGCGTAAGGCAAAACTATGATACGGCGATTGTTGCGCCGACGGTGACGCGGACGGGCTATACTTTCAAGGGTTGGTCGCCGAGCGTGGATGCAACGGTGCCGGCGAACGATGTGACGCACACGGCGCAATGGGAGATAAACAAGTACACTGTGAGGTTCGATTATGCCAATGGCGGTGGGGCTAGAAGCACGAAACAGAACTATGGCACGGCAATCGTTGCTCCGACTGTGACACGGACAGGTTACACGTTCAAAGGCTGGTCTCCCGCTGTTGATGCAACGGTTCCGGCGCATGATGTGACATACACGGCGCAATGGGAGATCAACCAATATACTGTGACGTTTGATGCCAACGGGGGCACGGGTGGAAGGAGTAGGGAATTGGAATATGAAAGCACGCTTGTTGCGCCAATCGTGACGCGCACGGGCTATACTTTCAAGGGTTGGTTGCCGAGTGTGCCGGCGACAGTTCCGCTTGGTGGGGCGACATATACGGCGCAATGGGAGATCAACCAATATACGGTGACGTTTGATGCGAATGGAGGTGTTGGCGGTACGAGCACGATACAGGACTACGGCACGGAGGTTGTTGTGCCGACGGTGACATGGACGGGTTACACATTCATGTACTGGTCACCGAGCGTAGCGGCGACGGTTCCTGCGAGCGACGTGACGTACAAGGCCCTGTGGAAAGTTAATCAATATGCCGTTACGTTCGTTGTCAATGGAGAGGGTTTTATTGTGGTCAACGGCAAACTTACCCCTAGGGGAACAAACATCGTACAGATTTGCGACTACGGAACGGAAATAGTCGCGCCGACGGTGACGCGCACCGGCTATACGTTGGAGTGGTCGCCAAGTGTGGACGCTACGGTTCCGACACATGACGTGACTTACACGACGCAATGGCAGATAAATCAATACACTGTGACGTTCGATGCAAATGGCGGCATCGGTGGTACTAGCATGGTGCAGGACTATGGCACGGATATTGTAGTGCCGACCGTGACACGTACTGGGTACACGTTCAAAGGCTGGTCGCCGAGCGTAAGTAGCAGAGTGCCTGCACGTAACGTGCAGTACACTGCGCAATGGGAGATAAACAAATACGCCGTGACGTTCGATGCCGGCGGAGGGACGTGTGACACGGAGTCGTTGACAATCGCGCATGGCGCGGCGCTTGGCGACTTGCCAGTGCCTACGAGGGCTAAAGCCGTATTCCTTGGCTGGTTTACCGGATCCGGAATGAGAGTGAACGAATTGACGACGGTGACTGGCCCTGTGATACTTTACGCGCATTGGCTTACCGAGGTGGCGAATCCTGTCGTTACGACGGATTGGGGTTCGCTGGTGTTTCGGACGAATTCTTGCGTGGTGTCAATCTCGTGCGCAACGGAGGGAACTTCGATTTACTACACCGATGACGGAACGACACCCAAAAAGAACGACAACTACCTTTATACAGAACCGTTTACGATTACTGACACGACTACCATAAAGGCTGTCGCCGTCATAGGGGATATTCAGAGTGAATACGTGACCGTGACTATTACGAAAAAGCAACTGACCCTTGAGGAGGCGTTGGATGTCGGAGAAGGAATGTCTGTTGCGACAAGTGCGGAATTTCCGTGGACACCGATTCTTGACGCTACGGCAAAAATTGGCGATGCCACGGCACGGAGCGGTGAAATCGGCAATAGAACCAATACTTGGCTTTCGGCGACTGTTTCGGGTGAAGGAACGATGTCTTTCTGGTGTAAAGTCTCATGCGAGCATGATGAGGACAACACCTTCACATGGGACCGTCTTATGGTCTATACGAACGGTGTTGAGATTATGGATTGGCGTATGGACGGCGAAACCGACTGGACGCAGCGGACGTTGACGTTCGCCGGCGGCGAGAACACGGTCAAGTGGGTGTACTACAAGGACAAGAGCGACGCAGACGGAGAGGACTGCGCGTGGGTTGACGGTATTGAATGGACGCCCTCTGCCGAGGCGATGTTGGCGGCGTGGTTGGTGGAGCGGAACCTGACGGCTGATGCCATGGCGGCTAATGGGCGGACGGCGGCGGAGTGTTACGCGCTGGGGCTTGATCCGACGCTCGCCACGAATGATTTCCGCATTGTGTCCATTGAGATGGTGGATGGCAAGCCGAAGGTGGAGTGGGAGCCGAAGGTGAACCGCTGGACGGGCGCGGAGATACAGGCGGTGCTGAAGGGTGCGGCGACGCTGGAGGGCGAGTGGAAGGCGGTTGAAGGGGCGACGGCGGCGGAGAAGGCGTCGATGCGGTTCTTTAAGGTGGTGGTGGAGGTGCAGTAGGGGGCGCGGGGCTGCTCGCCGGGACGGCTCGCCCCACCTTGCGGTCCGCTCGGTGATCGCGCCCTACCGCTTTGCGGCTCGCCCCACCGGGCGGCGCGCTCGGTGATCGCGCCCTACCGCTTTGCGGCTCGCCCCACCGGGCGGCGCGCGCCTTGCCGCCGCCAAGATGGCGGCGTTCCCAGTCATTGTACCGCCAAGATGGCGGCTCTCGATGCGGTCGCGACAAACACGTCCGATCACGCGGCGGACGTCTCGACGAGTGTGTTGGGCTGAACATGATAGGCTCTCTGCAGATACATGTCAAAAGTATGTCAGAAATGGCATGTTTTTGACGCGGAAACTTTGTGCCTTGTCAAAAGTATGCCATCTTTGGTATACTTTTGCCTGTGACAACATACGAACAGATATATGATGAGGCAATTGGCAACAATGGCATCATAACTGCACGCCATGCCAGAGAGCTTGGCATACCCGCGATTGCACTTGTAAAACTCTGCAAACGGGGCAGGCTTACACGCATTGGACATGGCGTCTATCGAATAGACAAGTTTTTCCCGCAGGAGACCGACCTGTACGCTGCGGCTGTGGCAAGGGTTGGCGAAGGTGCGTATGTCATAGGGGAGTCGGTGATTGGTTACTATAAACTTTGTCCGACACATGAGGCTATTGTCCATGTCGGAACGACAAGGCGCGTGCGAAGGCAACTGCCCGATGCGATCCGGCTCGAGAAACGCCCGCATGGCGAGCGGTTGCATCTCATGGACGGAATCCCGGCGCAGACAATCGGGTTGGCCATTCGGACTGCAAGGGCTACGGTAGAGCCGTCACGGCTTCGTGAGGCGATAGACGCGGCATTTGAGAGGCAGTTGATTTTGCGTAGTGAGGCGGAAGAGCTTAAAAGGGAACTTGGAAATGAACGATAAAAGGCCTAATAGCTGCACAAACCTTAACAAGGCGATTCTTCGAATCGCGGACTCGGAATCACAGTTCGTGATATGATTCGTTGCGCGGGAAGCTGCCGGTGCTTCAAACGGCGGACGAGGCCATTGCATGGGTAAATGACTTGATCGCTACGATTTGCTCTTCAAGTACATGACGAAAGGGCCGATGTCGATTGTGTCGTTTATCGCATCGTGTCTATTGAGATGGTGGATGACACGCCGGATTTGGAGAACATCGCGGTCGATCCGCCGCAGTCGCAATGGAACGTGCTCAGCGACGCAGGAGCCACTCGCAGAAAAACGGACTCTCGTTGTTGTGCTGAATGGCGTTGTACCAAAAGGTATTATGCCATTCGGCACAACGCAAAGATTACCTAGATTGGATTGCGGAATTCCGTGATAGAACCCATGTTGGTGAGGTTGCAAATCCGTGATTATTGCTATACTACGCGCCAAAGACAACCAAAATCCCAATGGAATGAAACATGGTTTTTAAAAGAAAAATCTACGACAGGCTTCTTGAATGGAAGAAGCGCTCGCATGAGAGAATATGAAGATGCATTCATGTGGCTGTGGGATGCGAAGATCGTGAACCCGTGCTTCAATTCGACGGACCCGGCGGTGGGAATGCGGTCGTCGGCGGAGTCGTACTGAACCGCCTTCGGGAACCCTCCGCCACGTAAATACTGATCGAACTCGTCGACGATGTTGGCGGCGATGCTTTTGCCGAGAAATCACTTCATGCCAAGGAATCCGTCGAAGGTGAGCGGGAACATTTCAAAAGCGAAATGGCAAGTTAAGGGGGTGATTTTATGTGAAGAGCCGAAAAACACCCCCCTTAATGGCATCATCTATGTGCTGAATGGCGAGTGGCCCGTCCGGGCACTACTTGCGCGGAGGGTTGGGCTTTGGTATAATTCTCGCCATGAGGACAAATGATTTGATGATGGTCTCGTGCCGGAGGGTGCTGTTGCCCTTCCTTTTGGCAGTTTGTTTTTCGGCTGGTGCGGAGTTTGCGCCGGACGGCGTTCCGTTCGTCGTGGCGGAAAAGCCTTGGTTGCCGGACGGTCTCGGCAACCACCGCGCCGTGGTGCGCGTGAATGAGTCTGTCAGGGTGGCTTGCGCCGTGTTGAAGTGGCGGCGTGTCGATCCGCAGCCCGAGATCAAGCGCGTCATCGTGAAACACGCGGCGACTGGCGCGGATGCGGCGCACGTGATAGCCCGCGACGTGACGGCGGAGCGCGGCGAGGTTTTGTTCAATCCGTCTTCCGGCCCTGGTATCTACTTCATCTACTACATGCCGTATCGTGAGCGAAAGGGGTCGAGCGAGGGACGGCACCAGCCGAAGTGGAATGACTATTTCCCCGCAGATTACTCGGAAGGAAAGAAGTGGCTTGATTCATTCGACGCGTTCCGTCCGCCGGTCGAGGCGGATGTCCTGCGGTTCGAGAGCCGCACGGCGTTCGAGGCGTGGACGCCGATGGGCCTCCGCGCGACGGCGGCGGAGACAAACGCCATCAGAAAGGCTCATCCCGAAAACCCTGTCGTCTTCACCGAGGACCGCGCAAATCCAATCCATCCGGCGTCGTGGCTTCCGGCGAAGTGGGCGAAGGGCGCGGAGGTGCGCGATTCGTTCAGCGGCACGGCGCTCAAGGACGAATACTACGTGTGGCAGATTGCGCTTTGGACGCCCGGCGGCGCGTTGGAAGGTGTGAAGGTGAAGTTTTCGGACCTCGTGCGGGACGGTGGTATGGCGCGCTCGCCGAGCGCGCCGCAGGGTGCCCAGACAGCAAGCGTACAACAGCAAGGTTGTGGGAGCATTCAGGGGGGTGGAATTACCTGCTTCAACACAGAAGGCGTGAACTGGGACGGCAAGCCGATGGACATCAAGCTCGACGTCCCTGAGAACCGCGTGCAGCCGCTCTGGTGCGGCGTGATGATTCCGCCAGATGCCGCGCCGGGGGTGTATCGCGGCACGGCGACGATTACGGCGAAGGGGATGTCCCCGCGCGCGGTCGCGCTTGCGATTACGGTGTCGGACCAGACGGCGCGCGACCACGGCGACGGCGAACTGTGGCGGCATTCGCGTCTTCGGTGGCTCAACTCGCGCATCGGCGAGAGCAACACGCCCACGCAGCCGTACAAGGCGATGACGTACAATCGCGAGGCGCGCGCGGTGGGCGCGTCGGAAAAGACGTTGACGCTGGCGGAGAGCGGGCTCCCGGCGTCCATCAAGGTCAATGGACGCGAGGTGCTGAAGAAGCCGATGCGGTTCGTGGTCGTGACGGAGAAGGGCGAGCTTGAGGTTGGCGCGGGAACGTTTGTGGAACGCGAGACGGAGAGGTGGGAGGCAAAGGGGCATGTCGCGTGGAGGGTGAAAGGAAGACAGCAAGCGTACAACAGCAAGGTAGTGACAGACGCGGGGCGGGGAAGACAGCAAGCGTACAACAGCAAGTTGAGGATTGACGTGAGGGGGCGGATGGAGTTTGACGGATTTGTGCGGTATGTCGTGGAGGTGGCGGCGGAAGGTGACGTCAAGGTGAAGGACGTGCGGCTCGTGACGGATTATACGCCGTACGCCTCGGAGTACCTGATGGGCGCGGCCTACATGGGGCGCGACGGCGGGAAGCGTCCGATGGCGTATTCGTGGGACTGGCAGAACGGCTGTTACGACAGCTACTGGACGGGCGGTGCAGAGGCGGGCCTGCACGTCGAGTTCCGCGGCGGCGCGTACCACGGTCCGCTGATTGCGGACAGGTCGTACAGCTACAAGCCTCCGCAGGCGTGGGCGAACGGAGGGAAGGGGCGAATCGAGTTCGGCGGCACGGACGGCATGACGGTTGTCGCGCGCACGGGCGAGACCGCGCTTTCCGCCACGCCGCGCAGATGGGAGTTTGACCTGAACATCACGCCGGTGAAGCCGCTTGATTTGAAGAGGCAGTTCACGCAGCGGTACTTCCACGCCGACCCCGCCCGGTTCGACGAGGTGGCCGAGGCAACCGGCGCCAACATCGTGAACATCCACCATGCGCAGCTGCTGAACCCCGTGATCAACTATCCGTTCGTCGTCCAGGAGGAACTGAAGGAGTACATTGCCGCACAGCACGCGAAAGGACGCAAGGTAAAGCTCTACTACACGATCCGCGAGCTGACGAACCATACGGTAGAGCTTCAGGCATTGCGGAGCCTTGGCGGAGAGGTGATTGCGCCCGGCAACGCGCATGGCGCGCCGTGGCTGTGGGAGCACATGGGCGAGGGATACCGTCCCGCGTGGTACGTAAGGATGTGGAATGGGAGCTACGTCGATGCGGCGTTCGTGACGAGTCCGCGCTCGCGCTGGATCAACTACTACCTCGAAGGCCTACGGTGGATGTTCGAGAACTACAAGATCGACGGCATCTACATGGACGACGTTGCGTTCGACCGCACGGTGATGAAGCGGATGCGCCGCATCATCGAGAAGTACCGCCCCGGCGCGCTGGTGGACCTCCATTCCAACACCGGCTACTCCAAGGGGCCGATGAACCAGTACACCGAGTTCTTCCCGTATGTTGACCGCCTGTGGTTCGGCGAGTCGTTCAAGTACGACCAGATGTCCCCCGACACGTGGTTCGTCACGTTCTCCGGGATTCCGTTCGGACAGATGAGCGAGATGCTGCAGGGCGGGGGCAACCGGTGGCTCGGCGCGGTCTACGGCACGACGCGCCGCTGCTACATGGACTTCTCGGCGGGCAATCCCGCCGCGATCTGGAAGGCGTGGGCGGACTTTGGGATCGAGAACGCGCGGATGTCCGGTTACTGGGACGAATACGCGTTCGTGAAGACCGACTCTCCGGACGTGAAGGCGACGGCGTTCATCCGCGGCGACAAGGCGCTCATCACCCTCGGAAACTTCGCGGCGGAGCTGCGCACCGTGAAGCTCACGGTTGACGGCAGGTGGACCGGCAGACGGCGCCTGCAGCTCGTGGCGCGTCCGATTCAGGGTTTTCAGGAAGGACGGACTTTTGACCTCGATGCGCCTATACCAATCCCGCCCAAGCAAGGGTGGATGCTGTGGGTACAATGATCTATTGGAGGTGACCGAAATGGAACTGAAGCAAAATGCTGTTTCGCCGTTGCCGCCAGCCTTCATCGCGCTTGCGGCGGACGTGTTCGGGGTTGATGCGCGAGAGCTTCGCCCTAATACGGCATACGGGTCGTTCCCCGCATGGGACAGCATCGCCCACCTGCGCCTAGTGATGGAAACTGAAGCTAAGTTTGGATATTCCATACCCCTTGAGGCCGTTCCCGCCATCAGGACGCTTGCGGATTTTCGGCCGTATTTGGGCGGCGGCACCCACGCAAATGAGTAGTTTTTGAAAATTGACGTTTTTTAATTGACAAAGTGTCCGTATTAAGGTATCATGTACGGCGTTTCACGGTGGCCCAGCTTGAGTCACCGAGAAGGTTTTATTGTTTTTTGACAAATAGGAGCGACAGAAAATGGCCATGAACAATGAGTTGTTGGCAATCGTGAGCTACATTGAGCGCGAGCGCGGTGTGGAACGGGAGGTTGTATTGACAGCCATCGAACAGGCCATTCAGCAGGCCGCGAAGCACAATGTAGATGTGACGAACGACCTGCGCGTCTCCATCAACCGCAAAGACCTTTCCATCCACGTGTTCGACACGGTGGTGGTTTCGAGCGAAGAAACCGGAACCGGATTCATCTCGCCCGCCCGTGCGCGTCGCATCAAGCCTGATGCGCAGGAGGGCGATGCAATCGAAATCGAGATGCCGGCGTCACGCCTCGGGCGCATCGCGGCGCAGACTTCGCGCCAGGTGATCATGCAGAAGATCCGCGACGCAGAGCGCTCCAATGTATTCTCCGAGTTCCGCGGGCGCATCGGCGAGATCGTGTCCGGCACGGTGAGTGCCGTCAACCGCCGCGACCTCTACGTGCTCGTGGGCAAGACGGAGATGTACCTGCCCGCCAAGGAGCGCATCCCCACGGAGGAGTTCTCCGTCGGCGACTCCATCCGCGCGATCGTACACAACGTGAAGCAGGAGGCGAACGGACCGGCCGTGACGCTCAGCCGTGCGTCCGCAGAGTTCGTGCGCACGCTCTTCCGCCTTGAGGTGAGCGAGATTTCCGACGGCGTGGTGGAAATCATGGGAATCGCCCGCGATCCCGGCTACCGCACGAAGCTCGCCGTGCGCACGCTTGACGAGAAGGTCGATCCGGTTGGCGCGTGCGTGGGCCTGAAGGGCGCGCGCGTGCGCAACATCGTGCGCGAGCTGAACGGCGAGAAGATCGACATCGTGCGCTGGAACGCGGACGTGAAGCACTACGTGGCCCAGGCGCTCGCCCCCGCTCGCCTTGAGAGCGTGGAGGTCGATCCCGACGGCGGCAATACGGTACACGTGACCGTTGCGCCGGACCAGTACTCCCTTGCAATCGGCAAGCGCGGACAGAACGTGCGCCTCACCTCGAAGCTCACCGGCTGGCATGTGGACGTCACGAAGGCGATGGCGCTTGCAAGCTTCGAGGACCAGAAGGCCGAGGCGATCAAGACGTTGGCGGATATGTTCTCCGTCTCCACCGCCGTGGCCACGAAACTTGCGGACGCGGGATTCCTCTCCGTTGAGGGAATCGTCGAAAGCGACGAGGCTGGATTCATCGCGTCCACCGGTCTCGACGAGGTTACTGCGAAGGGACTCTATGCGGCGGCGAAGGCCGTCGCCGAACTCACGGGCGTCTCCTCTTCTGAGGACGCTGCGGAGGAAGAGGAGTGATAAGATATGCGAGTTTACGAATTTGCGAAAGAGAAGGGCGTTACGTGCGCTTCGGTGATGAGGATTGCCGAAGCGAACGAAGTTGAGGTATATTCCGCCCTTTCCCAGCTGGAGGACGGCGACGTTGAGACGTTGAGCCGCGCCATGCTGCAACAGGGTGTCGACTCCATGAAGGCAGAGGCCGCCGCAGTCGCGGAGCGTCTCCGGGTAAAGGCCGCCAAGGCCGCAGCCGCCAGTGCCGCGAAGAACAAGGCGCAGGCGGAGGCGCTTGAAGGCGCCCGCCGCCGCGCAATCGCCGCGCACACTGGCAAGAAGCTTGCGGACATCCCTGACTCACTCGCCAAGAAGGCGAAAACGCCCAAGGGCCCCGCGCTTGAAATCGGCGCAACGCTCCCAGAGATGCCGAGGGTCTCGATTCAAGTGTCCGAACCCGACGAGCCGGAAGATGCCGTCGAGGAGGAGGACGATGACGAAGTTGACGCGCGCGACTACTTGCACGGCAAGGATCTCCGGCGGCGCGACGAGTCCTCTCCGAAGAAGGACAAGAAGGAAAAGGATCTCAAGGAGAAGAAAGACTCCAAGGACAAAAAGGACTCCAAGGAGAAGAAGGACTTCAAGGACAAGAAGGATGCCAAGGAGAAAAAGGATGCGAAGCCCCCGGCTCCGCCACCTCCACCTCCGAAGCCCGCTGCGCCCGTAAGGCCGCCGAAGCCCGTTACTCGGGTTGGCGGAACACGCGCCGGTTTCTCGTCCGTCTCGATGCGCACCACGCGCACGATGGCTCCCACGATTTCCTCCATTTCCACCACGGGTACGCCTGCGCCCGCGCCGGCGAAGCCCTCGATTTCGCTTTCCGTCTCGACGCGCGAAATCTCCATCCGCGGAGCGGTCGTGGTGAAGGAGCTCGCCCTCAAGCTGGGCGTGCGCCCGAACCGCCTGATCGCGGACCTCATGCAGCTCAAGGTGCTCGCCTCGATCAACCAGCGCGTCGAGCCGGACGTGGCCACGAAGGTGGCGCAGAAGTACGGCTACCGCGTGAACATCGAACACGCCCGCGACGCCGCGAACAAGAAGCCCGTCCTCAAGGCCATCGACGCCGACGACGAGATTCCGCAGGACAAGCCCGAGCAGATGCAGCCGCGTCCGCCGGTCGTGACCTTCCTCGGCCACGTTGACCACGGCAAGACTACGCTCATGGACTACATCCGCCACACGAAGGTGGCGGCGGGCGAGGCCGGCGGCATCACGCAGCAGATTTCCGCGTATCAGGTCGATGTGCAGGGACGCAAGATCACGTTCCTCGACACGCCCGGCCACGCCGCGTTCAACGCGATGCGCCAGCGCGGCGCACAGCTCACGGACATCGCCGTGATCATCATCGCCGCCGACGACGGCATCATGCCGCAGACCGAGGAGGCGATCAAGTTCGCCCGCCAGGCCGGCGTGCAGATCATGGTGGCCATCACGAAG
>CACZDG010000089.1 GCA_902779865.1 uncultured bacterium
CCGTGGCCGACGTGTCGGCGAGCGATGCGGAGGCGGAAGTGCGACCGGCTTCGCGTGATGTGTCTGGCGGCGACTTCAACGTGAAGCGCGGTGTGGAGCACGGTGTTCCTGTCAGTATGGCGAAACTCGGGAATTTCCTTGCAGGATATGGGACGAAACGGCTTGGCGTGTGGAGTGCATCGCGTTGGCTTTCGCAGTCCATAGGAACGGACAACGACGCGACTGCCGACATGAGCTGGGCGGCGGGTGGGGACGTTGCCGATGGAAGCAATGTAGTAGCGACAGTTTCGGCGCTCTCCACCAACATGTGGCATTCGGCGGATATCAAGGTCAAGACGTTGTGGCCCAACCCAGCCACGACCGACAATCACAGTGTAGGCCCTGTCAGCGTAGATTACAATTGGTTCTTCCGATCTCCACGAGTGATTGAGGAGGCAGTTTCGCGACCGTAGATTCCAATAAGGTAAAGAAGGATGAAAGCAATGAAGACAACAATCGCGTCAATAGTTTTTGCCATGACGGCAACAGTCAGTGCCGTTCCGACAACAAACACATACGTCGCCGTCACAAACGACTGGTACAATGGCAATTGGTCAAACGTGTATGAACTTGCGCAGGCAAGGTTTGCGGTGAATAGCAACGACCTTATTGCGGCAAACATCATGGTTGACTATGACGTTCTTTTTTCCGACATTCAAACAATCTCGAACTCAATAGTACGCTATATGCGAATTTCAGACGCGGCGACGTTGCCGGCTTATACAAATCGATACCATAAAATGCGTTTAGGTTGGGAAATATATCTTAATGAGTTCCTGCCACAGCAAACCGAAGAATCTCTTGTTGAGAGTCAAATGAAATCCCATATAATTCACAAACCGATGTATTCGTATCCTGATCTTAAGATACTTTGGGATAATGGGATATGGTAATGCATAGGGGGAATTTGCCATGACTTTAACAACTGCCTTTCTTGCTACTGCGCTTTTCGTACCGTCGATGCCGCCGCCGGAATACGCCGACTGCGGCGAGTGGAAGGTCGTGAATCTCGTGACTGGCGACAAGTTCACATGTGATGGCGCGTCGGGCCGTGCTGCGCTTGATTGGAAACTGCGCCTCAACGCACTCGTGTTCAAGCCCTTTAGTCGATGTACGCATCAGAGAAGGGCGGCAAGCGTAACCCGTCAAAACGTGTATGTTTGTTGCTGTGGTGGAATAATGATGATGCTATAATATGCGGTGTCAAGAGGAAATAGGTAATGATGAGGCGGATCTACGATATGCTACTTGAGCGGAAACGCAGGGATGCAGGGCGGAGTGCTCTGCTGATTGATGGCGTTCGCCGCGTGAGTAAGAGCTACATCGCGGAGGAATTCGCCAAGTGTGAATACAAAAGTGATTCGTGAACGGTAATGACATACAATCTCGCAGGGACTTTCTGCGCAATGCGGTGATGCTGGCCGGGGCCGGTGTGACGGTGCCGCTGTGGGCGGCGATGAAGTACGACAAGAACGCCGTGCTGCGGTACTTCCGCGCAAACGCCGCCGCGACGGACGCGCGCGTAAAGGATGGGATCGAAGCAAACCGCAAGGGCGACGCGACGCTTCTCTTCACGGACGCGCAGGGGCGTCCGTGCGAGAACGTCCACGTGAAGGTGCGCCAGACGCGCCACGACTTCAAGTACGGCGCGAACCTCTTTGGGCTTTCCGAGACGAAGAACGGCGCGGAGCATGCAGCCGCGTACAGGGAACGTTTCGCGGCGGCGTTCAACTTCGCGACGCTGCCGTTCTACTGGCAGGCCAACGAGCCTGAACCCGGCAAATACCGGTTCGCGAAGGACTCTCCCTATATGTACCGCCGTCCGCCGATAGACTAATGCCTTGAATTCTGCGAGGCGAACGGCATCGAGCCGAAGGCCCACTGCCTGAACTACATGACGCCGGGGGAATTTCCGAAATGGAGGAAGAAGAGCGACGTGAAGCACGAGAAGGAGCTTTTGGAGAAGCGCTTCCGCGTACTCGCCGAACGTTACGCGGAAAGGATTCCGATGTGGGAGGTGACGAACGAAACGCTCACCTGTGCGAAACCTCTACCGCGTCTGGTTCTCGCACAAGGCGATGGAGGCGATTGTCTACTGGGACCTCTCCGACGCCTACACGTGGCAGCCCAAGCTCTACGGCTCGTTCCTCCGCCGCGACATGAGCCCGAAGCCGTCCTACAACGTGATCTGCGACCTCTTCGGACGCGAGTGGCGCACGAACTTCGACCGCGACGCGCCGGGTGGACGGCTTTCGTTTCGTGGTTTCTGCGGCACGTATGAGGTCGAGGCGACCTCGAACGGTCGCACGGTGAAGCGCCGGTTCCATGTTGGCAATGCCGCATCCGTTCCTGTCAAGATTGCCATTGCATGAACGCAGGCGGCCGGGAAAACAAAGAAGTAGGGCCTTCCCGCTTACTGAGCCGATGACGGTGTCGAGCTCCTCGGCGGTCTTCGGCACGGACCAGCTGCATCCTGCGAGGAACTCAGTCCTCTTGCGTTCGTCTATGGTCATCTGTTCCATGGTTTACGCTTTCTTTCCTTTTTGCGTGTTGCCGTCGCCATCGGAGGCACGCGCCTCCGTGACAGCGGCGTCAACGGGATAGAATAGCAGTGCCGATGAAATACTTGACATACTGCATTGAAGAAGTGCCGTGGATTTGGTAAAATATCTTCTTCACGGAGTAAAAGGAACAATAATGATGAATAACGGCAAGACCGGCGACCGCCGGGTCGAAAACACCGTGCAGGGCCTGAAAGAGGATTTTGCATGGCATTTGCGCTACATGCTCGCGAAATACGACGGCAAGGCCACTGCGCGCGACCAGTACAAGGCGTTCGCATACGCGATCCGCGACAGGATCGTCGAACGCTGGATGGAGACCCAGGAGCGCTACCACCGGCAGAACGAGCGCCGCGTTTACTACCTTTCGCTGGAGTTCCTGATCGGGCGCCTGCTCGGCAACAACGTAATCAACCTCAAGTTGGACCGCGAATGCTCCGAGGCGCTGAAGGAGTACGGGCTCGACTGGAACTCGCTCCGCGATTTCGAGGTGGACGCGGGGCTAGGCAACGGCGGCCTTGGCCGCCTTGCGGCGTGCTTCCTCGACTCGATGTCCACCCTCGACCTCGCCGGCATGGGCTACGGCCTCCGGTACGACTACGGCATCTTCCGCCAGCGCATCGTGGACGGGCAGCAGGTCGAGGAGCCGGACCACTGGCTGAAGGACGGCTATCCGTGGGAGTTCGCGCGGCCCGAGTACGCGCAGATCGTCCAGTTCGGTGGCCGCGTGGAGTACACCGAGGAGGGGGGCAGGCCGAAGTGGATGTGGAAGGGAGCCGAGCAGGTGCAGGGAATCCCATACGACCTCCCGATCATCGGCTACGCCCACGCCGTGAACACGCTTCGCCTGTGGAGCGCGAAGGCGGTGGACGAGTTCGACCTGGCGGACTTCAACAAGGGTTCCTACGTGGAGGCCGTCGAGACCAAGGTGCTCGCCGAGAACCTCACTAAGGTCCTCTACCCGAACGACAACACGATGGCCGGCAAGGAGCTGCGCCTCCGGCAGCAGTACTTCTTCACGCGTTGCTCGCTCGCGGACATCCTGCGCCGCTTCAGGGAGGACAACGGCGACTCCGACTGGTCGAAACTCCCTGAAAAGGCGTTCATACACCTCAACGAGACACATCCCGCGCTCGTGATCCCCGAGCTGATGCGCGTGCTGGTGGACGAGGAAGGCGTGGAGTGGGAGCAGGCCTGGGACATCACCTGCAGGGCCACGGGATACACGAACCACACGATCCTCCCAGAGGCGCTTGAGAAGTGGCCTGTCGCCATGATGGAGCGTCTGCTTCCGCGCCACCTCCAGATCATATACGAGATCAACGGGCGCTTCCTGCGCCAGATATCGGCGATGTTCCCCGGCGACCAGGACCGCCTCGCGCGCATGAGCCTCATCGACGAGGGCGGCGAGCGCTACGTGCGCATGGCCAACCTCGCCATCGTCGGCTCCTCCAGTGTGAACGGCGTCGCGCAGCTCCATACGCAGATACTCAAGGACAGCCTCTTCAAGGACTTCTACGAACTCTACCCCGACCATTTCCACAACGTGACGAACGGCATCACGCCGCGTCGTTGGTTGCTCAAGGCCAATCCGCCGCTTGCGCAGCTCATCACAGAGAAGATCGGCGACAGCTGGATCACGCATCTCGACGAGCTGAAGCGGCTTGAGGAGTGCGCGCAGGATTCGGCGTTCCTCGACTGCCTGACGACGATCAAGCGCTCGAACAAGCGCCTGCTCTCGAACTACGTCGTGCACACGCTCGGCGTGAAGCTCGATCCGTCCGCGATCTTCGACGTGCAGGTGAAGCGTCTGCATGAATACAAGCGCCAGCTACTGCTCGCGCTGTACATCATCATCTTCTACAACCGCCTCATCACGGACCAGTCGTACGACCCCGTGCCGCGTGCGTTCATCTTCGCGGCAAAGGCCGCGCCGGGATACTACATGGCGAAGCTCATCATCCGCCTCATCCACGGCATTGCGGGCGTCGTGAACGGCAATCCCCGCACTCGCGGCAAGCTCACCGTCGCCTTCCTGCCGGACTACCGCGTGTCGCTCGCGGAGAAGATCATGCCCGCGGCGGAGCTGAGCGAGCAGATTTCGCTCGCCGGCACCGAGGCCAGCGGCACCGGCAACATGAAGTTCATGATGAACGGGGCGCTCACGCTGGGTACCTACGACGGCGCGAACGTGGAGATCAACCAGGAGGTCGGCGACGACAACATGTTCCTCTTCGGCCTCCGCACTGAGGACGTGGCCAAGCTCCGTCCCACGTACAACTCTCGCGACGTGTACCGCTCCGATCCGGAGATCCGCCTTGCGCTGGACATGATCCGCCGCAATGCGTTCTCCGTGCTGCAGCCGGGTCTCTTCGATCCGATACTGCGTTCGCTGCTCGACTACAACGACTACTACATGCTCCTCGCCGACCTCCGCAGCTACTGCGAGGCGCAGGACCGCGTGGACGCCACGTACCGCGACGAGAAGAAGTGGAACACGATGTCGCTTGTCAACATCGCCCGTTCCGGTCGCTTCTCCAGTGACCGCGCGGTGTCGGAGTACGCGAACGACATCTGGCACGTCAATCCGGTAAATTTCGGAAACTGAAAGGAAGGGAATAAAAGGCATGAAGAAACTGCTGCTGGGAATAGCGATGGCCGTGTGCACTGCGCACGCCGCCAAAGTCGCGTCCGTATCCGTCAAGATGGCGGACGGCGGAGAGGACACGGGCGACGTGCTCGCCCGCTGCATGGTGAAGGCCGGCGACGAGTACGACCCGCAGCAGTGTGCGCGGGACGTGCGTACGCTGCGCGACGCGAACGAGTTCGAGGACATCTCCGTCAAGGCCGAGCAGTCCGCCAAAGGCGTGGCGGTCACGTACGTAGTCACGCGCAAAAAGCGCTTCCAGGGCCCGCTAAACGTAAAGGGCAACGACTACTGGGGCGTAAGCAAGATCACCTCCCTGTCCGAGCTGCGCGACGGCTATGCATACGGCGAGGCGGAGATTGCGGCGGCGGCGGGGCGCATCAAGACTGCCTACCAGCGCAAGTTCTTCCCCGACGTGAGCGTGACACCGCGCGTCGAGCCGGTAGAGGGTTCCCCGAACGCCGTGAACATAACTATGGAGATTGTGGAGGGGCCGCGCATCAAGATCCGTGACTTCAAGTTCAAGGGCATTGAGGGCGTTGAGGAGCAGGAGCTCCGCGACTCGTTCCAGCAGTATCCGTGGTGGAACCCGTTCGGATGGTTCATCGACACGCCTGCCACGCCGCAGGACTTCGCCGAGGCGCGCGACAAGATCGCGAACTACTACCGCGACCTCGGATACCTTGATGTTTCCGTGTCGCTGCCCGAGGCGGTGCCGGTGGATGGCGACTCCAACAAAGTTGACCGCGTGTTCACTGTCGTCGAGGGTACCCGCTACACGGTCGGCAAGATGTCCGTCACCGGCGTGAAGCAATATCCGGCAGAGGCGGTGCTGGGCGCGGTGAAGGAGCTCAAGACCGGCGACTTCGCCGGCGCGAAGGCGCTTGCCGACGCCGCCCACGCCATTGAGGTGTACTGCGGTTCCGGCACAAAGGCCCTAGCGGATACGCACGTCTCCGTCCGTCGCATCCCAACGGAGGAGTACGGCGATACGGTGGATATCGTGTTTGCCGTCGAGGAGGGCGTGCCCGTGGTGATCCGCAATGTGCTCGTGCGAGGCAACGACTACACGAAGGACAAGGTGATCCGCCGCGAGATCGGCCTTTCGCCAGGCGACCCGATGCTCGCGGACCTAGCCGAGCACTCGAAGCATCGCCTGGAGAACCTCCGCTACTTCCAGCGCGTGCAGTATTACCTTGAGACCGTCGATGGCGGCGAGTCGAAGAAGGGCGGCCCGGAGGAGCGCGACCTCGTGTTCGAAGTGGAGGAGCAGACGACCGGCGGCTTCATGATCGGCATCGGCGCCGGTTCCGAAGATTCCGTTTACGGGCAGATCGAGGTCCACGAGAACAACTTCGACCTCTTCAACCCCTGGCGCTTCCGCGGTGGCGGACAGAAGGCCCGCATCCTTCTACAGGCCGGTCCCCGTATCCAGACGTATGAAATCGGCATTACGGAGCCGTGGCTCTTCGACCGCCACCTTGAGCTCTCCGTCAAGGCGTACCGCCGCCAGCGCTGGTTCGACGACTACGACGTGATCCGCAACGGAGTGGAGGCCTCGATCAGCTATCCTGTCCGGTTCTGGCCGGGCTGGGAGCCCTTCGGCCGCTTCGGCGTGTCGATCGGGGCGGAGTACGTGCAGATGGACGACGTTGAGGGCGACTGGCTCTACGAGCATCCGCACGACGAAGATCCGCGCCGCCTCCTGCGCGAACAGGAGGACAAATACGGCGACAACTGGGAGATTCCGTTGAGCGTGTTCTGGCAGGACGACACCCGCGACGACTTCCTCTTCCCGAAGAAGGGCTACCGCGTGATGCTGCACGGCGACGTCGTCGGTGGCGACAACGAGTACTGGCGCACCGGCTTCCGCTACCGCCACTATCTGACAACGATCAAGAAGTGGGGGCACGTGTTCCACTGGGGACTTCGCGCCGTGACGCTCGATTCCTTCGGCGGCGACGACGACTTGCCGATCTATGACAAGCTCTTCCTCGGCGGTTCGCGTTCGATACGCGGCGTCGATTTCCGTGAAATCGCCCCGCGCGTCTATTCCCGCCAGAACAAGCGCGGACACTACGTGCCGTGGGGCGGCCAGACGAGCTGGTGCGCCACGATGGAATACTCCGTACCGGTCGTGAAGATGATCCGCATCGCGGCGTTCAGCGATCTCGGCAGTGTTGGCGAGGACGACTTTGACTTCGACACCGACTGGTTCTGCTGGTCTGTCGGTCTTGGCCTCCGACTCGACCTTCCGTCGTTCCCGATCCGCCTTGACTTCGCAGCGCCTGTCGTCGATCCAGACGAGGACGTGGACGACAAGGTGTTCTCGTTCACGGTCGGATATGATTTCTAAAGTGTAAATTGAGAGTGTAAGGAGAGAAGGTGAAAATGAAAAAGGTTATGATGATGGCGGCGGTGGCCGCGACGTTTGCGGCTACGGCCGAGATGAAGATCGGTACGGTGAACATGGTGGACCTTGTTCGCCTGCACCCTTCGCACGAAAGCAATCGGACGCTCGTGAAGACGACGGACGCCGATTACAAGGCGAAGCTCGACGCCAAGCAGGACGATCTTAAGGAGATCGCGGACGAAGGCAAGAAACTGCAGAGCGATCTCCAGAACCCGATGCTGTCCGCATCCGCCCGCGCCGATGCGCAGAAGAAGATCGAGAGCGTTCAGCAGCGTTTCCTCGAGAACCAGCAGGAGATGCGCCAGATGGCGGCACGCTACCAGACTGACCTGAACGATCTTGAGTCGCGTCTCCTCAAGATTGAGACGGATGAAATCCGCGAGAAGATCAGCGCATACGCCAAGAAGCACGGCTACGACATCATCGCCGATTCTTCGATGCTTGCCTTCTCTAAGAGTTCATTAGACGTGACCGACGAGATACTGAAGGCGTTCGGCGTCGATCCCGCAAAGCGCAAAGAGAAAGCGAAGAAGGCTAATGAGGGCAAGTGACCTCGCAGCGAAGCTTGGCGGCGTCCTTGAGGGGGATGACGTTGATATCGTCGCATGCGCGGGCCTCGAGGAGTCGCGTCCCGGCGATTTGTCGTTTTGCAAGGACGTGAAGCACGTGCCGCTCGTGCAAGCCACTAAGGCGTCCGCAATCCTCCTTCCGCTAGACTGGGCGCACGGCGCCCCGTGCTCGATAATCCGCGTTGAGGATCCTAACCATGCTTGCATGGCGGCGGCGGAGATGTTCGCACCGCCCGCTCCGGTGCGTGCATCGGGAGTCCATCCCACGGCGATCGTCGATCCCACGGTGCGCCTCGGCGAGAACGTCCATGTGGGCGCGTACACCGTCATAGAGAAGGGGACTGTCATCGGCGACGACTGCGTGATAGAGGCGCAGGTGTTTATCGGCGAGAACTGCATCGTCGGCGCTGGATCGCATTTCTACCCGCAGGTGACGCTACGAGAGGGAACAAAGGTTGGCAAGGGCGTGATCCTGCACTGCGGCGTTCGCCTCGGCGGCGACGGCTACGGCTACAACACGACGATAGAGAACGGACTTCCTAAGATTGAGAAGATTCCGCAACTCGGCATCGTGGAGCTTGGCGACGGCGTGGAGATCGGGTCGAACACCACGATCGACAGGGCGCGCATCGGCCGCACCTACATCGGCCCGATGACGAAGATCGACAACCTCGTTCAGATCGGGCACAACGTGAAGGTGGCTGGCTACTCCGGCATCATCGCGCAGGCGGGCGTGGCGGGCTCCACGCAGATCGGCACGGGCTGCCTCATCTGGGCGCAGGCCGGCATCTCCGGTCACATCAAGATTGCTGATGGCGTGCAGGTGGGCCCGCAGGCGGGCGTTCCGCAGTCGCTCGACGGAAGCGAGAAGTACGTGGTTGGCACCCCCGCGACGTCCCTTAAGAACGTTGCCGCCATCTCGCTCGCGCCGAAGATGATCATGAAACTCCGCCAGGACGTCAAGGCCCTCAAGCAGGACGTTGCGAAACTTGCCGAAAAGACAGAGGCCACATGAAGCCTATTGTCGTAATACCGACCTACAACGAGCGCGAGAACGTGGAGGCCATGGCCGCCGCGGTTCTCGAGAACCTGCCGCCCGAGGGGCGGCTCCTGTTCCTCGACGACAACTCGCCGGACGGTACCGGAGAGGTGATCGATTCGATATGCGCGCGCGAATCGCGTGTACACGTGATGCACCGCGAAAAGAAGGAAGGCCTTGGCCGAGCCTATGTGGCCGGCTTCGCAGAGGCCCTGCGTATGGGCGCGACGCATGTGATTGAAATGGACTGCGACTTTTCGCACGACCCGAAGGACGTGCCACGCCTTCTCGCCGCGCTCGACGCGGATCCCGCGAACCCGGCGGACGTTGCCATAGGCTCCCGTTACGTCAAGGGCGGCAAGTGCGTTGGCTGGCCGTTCCGACGCTGGCTCATCTCCCGCGCGGGCGGTCTCTTCATCCGTTTCATGCTCGGCGTACCGGTGAAGGACCCCACCGGCGGGTTCAAGTGCTTCACGCGCCGTGCGCTTGAGACGCTGGGAGATTTTTCGGCGATTAAATCCTTTGGCTATTCGTTCCAGATGGAGATGAACTACAGGATGTGG
The DNA here is from genome assembly GCA_902779865.1 of uncultured bacterium. Classification (GTDB taxonomy): domain Bacteria; phylum Verrucomicrobiota; class Kiritimatiellia; order RFP12; family UBA1067; genus RUG572. The sequence goes on from CACZDG010000089.1 coordinate 9,832, forward strand.
CAGTCGGGGCTGCGCCTTGTCGAAGTGCCGATCACCTTCTCCGAACGCCGCGCCGGTGCCTCGAAGATCAGCGGTTCCATCGCCGCCGAATCGCTCAAGATGGTCTTTAAGTTGAAGTTCAGCTGAAGTTCAGCTGACTTCAGCTGACTTCAGCCGATTTCTGTCGGCGATTAAGTAGGTTGCGTATCGTGTGGAAATATGGTACACTTGTGGCATGAAAAGGTTTGCCAATTTCCTAGTTGCATCGCTTTTGTCATTGATGGCGATGGTTTGCACGGCGATGCCGCGTTGTCGAACGCTGAAGCCGAATCCGGCTGCTTTTGCATGGAGGGTCGCTCTTTCCGGTGAACGCGCTGCGAATACTCCGCCTTTGCGCGCGTCTGTCAGGGCGGACGTGCGGCAGTCCGTTGTTGACGTTCTCGTGGCATACGACCTTTCGGCGCAGAAATGGCTTGCGTTCAACGGCAAGGGGACGCCCCTTGAATATGCCAAGAGGAAAGTGGAGCAGATGAACGAATGCCTGGGCAACTCACTCATTGACACGTTCAAGTTCCGTCTTGTGGGGACGGTGTGCATTGGCTCCGACGCGACTCAATACCGTGCGGCAGCCGGCTACGTTGACCTGGATTTTATTTTGACGCAGAAACTTGTAAACGGGTGGGGGGATGTAGTTGCCTCTGGAGAATGGAGGACTATCACAAATGCCCGCGAAGCACTAGGTGCGGACGTAGTCAGCGTGCTAGTCGATGCAGGACGGCACGGGAACATAGGCCTCGGTTATTCTTTGGAGGATGATTCCGTGTACAAGTTTTCAAAGGATCCGTCGTTGATTCCCGAGTTCGGAGATTGGGCTTACAGTGTATGCAGTATTGACGAGGTGGACGCGAGCTGTTCCATGTTGCACGAAATCGGGCATAATATGGGATGTGGGCATCCAGACCATTCGTGTGCACATTTCTCCGACATGGAACTAGGCCCACAGCTGTTCTCCTTTTCCTCCGGTTACTACATGTGGATCGGCGACGAGGGCTACTACACGATAATGGGTTATAACTTTGGCGGATTGCGTCCGGATGGTTCGTATGTTTCGTCCGATCGCTTCACCGAGCTTCCGTACTTTTCTTCTCCGTTGCTGAAATACGAAGGTGCATCTCTTGGCACGAAATTCAATGACAATCGGCAGACCATTCTTACGTCGGCCCCATACGTTGCGCAGTATCGTGCCACCAAGTTGCCGTCAAATGGAAATCCTGTGGAATATGACGATGGCAATACGCTGATGCGCGAATTCTCGACTGAGTTCAGGCCTGTAAAGGCGATCAATGGTACGGCGCCATACATGGGTGCGGTGTACGTTGGGGCGAACCCGGTCGGCATTCTGTCTTTGAAATGCGCCAAGGTTGCGACTTCGGGGAAGAATGCAGGGAAAAGCAAGGTCTCGGCCGTGGTGATTGACCTTGGAGGCAAGCAGAAAAAGTCGTCTGCGGAATACGTCACGTGCGGTTACGACGCAAAGGTGAAACTCGTAGTGAAGGATTGGGGGACGCTTTCCCTGACGCTTGGCGGCGAGGGCTTTACGGGGACGCTGGGAGACGGAATGACCGTACGAACGGCCAGAGTGGGCGATGCGCTTTTGCGCGCCAATTCTGTCGTGTCCGTTGATTTCAAGTCGGGTACCGGCATGTTGCCGGCAGGGGTCATTGACTATCTGCTGCCAACTGGCGAGAGCGCCGAGCCCGTCATCCAGAGAGGCGGAAAGTGGTTGTTTGCAAAAGCGGCGCCAATCAAGTACAAGAAGACCACTGACCGCACGACCAAAGCCGTGCACTACGAACTTCGGGGTGCGGACGATCCCGTGAAGACCAATCTTTCCGCGATGAAACTCACGTACACGCCGAAGAAGGGCACCTTCAAGGGTTCGTTCAAGGTCTATGCGCTAGAGCCGTCTGGCGCACCGACAAAGCTGAAAAAGTATTCGGTAAAGGTTTCTGGCATCGTCGTGGATGGTGTTGGGCGTGGCAATGCCACGATTGACAGAAACGGGAACTTCCAGGTATTCGTTTCGTCCAGGGAATCCATTGAAAAAATGGCAGCAGAGAAAGGTAAGTGATCGTGGCAAAACATAACTTGACGATGGCGTTATTCATTGCAGCAGCGGCTTCGGCACAGACCGCCTTGTGCGCGGCAAAGGCGGAGCCTATATTTGCGAAATACCGTTTCGACGCGAAGTCGAACCTGTATCCTGTGGGCGGTACGGCGAAAGTAGAGGCGTTTGTGGCGGACAAGCACGGCGTGCTTGCCAGGAAGGGCGTAGTTGATTTGTGGGTTGACGACGGTTGGACGAACGTCATCTGGCGGCGCACTGTTGATCTTGCCAAGGAACCCCGCATCAAGATGGAGTTCACGCGCGATACGCCCGGTTCGCTTCGAATCTACATGAAGGGGAAGAACATCCCCGTGCGGGAACGGATGGACCGCATGATTTTCGGAGTGAACCTCATTGAGCCGTTTACGCCGTGTCCGCCGGATTTCGAGTCGTATTGGCGTGGTGAACTCTCGCGCCTCGAACGTGAGGTCCCGATTGCGGTAGAGAAGACGCCCGCGCCGAAACTCGACACGCCCGACCACACGGCATACTACGTGAGCTTCGCGACGTTCAATGGCGGACGAGTCTATGGACTGCTACTCGTGCCGAAGGGGGAAGGCAAGTTTCCTGCTATGGTAAATGTGCCGGGTGCAGGGCCTGGAACGAATACGATATTCCCCTCCAAACAGCAATTGGTGCGCAAGGGCTGGATCACCCTGTTGATGAATGTACACGGCATCCCACTCACAGGCACGAATGCCGAATACCATGCCCGCTTCAAGAAATGGTTCGACGACTATGTTACGAAAGCGGGCGAACCGCGTTACCAGTACGTCGGGTATTCCGTCAGCCGCGAGGCGCCTTTCTACCACCGCACGATCCTCGGCATGACGCGCGCGATCGACTGGCTTGCGAAGGAGCAGTATGCCGATCCGTCGCGCTTCGTCTATTATGGTTGCAGCCAGGGCGGAGGGTTTGGACTTTACCTCACCGCCATGTGGGGACGCTTCGCGAAGTCGCTGATCTTGTGTCCCAACAAGTGCGACATGCTCGCGTACCGCGCCGGACGGCAGCCAGGAAGTTCGCACATCATGAACCAGAGACCGGAGAACATCGCGGCAGCTGAAAAGAATGCGCCATACCACGACAACTGCAACTTCGCGCGGATGATCCACACTCCCGTGCGCATGGTTTATGGAACTGCCGATGACAACTGCCAGACCATTGGTGGGATCGCCGCATTCAACCGCATCGCGTCCAAGGACAAGCAGCTTCGCCTCCTTTCGGGCAAAGGCCACGGCTGGCTCACTGCCGGCTTTGAGAACTGGTTGTTCGATTTACGTGCGCGCGCCGTGCCTACGGGCACGGAATGGAAGGAGCCGGAGAACCTGTCGTTCGGACGCGAGGAGCGCCGCGCGGCGTTCTCCAGCTTCGACACGCTTGAAAACGCGCTGAAGATACTCCCCGAGTTTTCGGAGCGCACAATCTCGCTCGACTCCGAGACGGCGTGGAAGTTCAAGTGGTCGCCCGATCCGGTATCGCGTCCGGTCGGCTTCGAGAAGCCGGACTACGACGTCTCGGGCTGGGAGTCGATCAAGGTTCCGTGCTCGTGGCAGGCGTACGGCGCGAACGGGAAGGGCGGCTGGGGCACGGCACTCTACGTGAACCAGACGTATCCCTTCAAACGCGACCAGCCCGACGTCATGGGCGAGCCGCCGAAGGACTGGACCTCCTACGCCGCGCGCAATCCCGTCGGCTCCTACCGCCGCGACTTCGACGTGCCGGAGAAATGGAACGGACAGGAAATCTTCCTCAAGTTCGACGCCGTCGATTCGTTCTTCTACCTCTGGGTCAACGGCGAGTACGTCGGCTTTTCGAAGGATTCGCGCAACCCCGCCGAGTTCAACGTGACGAAGTTCGTGAAGTCCGGCAAGAACGTCGTCGCGCTGGAGGTTTACCGCTACTCCGATGGCTCGTATCTCGAAGACCAGGACATGTTCCGCCTCTCCGGTATCGCCCGCTCGACTTGGCTTCTCGCAAAACCAAAAGTGCATATTCGCGATTTCACAGTCAAGCCATATCCGATTCCTGATTTGCCGGGAAGGCCCAGTAACGGTGATTGGAATCTGGAGATCCATGTTTACTACTCTGAAGCTATATACTATGCTGATCGTCGTTTGCTGTTGACGACGAAGCTATATGATATGGACGGGAACGAGGTCTTGGCAAGTGAGGCGCGTGGATCTCGCACATACAGCGTCACTGCCCGTTCCCCGAAACTCTGGAGCGCGGAGGAGCCCAACTGCTACAAGCTGGTGCTTCATATTGAGAATGGCGATTATGTCTCGTGCCTCGTCGGATTCCGAACTTCCGAGATCAAAAATGGCCGCTACTACTTCAACAACGAGAAGATCAAGTTTCGCGGCGTGAACCGCAGCGAGAGCGATCCGATGTACGGGCATTACGTGCCGCGCGAGAGGCAGCTCCAGGACATCCGCCTCATGAAGGAGGCGAACATCAACCACGTGCGCAACTCGCACTACCCGCAAGACGACTACTGGTACTACCTCTGCGATATCTACGGCATCTACGTGCTCGACGAGGCGAACGTGGAGTCTCACGGCTACTACTACGGCGAGGCGTCGCTCTCGCACCGCAAGGAGTGGGAGAAGGCGACGGTCGCGCGCAATCTCGACATGGTG
>CACZDG010000090.1 GCA_902779865.1 uncultured bacterium
AAAGTTTTTTTGTCCGCCCGTCCCTTGACACCAAAAAAGGAGATAGTGTAAAATATGCGGTGCTTGGGGGCGATGTGCCCTCAGGCGGAAAAACGAGAAGAACATGACGAAGGCAAAGCATAACGGCAGACGGAAAGCGTCCGCCCCCGGCAAGACGAGGGCGGGGCGCTCTGCGCACGTCATGAATCCTGAGTGTCTTGCGCTGATCGAGAACTTCCGCCTCATGGACGACACCTTCATGTCAAAATGCCTTGAAAACGCGCCGGAGTGCATCGAGCTGATTTTGCAGATCATCCTCGGCAAGAAGGATTTGAAGGTGGTCAAGTCGCAGACCGAGTACCCGATAGTTCGCTTCGACGTGTTCGCAAGGGATTCCGAGGGAAAGGAATACGATATCGAGATTCAGCGCGCGAAAGACGGAGCCGAGCCGAAACGGGCGAGGTACAACTCCGCGCTGATGGACGCGAACGCGCTCAAGTCGGGTGAGGACTTTGACAAGTTGCGCGATACATACGTCATCTTCATCACCGAGAACGACGTAATGGGTGGCGGCAAGGATGCTTACTGGATTGACCGCACGGTACGGGAACTGGGCGGCAGGACTTTCGGCGACGGTACGCACATCATTTACGTGAACGGTGCGACGCACAGTAAATCCGATATTGGCAAGTTGATGCACGATTTTCTGTGCAGCAACGCAGCGGAGATGTATTTCGACATTTTAAAGAGGCAAGTTAGTCAATTCAAGAACTCAGAAGAAGGGAGGCACGCCATGTGCAAAGCAGTTGAGGAATTCGCGGAACGCCGTGCGGCCGAGAGCAAGGCCGAGGGCATTGCCGAGGGCAAGCGCGAGGGCATTGCCGAGGGTAAGCGCGAGGGCATTGCCGAGGGCAAGCGCGAGGGCATTGCCGAGGGCAAGCGCGAGGGCAAGCGCGAGGGCAAGCGCGAGAATATGCTTGCGACGGCGAAGCGGATGCTGAAGGACGGCATTCTCGCTTTGAAGGACGTCGCAAGATACACTGGCCTTGAGCCGCACGGAACCGCGCTAAAACGTCGCACCACCCTCGCCGGGGGCGCATCTGCGTCATTCACCGCCGAGCCTTCTGATGATTGGAAACAACTATTTGAAACAACTTGCCTTTGGCGCACGGGCTAACTCGCCCGTACACATCGGCTAATCTAAAACGACACAACCATATCAATATCTAATGAGAATAGTATGGATAGATGCGCGGGCGAGTTGATGCGCCTGTCGCGAAGCGATCAGGTTGGGTGAGCGCGAAGCGCGAACTGCGAAGCAGCCGCAAGGCCCCGCGCCCGCGCACTTCTTTCAAAGTTGTTTTTACCAGTTGTTCTGGTTGTTTCCAATCTCAAAGCGCATGGGTGAAAAACGCAGATGTGCCCTGGTAGAGCTGCGGCAGTTTTTAATGCTTTGCCGCCGTCAAGCGTTTTGATATAATACTCCCATGAAAACATCAGTATTTGCCATGGCCATTGCCGCTACGGCTGCTTCCGCCGCCGCGGTGTTCGACTTTGAAACCGGTGACCTCCAGGGCTGGAAGGTGACGTCCGGCGCGTTCGAGCGGATCGTGACCGATCGTGCGAAGGAGCACAACACGGGCAAGCCCTACACAAAGGGCGGGAAGTACTTCGTTTCGACCCTTGAAGACAAGCACAACCGTTCGGCCGACAGGCAGACGGGCGTGGTCGAATCGCCGACGATCCGTCTGACGGGTCCGACAATCACCTTCAAGATCGGCGGTGGCGCGCACGCACGTTTCGAGCTTGTGGACCGCGCGACGGGCAAAGCGATCGTCTCCGCCACGGGCGAGAACGGCGAGCCGATGCGCACGGTGACGTGGAACGTGCCGAAGTTCGTTGGTAAGGACGTCTATTTCCGCATCGTGGACCATGCGACCAGCGGCTGGGGACACGTCACGATCGACGATGTCTCGTTCGAGGGAACCGTTGGCGCGTCGGACTTCGATGATCGACGGATGCCGTCTGAGGAGGCTGTGGCGTCCGCCGCCGCCGCCGTGCGCGAGTTGGGCGCGAAGTTCGCGTCGTATCCCGCCGCGAAGCTCTTGGAGGAGCTGTCCGCTACCGCCTCGAAATCCACGAAGGCGTTTGACGCATTTCTCCTGAAGGCGCTCGTGCGCGAGAACCCGATCGTCAACGCGCACGAGATCGCGTACGTGACGCGCGCGCAGTACGCGCCCGACCACCACAACACCGCGACGCTCTTCCAGTGCGGCGAGATCAACGAAAGCAAATACCGCACGCAGGGCGCACTGAAGGCGCTCGACCCGAAGACCGGTGCCGTGCGCGTGATCGTGCCGGAGGAGCCGGCGCGCACCGTGCGCGATCCGGAAGTCGATTACGACGGACGGCGCATCGTGTTCTCCATGCGCAAGGGCAAGACGGACGACTACCACCTCTACACCGTCAATGCCGACGGCACGGGCCTCGCGCAGCTCACGCGCGAGAAGGGCGTCTCGGACATCGACCCCGTGTGGCTGCCAGACGGCGACATCCTCTTCAGCTCCACGCGCAACCCGAAGTACTGCATGTGCAACCGCCACATCATGGCGAACCTCTACCGCATGAAGCCGGACGGCGCCAACATCTTCCAGATCGGCGTCTCGACGCTCTTCGAGGGGCACTCCTCCGTGCTGCCCGACGGACGCATCATCTACGACCGCTGGGAATACGTGGACCGCAACTTTGGCGACGCGCAGGGGCTCTGGGTGTGCAACCCCGACGGCACGCGCCACGCGATCTACTGGGGCAACAACACGACGAGCCCCGGCGGCGTGATCAACGCGCGCGCCATCGACCCGAACGACAGCTCCAAGGTGATCGCGGTGCTCGGCAGCTGCCACGACCGTCCGTGGGGCGCGCTCGGCATCATCGACCGGGCGAAGGGCGTGGACGGCAAGGAGCCTGTCCTGCGCACGTGGCCGGCCTCGTACCGCGACCGCATCCACGCGGGCGGCAAGGAGGACTTCGACTCCACGCGCGGCATCCGCCTCAAGTACGCCGACCCGTTCCCGCTCGACGCGGAGCACTTCCTCGCCGTGCGCATGACCGGACGCGGGGACGAGACCGCGCTCGTCTACCTCGACCTGCACGGCAACGAGGTGGTGTTCCACGCGGAGGCGCCGGGGTGCCACTCGCCCTTCGTACTGCGTCCGTCGAAGAAGCCCGTCGTGCAGAGCGAGCAGCGCACGTTCGCGTCGCCGACCGCGCCGGGCCTCTTCTACGTGCAGAACATCTACGTGGGCACGCACATGAAGGGCGTGGCGCCGGGAAGCGTCAAGGCGATCCGCGTGGTGGAATCGCCCGAGAAACGCTCGTGGACGCCGCGTCGCGGCTGGTTCGGCCACGGCGAGGAGGCGGCCGCGATGAACTGGCACTCGTTCGAGAACAAGCGCATCCTCGGCACGGTGCCGGTGGAGGCGGACGGCAGCGCCTACTTCGAGGTGCCCGCGAACACGTTCGTCTATTTTCAGGCGCTGGACGCGGAGGGGAAGATGGTGCAGTCGATGCGTTCCGGCGCGTACCTGCAGCCGGGCGAGAAGTACGGCTGCGTGGGATGCCACGAAAACCGCGTGGGCGAAGCCGCGCCCGTCACGGCCAAGCCGCTTGCCATGCAGCGCGCGCCGTCCAAGCTCGACGGCTCGTACAACCTCGCCGGTCTTGAGAAGGGCACGCCCCCGCACTTCTACAGCTTCCAGCGCGAAGTGCAGCCCGTCTTCACCGCCAAGTGCGTCAGCTGCCACGACTACGGCAAGCCGGCGGGTAACAAGATCAACCTCAGCGGCGACAGGGGCGCGTTCTTCTGCACGAGCTACGTCGACCTTTGGGCGCTCGGCTACGTGACGTGCATTGGCGGCGGCCCGGCCTCCATCCAGCCGGCGTACAGCTGGGGTTCCCACGCGTCCAAGCTCACGAAGAAGCTCTACGGACACGGCAAGGTGACGCTGACGGACGAGGAGCGCGACCGCATCATCACGTGGATGGACGTCAACGCGCCCTACTACCCGCAGTACGAGTGCGCCTATCCCGACAACCCCGGTGGACGCATGCCGCTCACCTTCGCGGAGAAGGAGCGCATCGAAAAGCTCTGCGGGCGCGGCATCTCCAATGCGAACGGTCGTCGGCAGCGCGAACAGCTCAACTTCGACCGTCCCGAGTGTTCCCGCATCCTTGAAGGCGTGAAGGGCAAGCCCGCCTACAACGAGGCGCTTGCGATTATCAAGAAGGGACAGGAACGCCTGAAGGCCACGCCCCGCTGCGACATGGAGGGATTCGTCCCCTGCGCCGCCGACCAGGCGCGCGAGGTCCGCTACCAGCGTCGCCTTGAATCCGAACGTCGAATCTACGATGCCATCCGCACCGGCCGCAAGGTGTACGACAAGTGACTTCATCTGACGCCACCACAGAACCGCGCTAAAACGGCGCGTGCGGGCGCGTTTGCGCAGTTAGCGGTGACACTTACTGTGTGTCCCACCGATGCGCCGCGCCGCGCTGGGAAAGGCATTTTCCGCTTGCATTGTCGGAGGGGATTTTGCTACACTTTTTGCCGTGGACTTCTCGATTGTGTTTTTGAAGTCATGCGGCGTTTTTCAGGTTGGGTAGCCTGGACCGCAGATGGCACGAAAGAGGGTTTGCGAGTTGCTTTAACAATGAATAAGCAGTGTTTCGTGGTGGCAGCGGCATTGGCTGCCGGAATTGCCGTGGCGGATGACGGGATGTTCCCGTTCGTGCCGTCGTATGATTCCCCCGACAACGTGGTGAACATGAGTCACCTTTTGTCCGCCCCCGCCGGGAAGGACGGGCGCATCCGCGTGGAGGGCGGGCACTTCGTGAACGACAAGGGGCGTTTCAAACTCCACGCGACGAACCTCACCGGTCCCTCGAACTTCCCCACGCACGAGGAGGCGGAGCGGCTGGCCGCACGTCTCGCCCGCTTCGGCATCAACTGCGTGCGCCTCCACTACTTCGACAACTCCTACGGCACGTTCATGTTGCCGAAGGAGCAGGGCATCCTTGACGAGAGCGGAGAGACGCGCCGCAAGCTCGACCCCGAACGCCGCGACCGCCAGGACTACCTGATCGCGCAGTTCAAGAAGCGCGGCATCTACGTGAACATCAATCTGCACGTCGCACGCCAGCTGGGAGTGGCGGACGGCATCCCGCCCGGCTCCGGCAGCATGAACAAGGGTTCCAACCTGTTCTATCCGCCGCTCATCAAGCTGCAGAAGGAGTACGCGAAGGAACTTCTTTCGCACGTGAACCCCTACACCGGCATGAACTACCTGAAGGATCCAGTCGTCGCCGTCGTGGAGCTGAACAACGAGGAGGCCCTCTGGAACACGTACAGGGGAGGGCGACTTGACAGCCGTGACGACGTGTACGGCAAGTGCCTCAAGAAGCTCTGGAGCGACTGGCTCGTGAAGAAGTACGGCACCACGGAGAAGGCGCGCGCGGCGTGGAAGCTCGCAGAGAAGCCGCTGCCGTTCCTCGACAAGTTCCGCATCGAGAACGGCGACTACCCGCTCGTACACAGCAACAGCAAGCGGTCGTGTGCGCCGATTGAGATGAAGCGCGACTTCTATCAGTTCCTCACGGGCGTGGAGCATGACTACTGGACCGGGATGCACAGTTACCTCAAGAAGGACCTCGGCCTTGAGGCGCCCGTCGCCGCAACCCAGCTCGGCTACACCACGCCGCAGCTCATGGCGGAGATGGACTACGTGGACAACCACGCCTACTGGTGCCATCCGAGAGTGAGGAAGGAGTGGAGAATCGGCAATGGTGCGATGGTGAACAACACGGCTAGTTGCCTCCGCAAGCTTGCGAGCCAGCGCGTCCTCGGCAAGCCCTACACGATCAGCGAGTACAACCACCCGTATCCGAACTTCTACGGCGCGGAGGGCCAGCCGATGTTTCGTGCCTACGGTGCGCTGCACGGATGGGACGGCGTGTTCGAGTATTCCTACAACAACCGCCAGAACGCGGAGCCGGACCACAACGAGTACTTCTTCTCGATGGCGGCGCGCACCGACGTCCTCGCGCACTTCCCCGCGTGCGCGGCGATGTACCTGCGCGGCGACGTGAAGGAGAGTTCCGCGCCGTATGTTGCGAATCTCCCCTACAACGAGTACTTCGACCGCTTCGTGAGGAAGGGGATCATCGCGCAGGGAATCGAGTCCGCAACGGACGGCAAGGTTCCGAACGAGCTTGCGCTTGAGCGCAAGACGATGGTGGCTCTCTCCGGCAAGTCGAAGCAGATCGCCTGTCCCATTCCCAACAAGGACCAGAAGGTGTACACGAGCGATACGGGCGAGATCGTCCTCAACGGCGAGATCGAAGGCGCGGCGTTCTGGACCGTCAACACGCCGAACACCAAGGTGTTCTCCGGGTTCACGAAGGGACGGACGTTCGACCTTGGCGGCGTGAAGCTCGCGATAGGCGAGACGAAGCTCGGCTGGGCGACGGTGTCGCTCACGTCGCACGACGCGACGGGCTTCGGCGCGGACGGCCGTCCTGCGCGCATCCTCCTCGCGGCGACGGGACTCTGCCACAACGGCGGCGCGAAGTTCACGCACGAGGGTGATAATATTCATTGCCGTGGCGCGGACTGGGGGAACGGTAAGACCGTGAACGAGGGCATCCCCGCTACGATCACGTTGCCGTCGAAGGCCGTCGCGACGAAGTGCTGGGCGCTCGACGAGCGCGGTGAGCGCACTAAGGCCGTGCCGGTGTCGTCGGGCGCCGGCGGGTGCGCAGTCGTGTCCATTGGTCCCGAATACCGCACCGTGTGGTACGAGATCGAAGCGAGGTAATTGACAGACAAAGTCAACAAAGGAGAAGAGAAATGTTTGCATTCATGAAACAGCCGGAGTACAAGCCGGCGCAGACAGGTCCGGAGGCGGACGCCAGATACAAGCGCATGCGTTGGCAGGTGTTTCTCGGGGCCTTCATCGGCTACGCGGGATTCTACCTCGTGAGAAAGAACCTTTCAATGGCGATTCCGTCGATGGAGCCGCTTGGCTTCTTCAAGTCCGAACTTGGTTTCGTGCTCGGCCTGAACGCTGCGGGATATGCGTTCTCGAAGTTCCTGATGGGCAGCGTAAGCGACCGGTCGAACGCGCGCGTGTTTCTCCCGCTGGGATTGGTGCTTTCGGCAATCGCGATGTGTTTCATGATCGTGCCGATCAAGGCGATCGGCGCGGAGCACAAGACGCTCGCGATCGCGGTGATGGGCGTGCTGAACGCGCTTGTCGGGTGGTTTAACGGGATGGGATGGCCGCCGTGCGGGCGCGTGATGACGCACTGGTTCTCGCAGAACGAGCGCGGCACGATGATGAGCATCTGGAACTGCGCACACAACGTGGGCGGCGGGCTTGTCGGCCCGATGGCGACATACGGTGCGGTGTGGTTCGGCAGCTGGTTCTACGGACAGCACCAGGACCTCTACTTCCTCGTCGGCACCTTCGCGTTCCCGGCGGCGGTTGCGCTGTTCATCGCGCTCCTCGCGTTCGTGCTGCTGCGCGATACGCCGCAGTCCTGCGGGCTGCAGTCCATCGAGGCGTGGCGCAACGACTACCCGAAGAACTACTCGGAGAAGCAGGAGGAGACGCTTTCGACGAAGGACATCTTCTTCAAGTACGTCCTCAACAACAAGTTCCTCTGGTTCATCGCGCTCTCCAACGCGTTCGTCTATATGGTGCGCTACGGATGCCTCGACTGGGCTCCGACGATCCTCAAGGAGCGCGGCATCGACATCAAGAGCGCGGGGTGGGCGTACTTTGCGTATGAGTACGCAGCCATCCCCGGCACGTTGCTCTGCGGCTGGGTTTCCGACAAGGTATTCAAGGGCAAGCGCGCTATGCCGACGATCCTCTTCATGGCGCTGGTGCTTGTGTTCATCGTCCTCTACTGGCTCTTCATCGACAATCTTACCATCGTCATCATCAGCCTGATCGGCATCGGGTTCTTCATCTACGGACCGGTGATGCTCATCGGCGTGCAGGCGCTCGACCTCGCCCCGAAGAACGCGGCGGGTACGGCTGCGGGCTTGACCGGTTTCTTCGGCTACTTCCTCGGCACGTTCATCCTAGCCAACTGGCTGATGGGGCTTGTCGCTGAAAAGGCCGGATGGAGCTGGACGTTCGGGATGCTCATCGTGGCGTGCCTGCTCTCGGTGTTCTTCATGGCGCTGACCTGCAAGCAGGAAAGCCAGCATTAATGCGGACGGAAGAAGGCGGCTTCGGCCACTGGGCCGAAGCTCTGCCTGTGTTCGGGGCACGGCCCCAGGCGGTTGAGCGCCTCCATGTGCGCGGCGGTGGGGTAGCCTTTATGGACGGCGAATCCGTAGCCGGGGTATTTCGCCTCCATTTCGACGCAGTACGCGTCGCGTGAGGTCTTTGCCAGGATAGATGCCGCCGCGATGAACAGCGATTTCGCGTCGCCTTTCACCACGTTCCGCGAGGGGAAGGGCAGCGTTGGCACGGCGAGTCCGTCAACGAGTATGGCGAAGGACGTGGTTCGTGGTTCGTGATTCGTGGTTCGTGGTTCGTGGTTCGTGCCGGAGATGGATTCCGCGAGGGCGAGCGCGGCGCGTCGCATGGCGATATGCGTTGCTCGCAGGATGTTGTTCTGGTCGATTTCGAGCGCGGACGCAGATGCAACCGCCCAGACGCACGATGGTGTAGCCTTGATTACTTCCGCAAGGACGTCGCGTTTTTTCTCCGAGAGTTTCTTCGAGTCGTTTATCGCGCTCCACGGGCCGGTGAGAAGTTCCGCCGCAGCGTCAAGCGGCGCGGAGACGGCTGCCGCGAAAACAGGGCCGGCCAGAGGACCTCGCCCCGCCTCGTCGATTCCCATTACGGTCGTGCCTTGGGGAAAGGCGTTTTCAAAATCGAGAGAAATCGACTTCATTCAGAGGACACCTTGATGATGTTCTGTTCGTACGCCCAAGAGGGATCGTCGATGTGTCCTGTGAGGCGGAAGCCGAAGATCTTTGCGAAGGGCCAGCGTATCGGCGTGGTTGCGATGCGCACAAGCATATTCTCGTTTTTCTTCAGGGAGATGTTGCCGGAGAAGCCAAGGGCGTCGTTAGGTATGTCGTATTTGCCCGTTGCGCTGATGGCAAGCACGTCGCCCGCGATTACTGCGTCGGAGGCGCGCAGCACGCCGTTCGTGATAGTGTAGTCGAGCGAGGCGCTGGATAGGTTCACGAGCGAGCCGATGCCGGGAACGTGCTTCGCAAGGTATTCGGTGAATCCAGAGAAGAGGCGCATCTGCGCAAGGTGTCCGTCCTTGCACACGACGCGTCCGCCGCCATTGAGATGGTGGATGACATTTGTCGAGAGAGGCCCGGAAAGGGTGGTGTTCCCTTCGATGATGCCGCGCTTGTCGCCAAGGTCGAAGTGGAAAACGTCGGCGATGTCGGCTAGGGCGATTCCTTCGCCGGAGACGTCCACGCGGAACGAGGCGTTCTCTTGCTTGAATCCTGGCACGGATATGAGCGCGCCTCCCTTTATGCTGCCGCCGTGTTCCGGGGTCGCGTAGGCGTCCGTGAAGGAAACATCGGTGCCTTGCACGTTGAAGCGCGCGGAAGCGTTGCGCATCGGGATGGAGAATACGGTGCCGCGGAGGAATGACAACGTGCCGGTGAGGTTGTTTGCCTTTGCGTGCGTGGGATCGACGGCGAGGCGTCCCTTGAGCGTGATGTGCGGGGGCGCGGCTGGTGCGACGCAGTCGAGCGTACCGTCGTTAAGGACGTCGGCCACGGCGAGGGCGTTGGAGAGCGACGTGTTGGAACGCACGTCGAAGTCCACGTATCCGATGTCGTTCGTGTTCTCGTAGATGACCGTTCCAGACATCTGCGTTCCGTCCGCAAGCTTGGCCTCGATTGGTCCGACGGTGATTTTCGCGTTTTGGTAAACGTCCCGCACGAACACGCGCACGTCCAGCGGTCCGCGCGCGCTTTCAAGCGGCACGCCGTTGTAGCAGCCGCCTTCTGGTGCCAGTTCCAGGTGAAGGTGTAGGTCGTTGTTCCTGAGGTTCACGTCGAACGCGCATGACGCATCGACAGGCTTCTCGACGCGCGTGAAGCTGTCGATGAAAGCGTAGGAGTTCGTTATGTCGAGCGCAACGAGCATTGGGCGAATGTTGTGCTGGCGGGCTTGCCCGTGTACCTCGCCCTCCACACGCTGCGTTTCGAGGTTGAACTCAAAAGTGCCGTCCAGCGACATCGGAACGTCCGCGTCCGCCCAGTCAAGGCGTATGCCGTCGATGCGTATGCCTGCGGGCGTCACCGAGACGGAATCCGCCGTGACAGACTTAGGAGTTACGCCGATCACTTCGGGGCGGATGAGTTTCAGGTTGAAGGGCTGGAGCGTAGGCAGTTCCAGTTCCAGGGGTTCGTCCTTCTCCTTGAAGTCCGGCTGCCCTGGGAACTCAACGGAATCGGGTATGTAGTAGCCGTCTGGCAGACGCGGGTACTTGAAATCCGTTATCGTTACGGACTTCAGAAGCGACTGCTTCGACCAGGGAAAACTGCGCAGGTTGAGCGCGAGGTCGATGCATGAGGCGGACGCCATAGGGCGCGAGGCTTTCTTCTTGCGGTCGTAAACGCGGACGTTGTTGATCTTCAAGCCGCGTGAAAAAAGAAATGAGGCGGAGTCGGCGCGGACGAGGCAGTTGGTGTTTGAGAGTGAGGCGGTGATCCTTTTAAGCATTGATTCCGGAACTGGCTGCTCGAAAAGAAGCAAAGTCGCAATGCCGAGAATGGATATGGCAAGGATGCAGATGAGGATGTATTTGATTATTTTGCCTAAGGTCCGCATAGCGTTCAAAGCCGTTACATGATTGGCAGCCCCTAGGAGAGTCGAACTCCTCTTCTCAGGATGAGAACCTGATGTCCTAGCCGATAGACGAAGGGGCCATCTTTACCTGGTGCACCCGGTGGGACTTGAACCCACACGCCTTGCGGCACTAGAACCTGAATCTAGCGTGTATGCCAATTTCACCACGGGTGCGTGACGGCTGAATAGTATGCCAAAACTTCGCGCGAAAGTCAAGCGGACAGAATTAAAATATTTCAACCGCTCATTCAAGTAATATGGTATAATCTATGCACCAACCCAAATAAGGAGTCTGAAATGAATGAAACTGTGTCCGCGAATCCGATGCTCGGATCGCTCATCTTCGCCCTTGGCGGCCTCGCCGGGGCCGTGTTTGCAGTGCCTTTCCGCAAGGTAAAGGGCTGGGCGTACGAAAGCTATTGGTTTATCTACGCAATCGTCGGTTTGATCGTGTTCCCTGCCGCGCTCGCGTTCGCGACGGTGCCGGACCTCTGCGGCGTGATTGCGAAGACTCCGACCTCGACGCTTTTGGGTTGCGCCGGTTACGGTGCGCTGTGGGGCGTGGGCGGACTCACTTGGGGCCTGATGATTCGTTACCTCGGCGTGGGCCTCGGCCTTGCGATCGGCTGCGGACTCTGCTCCGCCACGGGCACGCTTATCCCGCCGATCCTGCAAGGCAAGGCGGGTGACCTCGTCAAGGACTCCGCCGCGCTGATCACGCTGGGCGGCGTCGCGCTGTCGCTCGTCGGCATTGTGTTCGTGGGTCTCGCCGGTAAGTCGAAGGAGGCGGAGCTCCCCGAGGAGGAGAAGAAGAAGGCCGTCGCCGAGTTCAACTTCAAGAAGGGCATCGTCGTTGCCTGCATCAGCGGCGTGTTCTCCGGGTGCATGAACTTCGGCCTCCAGAACGGCTGGTGGACGGACGCCTCCGGCGCGAAGTGCTCGATGGAGGCCTTGGCCAAGGCCGTGAATACGGGCGACTGGTGGGTCGGCATGCCAGTGTTGATCGTGGTGCTGTGGGGCGGCTTCCTCGTCAACCTCTGCTGGTGTTTCTACATGAACGCGAAGAACAAGACGTTCGGCGACTACGCGAAGGCTGCTTCGCCGGCCGGCCTCGGTGTGATCTTCTGGTCGGGCCTCGCTGGCGTCATCTGGGCATGCCAGTTCGCGTTCCTCAAGATCGGCGAGCCGCTGTGCGGCGACATGGCGTACGTGGGCTTCGCCATCCTCATGGGCGCGAGCGTGCTATTCTCGTCGCTGCTCGGCGTGTTCCTCGGCGAATGGAAAGGAACCGGCGGCAAGACGCGCGGTCTCCTCGTGACCGGCCTTCTGATCCTCGCCGCGTCCATCGTCGTGACCGCCGTCGCCAAGATGTAAAGGAGCTAAAACAATGACCTACCATCTCGCAATAGACATCGGTGCGTCCTCCGGACGCCATATCCTCGGCCACCTCGAAGACGGGAAGATGATTCTCGAAGAGGTGTTCCGCTTCGACAACTCGCAGATCCGCAAGGACGGACACGACTGCTGGGACCACCAGACTCTCGCCCGCAGCGTGTTGCAGGGCATCGCGAAGTGCAAGGAGATCGGCAAGATTCCCGCAACCATCGGTATCGATACCTGGGGCGTGGACTTCGTTCTCCTTGATGAGCAGGGCTTGCCCTGCTCGGATATGGTAGCCTACCGTGACGCTCGCACGGAAGGTGCGGACGCGCTCGTGGACGCCGCGATCTCCGCCGACGAGCTATACGCCCGCTGTGGCATCCAGAAGATGCTTTTCAACACCATCTACCAGCTCGCCGCGCTCAAGAAGGAGCATCCCGAGCAGATCGAGAAGGCGCAGCGCCTCCTGATGGTGCCTGAGTACCTTAACTTCGTCCTCACCGGCAAGATGGCGAACGAATACACCAACGCGACGACGGGCAACCTCGTCAATGCCCGCGCGAAGGACTGGGACTGGGAGGTGATCGACAAGCTCGACCTCCCGCGTCGCATCTTCGGCAAGCTGGAAATGCCCGGCACGACGCTGGGCGGACTCACCTCCGCCGTGCAGGCCACAGTGGGTTTCGACGCGCAGGTCGTGTTGCCCGCCACGCACGATACGGGCAGCGCCTTCCTCGCCGTCCCGGCGCGCGACGACCAGGCGGTGTACATCTCGAGCGGCACGTGGTCGCTCCTCGGCGTGGAGAACTCCGAGCCTATCACCACGCCCGAGGCGAAGGCAGCGAACTTCACGAACGAGGGCGGCGCGTGGTACCGCTTCCGCTTCCTCAAAAACATCATGGGCCTCTGGATGATACAGTCAATCCGCCGCGAGCTGAACGGCGTCGAATACGTTGAGGGCAAGGAGAATACCTCCTCCTGGACGCTCGCCGACTACGAGAAGGGGAAGAAGTACTCCTTCGCCGACCTCGAGAACGCGGCCAAGGCCGCTACGTCGTTCGCCGGACGCGTGAGCGCGAACGACACGCGCTTTCTTGCGCCCGCCTCGATGATCGCCGAGGTGCAGGCGGCGGCGGACGTCAAACCCGCCACGGTGGGCGAACTGATGCAGTGCGTCTATGCCTCGCTTGCCGACTGCTACGCGAAGATGATCAAGAACCTCGCGCAGCTCACGGGCAAGACCTACACCTCCATCAACATCGTGGGCGGCGGTTCGAAGGACGGCTATCTCAACAAGCTCACCGCCGAAGCGACGGGCCTTGAGGTGTTCGCCGGTCCCACCGAGGGCACGGCCATCGGCAACCTCATCGTCCAGTTCATCGCCGCCGGCGAACTCGCCGACCTCGCGGCGGCCCGTGCGTGCGTGAGCCGCAGCTTCGACGTTACGGAGGTGTAGTTTAAATGAACGTGAAAGCAGGAGTGGCTTGGGCGGCGGTTGCAGTTCTTGCAACTGTATTCTGTGCCGGAGCCGATACGACAAACACCGCAGGGCAGATCAAGACCGGCGTTTACGCCGGACGCGGCATCAGCGGCAACGGCGCGACGGAATGGTTCAGAATCGTCGAACGGTCGCCGGAACTGGAGCTCAAGATCGTCGATTCGGAGATGATTCGCGCCGGCGGACTTGACGGTCTCGACGTGCTCGTGATGCCCGGAGGCAGCTCGCCAGACATCAAGAAGGACCTCGGGACGAACGGCGTGGAGCGGCTCCGTGACTTCATCAAAAACGGCGGCGGGTACTTCGGCACGTGCGCGGGGTGCTGCCTGATGATGGAGGAGGCACCCGACCCCTCGCGCGGAATCGGCGTGATGCCGTTCTACCGGTCGGGTTCCAAGGGGCGTTTCCTCATCCCTGTCGAGCTTAACAAGGACGGCGCTGCGGCGACCGGACTCAAGACCGGGCTTTACTCCATTCAGTACAGCCACGGACCTATCCTCGAACCAAGCACGCAGCTCGTGGCAGGGGCGTCGTTCAAGGTGTTTGGCGTAAACCGTTCGGACTCCGGCAAACACGGCAAGGGGCCGGAGATGTACGGACGCGCCGCGATATTGGGCGGCACCTTCGGCAAGGGACGCGTTTTCGTGACATCCGTCCATCCCGAGTTCTTCGAGAATTCGCGCGTCCTGGTGCGCGGAGGGTTCCGCTTCATCACTGGACGCGAAATAACCCTGCCCGTGCGTCCGCGCCGCCGCCGCGCATATACCCTGGCGTACTACAGCGTGTATCCGAGGGGCGTGGAGACGGCGAGGACCATGCTCGCCCTCGACGCGAACAAGGACATCGACCTCTTCCCGATTAACGACGAGGATATCCGCAGGGGACTTCTCGACCACGCCGACGCTCTGCTCTTCCCCCATTCGGCGAAGGGCAAGCTTGACCGGGTACCCCGCGACATAGTGAAGCGGTTCGCGTCCCGGGGCGGCTTCATCCTTGGCTGGGGCAATGGCACGACGCGTTTCCCGGACGGCTGCAAGGCGTGCGAGACCGCCGATGAGGCACTTGCCACCATTTCCGCCAAGGCCGCAGAGAAATGAAATGAAGTAAGTGCCGATCCTAGTTTTGACTTTGTTCATTTTGTTTTTCCTTTTTCCTTGAAAACGTCGCTTCGCCGGTTTTTCGAACGGCTCCGCCTGCGGGAAACGACAAGCGCAGGTGTCGCCGTGTATGGGGTAGGGAGTGGCTACCCCAGCCCTGGCGGGTTGTTACCCCCACCCTAGCGGGCTGTTACCCCTACGGTGGGGCGAGGCACATGGTGGGGCGAGGCGATGGTAGGGCGCGATCACCGAGCGCGCCGCACGGTGGGGCGAGGCGTCCCGCCGAGCCGTG
>CACZDG010000091.1 GCA_902779865.1 uncultured bacterium
CGGCTACACGGTGTACATCGACGGACGCCGCCACGGAGAGAAGGCCGGACGCGGAAAGGGCGAGGCGGTCAGCGAGACAGAGGAGTTCATCCTTCTCACAACCGAGGCGAAGTGGTACCGCAACAACCGCATGACGGGCAAGGGCGTGCCGGAACTCGAATCGGCGCTTGGCGACGAGTTCATCGTCGATTACGTCCGCGTGTACGACATTGTGGAATAACGAGCCAAGCCGACGGGAAAAGAGACTAGTCCTTTGCTTTTGAGCAATTGAAAAACAACAAACAGGAGGAATGACGCATGAAACCAACCAATATCCCAGCCCAGGTCCGGGCCGCAATCGCCCGCGCAGCAGTCTGCACACTCGTCGGCGTGGCGATGTCCGCATCGGCCTCCACGGTCGCATACTGGCCACTCGCGGGTGAGAACGGCGTGAGAACGACGGTGGCAGACGTGTTTCCGAATATCGCCAGCCCCGGCACGATGGACGCCGTGCCAGTTTCTATCAAGACAGGCGTTGGCGAGACGGGCATAGGGGATGGAGGTTCCACCTATTGTCCAATCGGAACAAATGCTTTCCCGTTGGCATACGGCGTGTATGATCCGGTTGCAGGTGTGAACCGTTCCGCCGCGACCGGGCTCTATTTTCAGGGTGTCCAATCTTCGCATTGCGGGGCGTTGCGTGTCGTCGATCCCGATGCGCTTAAAGTCTCGAACTTCACAGTCGAGTACTTCATGAAGCCCGATGTTTCCAAGAAATCCACATGGCAGTTCATGGCCGTCATGCCGCTGCTGTTCAAAGACTCGGACGGGACGCGCAAGACGGGCGGGGAAAGTTGGAGCATGGCATTCGGTAATAACGTTACGCCCTCAACGGGTGGCAAGATCAGCGGGTCGGGTTTGTTCTGGATGCGCTTTGCCACGACGAATTCTGTCGGCGACTTTGCTGCAAGCGAGATACCAAGGTCGCTTGTCAAGCAATTGAGCTGCTTTGATGGCCGGTGGCATCATATAGCCGTTACCGTTTCCAACGGGGTGGACATCGGGTTGTATCTCGACTATGGATTGATTGCGACGGCTACGATCGCGAATCCAATTGAATTCGCGCCGGACGGCGACCTCTACATCGGCGGAACGCCGCACAATGACATCCCTTACTATGGCTCGATGGCGCACTTCCGCATTTCCGACGAGGTGCTTCCGACGGAGAAGTTCCTGCATTTCGCTCGCACTGAACGCGCCGCGGACGAGGCGGACGACGTGGTGCTGCACATCAACTTCGAGGACGTTGAAGGGATTACCGGCAAGGGTGTTGTTTTCAACCAGGCGGCGACAGGCTCGGCCATCCATTTTGGCGCTACGAACAACGCATCCACCGCCGGATACGCAGCGTTCTCCACCGATGTCTATACCAACAAACTCTATGCTTCGCGTCGTGACATCAAGGGGTTCGACAATATGCGATCAATGAATCGCACGGACAACTCTGCGGGAGACCCCTACCTCGCATGGTGGCCGTCGGAGGACATCTTCCACGATTCGTCGTTTACAGTCGAGTTCTTCATGAAGGATTCAAGTTTCGCGGCATGGACCCATCTCTTCAAGCGACGAGTGGACGAGAACGATACGAATAACCAGTTGTGGATTGGTGGAAATGGGACGTCCAACAGGTTGAAGTGCGATTTCTGCGGAAAGACGATTACCGACACGACAAACATAGCCGACGGCAAGTGGAATCACATCGCGGCCGTGTACGACAAGTCGAACCACAAATTGACGTTCTACCGCAACTGGAGCAAAGTAGGGGAGAGCACTGTAACCGAAAACGCCAAGAATCTTCCCGAAGTGCGCGTAAAGCCGATTACGCTTATGGGCTGTACGCCGACTGGTACGACATACACCGGCTTGATGGACGAGGTGCGCATCACCAAGCGGGCGTTGACGGTCAAGGAGTTCCTTACGCCCGAACACGTCAAGGGCTTTATGCTCATCGTCAAGTAGCCGTGGCTACGGACGAGTCCCCCGAATCCATTGCGGAAAGTCAACAAGAATGATATAATAACCGTGCTTGATGCCTCGGTCGCAAAGGTCTGTTAGCGGGTGTCCGCAAGTCGAGTGGCTTGCCCGGTCAGACATGCGAAAGAAGGTTTTGTCTCTACGTTCAACAACTAAAGAAAAGAAGAAGTCAATGAAAATAGGAAAGCCGTTCACACATTTTGCAGTTGCCGCAATTGCGGCGTGCGCGGCATTCGCCGCGACTGCGGACAAGAAGCAGTTCAGCGCTTTGGACGGCGAAGCGGCGAAGCGCGTCAAGACGCATAATTTGGACGGCTCGCCCGTCGTCTGCGAGAGCGTCGCGACGGTCGAAGGGCGCGAGGCGTCGCTTCTCCCGAAGGGACGCCAGTTCAAGCTGGTCTGGAACGACGAGTTCGACGGCGATCGTCTGGACGACTCGAAATGGGGCTGGCGCACCAATTTCTGGGGGCGTCCCGCGCACTGGTTCGCGAAGCCGGAGGACAATGCGCACGAAGTGAAGGACGGGCTTTTGCATTTGAAGCTCGTCAAGCGTCCGGACGGGCAGTTCGTCTCGCCGCAGCTTCAGACGGGCGAACTTGTGTGGGACGTGCCGCCGGCGAAGAATTCCAAGAATTTCTGGCCGCTCCCGAAGCGCGGCAAGCCGAAGTTCACGCACCGCTACGGCTACTACGAATGCCGCTGCCGCCTGCAGCAGAAGCCGGGATGGTGGTCCGCGTTCTGGATGCAGGCCCCGATGCAGGGATGCTCGCTCGACCCTCGCAGGGCCGGAATCGAACACGACATCATGGAATCCGTCCAGCCGGGGACGGTGATTCCGCACTGTTTCCACTTCGGCGGCTACGGTGCGGAACACCGCAGTTTCAAGTCTCCGCGCGTGAGGGATGACATGGCCGCGATTCTCGCGCTCGACAAGACGGAGTTCCACGTTTTCGGACTTCTCTGGGAACCGGACGGCTACACAATTTTCATCGACGGCAAGCAGCACGGTCCGAAGGTCGGGCGCGGCAAAGGCGAGGCCGTCTCGGAGACGGAAGAGTTCATTCTTCTCACCACCGAGGCGAAGTGGTATCGCAAGAACCACATGACCGGCAAGGGTGTGAAGGAGCTGGAAGATGCGATCGGCGACGAATTCCTCGTCGATTTCGTCCGAGTTTACGATATCATAAAATAACGAACATGAAACGAAGCATGATTATGTTTGCGGCGATTGCCGCGGCGTCCGCGGCTTTCGCCGCGCCGATGCTCATTCCCGCGCCGAGGGAGATGTCCGTCACCGGCGGAAGAGTCGCGCTTGCCGCGGCCGATGCGCCGAAGGTCGAGGTTGTCGCGTCTATTCCGCCGGAAGGGTACGAGCTTTCCATAACGACGAACGCCGTGACGATTCGCCATTCGGACGACGCGGGGCTTTTCTACGCGAAGGCGACGCTCGCGCAGCTGCGGGCGGACGCGGCGGACGCATCCCTCCCGTGCCTTGAAATCAAGGACGCGCCCGCGTTCAGGTGGCGAGGGTTGATGCTTGACGAATCGTGCAGGTTCTTCGGAAAGGTGACGGTCAAGAAACTGCTCGATCTCATGTCGCGCTACAAGATGAACGTGTTCCACTGGCACCTGACGGATGACCAGGCGTGGCGGCTGTTCATTCCCGAATATCCTGAGCTTGTGAAGAAATGCGGGAAGTCGGGGTCGCACGAGCGCGAGGTGCCGCCGTTCTACACGGAGGGCGACGTGCGCGAGATTCTTGCCTTCGCCGCTGCGCGGCACATCACGATCGTGCCGGAGATTGATTTTCCGGGACACTTCAGGGCTGTGGTGCGCGCCTATCCGAAATTCGCCTGCGCGAAGGGGGCGCGGAACGCGATGTGCGTGGGAAATCCCGAGGCCGTGCGCTTTGCGGAGAAGGTGCTCGACCGGGTGTGCGAGCTCTTCCCTTCCAAGGTGGTGCACATCGGCGGCGACGAGTGCAAGGCGGGGCCGTGGGCGAAGTGTCCGCGATGCATGTCGCTCGTCAGGCGCGAGAATCTCGGCGGCGTGAAGGGAATTCAGCCGTGGCTCACGCGGCATCTCGCCGGACACCTCGCCGCGAAGGGGCGTCGTCTGTGCGGCTGGGAGGAAATCGCCGTCGGGTTCGGCAAGCCGGACGCACGCGGCGAGAGCAACAACGACTCCTCCCTCCCGGACGAGCTTCTGCCGCCGCGGGAGGTCCTTGTGATGGGCTACCATGTGAAGCCCGGCGCGAAGTCCGCGAACATGGGCTATGATGTGATCGCCTGTCCAAACTGGCACTGCTATTTCGACTACTCGCAGAAGCTCCCAGAGGACCCATATCTCTACTTCAGACCGGACATCCGCTGGCTGCCGTTCGAGGCTGCGTACCGTTTCGACCCCTACGAGGGCGTGAAGCCGGAGGCGCGCAGGCACATTACGGGTGTTGAGTGCTGTCTTTGGACATCACACGTGTGGAGCGTTTCGGAGCTGGAGTGGAAGGTCTGGCCGCGTGGCCTCGCGTTCGCCGAGGTCGCGTGGTCGAACCCCGACCCCGCGAAGCGCGATTTCGCGGAATTCTCGGCCCGTGCGGCGGAACATCGCCGCCGTCTCATCCGCGAACACGTCAATTGCGCTCCGCTGAAATAATCGGAGAGAAAACAATGCGAACGCGAATGAATAAGACGAAGCGCCATGCACTGGATGTTTTTTACATTTCATGCACGTTTGCGCTGGTGGCGTCAGCCGTTCTCGCCGCGCCGCGCACGGGCCCGTGGACGAAGGAGCAGGCGTGGGAGTGGTACAACGCGCAGCCGTGGATCCGCGGCTGCAACTACATGCCGGCGAGCGCGGCGAACCGCTACGACATGTGGCAGGTTTGGGACAGCGAGCGGCGTTTCGAGGAGATGGACCGCGAACTCGCCCTCGCCGAATCCATCGGCTTCAACGCCGTGCGCGTGGCTACATGCGCAACCTGGAACGATTCCTTGCGCTTTGCGCGAAGCACAAGATCCGCGCCATTATGTGCCTCGGCAACGACTGTTCGCGCCCGAAGCCGCTGTGGTCCGTGCCGAAGCCGGGCCCGCAGCCGTATGACATCGGCTACCACGGCGGACGCAAGCGCAGCCAGCATGGCAGTTTCCCCGGCATGATCGGCTACATCAGCGCGGACGACCCCGTGCTGCGTCCGAGGTTTTTCGAGATGTGCGGCGAAGTGATGGAGAAGTACAAGGACGACGACCGCGTCCTCTTCTGGAACATCTGGAACGAACCCGGCAACAACAACCGGGGCAAGGTGTCCGCCCCGCTCGTCAAGGAGATGTTCGAGCTTGCGTGGAAGATCGGCGTGAAGCATCCGTGCGCGGCGGATCTGTGGCGCGGGAAGCTGGAACCGAACTTGGAGACCGCCGAGGGAATTGCCGCCGCGTTGAGCGACATCATCAGCTACCACTGTTACGCTCCGCTCCACTCGCAGATCAAGTATGCGAAGGAAATCAAGGCGAAGTTCGGTCGTCCGATGATCAACACGGAATGGCTCGCCCGCATCCGCGGGTGCGACGTGCAGGACTGCTATCCGTTCTTCGCGCAGGAGAGGATCGGCTGTACGTGCTGGGGATTCGTCGCGGGCAAGTACCAGACATACGAGCCGTGGGAGGGCATGTGGAAACAAGTCGAGAAGGGCTACCGGGGCTACAAGATGACGAAGTGGTTCCACGACCTGTTCCGTCCGTCGCTCCGTCCCTACGACCCAGAGGATATCGACATCATCAAGCACGTGAACGCGCAGATGGACGCGGAACGCGAAGGAAAGTCCCTACGCGCGAAGGTCGCGACGAAATACAGGATTGTCCGCCAAGACATGTGGCAGGGGTGCCGTCGGACGCACTTCGACTTCAACGGACGCAAGGCGTGGATTGCCGAGCCGTCCGTCGCGCCTCTGGTAGGGTCACGCGTCCCGCGTGACCGTGGCGGCATGCAATGGATCTGGCCCCTGCTCTGGCCGGAATGCGACGCCGGGCGCACATGCGTGGCGGACTTGCTGAAGGCCGGATTCCACTACGCCTACATCGAGCTTTTCGACACGCGCATGGACAAGACGGGCGTCGAGGCGGCGGCGGCGTTCCAGGTGTTTCTCGTGAATGAACTTGGATTTGCGCCGAAGGCGAATCTGGTTGGCCTTAGCTGGGGTGGATTCATGGCCGCGCAGTACGCGGCGGCGAAGCCGGCGAACGTGGCGCGCATCTACCTCGACAATGCACTCCTCACGTTCGACGGCTACAAGCCGACCGCGAACGGCGGGCTGAGATCGTGGGAGAAAATCGCGACGACGGACGGCTGGCGCGATGATCCGCGGATGCCGGTGAACCTTGCGCCCGCGCTTGCGAAGGCGGGCATCAAAGTCTTGCTCGTTTACGGTACTTCCGACATCGCCGTAAAGCCAACCTCAAATTCAAAGGCGTTTCTATCGAAGTTCAAGGCAGCGGGTGGCGCGGCGACGGTGCTTGAACATTCGGAATACGGGCACCATCCGCATGGCGTTGAGCCAGGTGAGGCAAAGACAGTCATGCAATTCTTCATTGGAGAGGGAGAAAAATGAAAGCACAATACTTGATTTCGTTGGCCGTAGCCGTGGCGGTTGGTTCTACGTTCGCCGCCGCGCCGTCCGTCAATGGCGGAACTTCCGGCATCAAGGCGCAGATCGCGGCCGAGCGCAAGGGGAACACGAAAGTATTCGAGGAGGCGCTTGCGGCGACTGAGGCGAAGGAGTGGAAAAGTGCGGACGGCAAGACGCTGCCGTACCGGTTGCATGTCCCTGCAAAACCGGAGCCTGGGCGGCTGTATCCGCTCGTAGTCCACATGCACGGCGCTGGCAGCTGGGGCACGAATAACCTTGACCAGATCAAGACCGGAGGGGCGGACTTCATCTCCTGGGCGAAGAGGCACGGGGAGGAATACGTTTTCATCGCCCCGCAGACTCCAAGGCGACGCAAGTGGGTGGATACTCCATGGGAGAACACCAAGAGCACGATGAAGAAGAAGCCCACGCCGTCCCTGCGCATGGCGATGGAGATTATCGACGATGCGATTGTGCGCTATCCAGTTGACCGCGACAGGGTTTACCTGATGGGAATATCAATGGGCGGCTATGCCGCGTGGGAGCTTCTGCAGAGGCGCCCAGAGCTGTTTGCAGCCGGGCTGCCGTGCTGCGGCGGAGGCGACGTGGCGCAGGCGCCGCGCCTGACGGACATACCGATATGGGCGTTCCACGGTTCCAACGACAAGGGTGTGCCCGTCTGCCGCTCTCGCGACATGGTCGCCGCCATCAAGGCCGCAGGAGGGAAGAAGATACTCTACCGCGAGTACAAGGGGCTGGGGCACAATGTGTGGACGCCGACGTTCTCCGATGACAAGGTTTTTGAATGGCTCTTTTCGCAGCGCCGTGGAGGGAAGTGAAAATGAAAAGGGCAATCGGTTGTTTGGTTGCGGTCGCGACGGCGGCAGTCATCGCATGCGAGGTCAAGATCAAGGAGGATTCTATCGTCCTCCCGACGTACGCGCCGGGCGGCTACGACAAGACGCCGCTCTTCTACACGGGGCGCGTCTACCAGGGTGCGCAGGGCAGGGTCTATCCGTACCCGATGCAGGACGTGCTGCACGACGAGAAGATCGACGAGACGTACAAGTACCTGACGATGGAGAACGAGTGGTTCCATGTCGGCATGTTGCCGGAGCATGGCGGACACCTCCTCAACTTCACGGACAAGGCGACCGGCTTTGAGACGTTCTACCGCCAGCACGTCATCAAGCCCGCGCTCATCGGCATGCTCGGCGCGTGGATTTCCGGCGGCGTGGAATGGAACTTCCCGCACCACCACCGCGCCACGACCGCGATGCCGATCGACTGGCGCTTCACCGCGAACAAGGATGGCACGAAGACGATCTGGTTCGGTGAAACGGAGCTCCGCCGCCGCCTCAAGTGGACGATCGGCCTCTCGCTTCTCCCCGATCGCGCCGTGCTGCGGGCGGACAACGTGTTCATGAACCGCCAGCCGTGGATCGAGTCAATGATCTACTGGGCGAACGTGTCGGTGCACTGCGGCGACGACTACCAGATCCAGTTCCCGCCCTCCATGCACCTCGGCTTCGACCACCACAAGAATTACTGGACGAGCTATCCGATCGGTCCGCGCAAGGAGGAGCTGGAGCTTCTCCCCTCGCAGCGCTCGAAGTACGCGAACGACATCTCCGGCACGATGGACCTCTCGTGGTGGAAGAACTTCACCATCGAATCGCGCTCCATCTTCGGCATGGATCCCGACAACGCCTTCATGGCCGGCTACGACCACAAGAAGAACATGGGGACGGCCCATGTCTCGAACCGCCATATCACCGTGGGCAAGAAGTTCTTCCTCTGGGGCAACTTCCCCGAGGCGCACGTATGGGATACGGTGCTCACCGACAACGACGGGCCCTACCTCGAGCTGATGGTCGGCTGCTGGAGCGACAACCAGCCCGACTACTCGTGGATCGCCCCCTACGAGACACGCAAGGTCTCGCAGTACTGGTTCCCCGTGAAGGGCATCGGCGGCGTGAAGAACGTGACAATCGACGGCGCGGTGAACGTGGACCGCGTGAAGCCCGACGAACTGCTCGTGGGTTTCCACTCCACACGTGTGCTGAAGGGCTGCACAGTGAGGGTGCGGCGGAAATCCGGAGAATCCGGAAAATCCGGAAAATCCGGAAAATCCGGAGATTCCGGAAATTCCGGCATCATCTTCACCGAAAGCAATATCGCCATCGATCCGAATACGCCGTGGTGCAAGACCGTAAAAGTTGATCCGGGCGTGGCCGACCAGGCGTTCACCGCCGAAATCGCCGATGCGAACGGCAAGGTTTTCCTCGCATACACGCCGGTTCCGCCGCAGGGTAAAGTTGAGCTTCCGCCTAAGGTGGAAAATCCAAAGGAACCGAAGGAATACACGTCCGCCGAACTCGCGTACGAGGTGGGGCTTCGCCTCGACCAGTTCCAGAACGGCATTCTCGATCCAGAACCTTACTACAAGCGCGCGCTTGAGATCGACCCCGACTACACGAAGGCCAACCTTGCGATGGGCGTGCGGCTTGCGAAAAACGGTAGCTATGCCGAGGCGAAGCCGTACCTAGAAAGGGCCGTTGCGCGCGCCACGCAAAACCATACGCGCGCGCTCGACGCCGCGCCGGAATACTACCTCGCGCTCGTGGAGCGTGGACTTGGCAATCTGAAGCGTGCCGAGGATCTTTTCTGGCGCTGCACGTGGCGTCTCACGCACAAGAAGGAGTCGTACGTCGAGCTCGCCCGCATTGCCGCGCTGCGCGGCGACTGGAAGGAGGCGCTAGCGCGCATCGACGACGCCCTTGCCCTCGGCCAGGACGAAGCCAAGCTCTGGACGATGAAAGGAATCTTCTTTCGGAAGTTGCGAGTTGAAGATTTCAAGGTATACAACGTTTACCATTCCTACGCCACTCTGCTCGATAGAGCGCTGAAGTGCGATCCGTTGGCGTATTGGGCGGTTGTTGAAGGGCTCGTCTTCCTCGACGCACCGTACGCCCTCGCTGACGCCGAGAAGAACCGCGGGCTCAAGGCGCAGCAGCTTTTGGAGTGCATCAGCGACTACTGGGGCATCGGCTGTTACGATGAGGTAATTATGCTCTGCGACGCCGCGCTCGCCAAGGCCGCAGCGGAGAAACCCTACCGCACCGAGGGCCCGCGCCTACCGCTTGCAGATACCATCGCCGCCTGCGATAGCTACAAGAACGCGCTCTTCGGCTACTTCAAGGGCGCGGCGCAATTGAAGAAGGTTGCCAAGAAAATGTTGCCAATTGACAATTCCATACTGGCAACATTCGCCGCTGCCGCCGCAATGCCCACCGACTACTGCTTCCCGAATCGCTTGGAAGAGGAAGAGGTGCTGAAGCTCGCGGCGAAGGCCGCGCCGGAACTCGCGAATACTTGGTACTATCTCGGTTGCTGCGAGTGGAATCACGACCGCAAGGATGCGGGGCTAGCCGACTGGAAGAAGTGCGTGGAGGTGTGGGAGAAGGGCAACGGGCGGGACGCCCGCCACCCCGAAAATGTGCGAGATGACCGGGAAGCTCGTGCGTATGCGCTGGCGCTTCGGTGCATCGGGTTTGCGCTGTCGCACCCGGGGACGTACTTCACGAACACGGGCGTGCCGTCGGGGGTTCCGAGCAAGGAGGCATACGAATACTACCTCAAGTCGCTTGAGGCCGATCCAACGAACTTCCGTGCGCTCGACGAGGCGGGCAAGATCGCGGAGAAGCTCAACATCCCCGCGCCTAAGCGTCTTGCTCTTATGGAAAAGTACCGTTCGACGGTTTACAAATACGACGCCTGCGTGCTGCGCCTCGCCTACACCTACAACGCCGTGGGGCGCTACGCCGAGGCGCACGAGATCCTCACGACGCGTCGCTTCCACGTGTGGGAGGGCGCGGATGGCCTGCTTGCGCCGTTCGTGGAGTCGTGCATCGGCCTCGGCAAGGCGGCGATGGCGAAAGGCGACTACAAGACCGCGCTCAAGTACTTCGCGGAATCGACTACGTATCCCGCGAACCTGCAAGCGGGGCGTCCCGGCGACGCGGGCACGGAGCCGAAGAGCCGCTACTTCATGGCGCAGTGCAAGAAGGCGCTCGGCGACGAGGCCGGTTACAAGGCAGAGCTTGAGAACTCGCTCAAGGGATGGATTCACGCGGGCGAGATGGACTACTGGCGCGTGAAGGCGCTGCGCGAGCTCGGACGCGACGCGGAGTGCGCGCCGCTCATCGCGGAGCTGAAGGCCGCGATCAAGGAGCTGGAGACGCCCGCGCCCGTTGTCATCAACGCCTACGCGAAGTTCGCGGGCGACAACTCGGCAATGGAACGCGCGGCCAAGGCGCGCGAGAAGGCCGGTGTGCTCAAGGCTCTCCTTAAGGAGATTGAATAGCACATAATATACTCACGGACTGTATTTCTTGTGGAAAAATTGTGTTGTTAGTTCCTGTATGCATGGAGGACAATATGGAAACGACAACGATAGAAGACCAATTGAAGTCGGCAGGCGAGTCCGGCAGACATGACATCTACGCGGGCGACGACGCCTGGCGGGAGTGGTTCGATGTTTGTTTCGTGGACGGCTGTTCAGCCGCAAATGCACTGCGGGAACAGGTGGCATCCGCGATGTACGCGCAACTCGTGCGCTTCGGTTTCGCGCGAGCGGATGTTGACGACTCTGACCCGGTGCTGCATTTCGACGCCTACTTCATGCTCACTGGATCGCGGAGCAAGCCCAAGCCGCTGAAGCTCTACTTCCGGCACCGGATGGCGGTCGAGGACCGTCCGCTCGACGAGTTCGTGTGCGGCACTCTGTTCGGCTCCGGGCGTGGCCGCATCCACGACATCGTCCGGGACTGGATCGCCACCGTGAAGGGATGGAAACCGCGTTCGGTGCGGGACACGGAAGGGCGCCGTCACCTCGTGTGGGAACGCGCAGCTGAGGTGGATGACGCACGCGAGACAATCGGCGTAGTCGCCTGGCGTCCCGGTGCCGCGCTCGACCGCGCCGTTCTGTGGGCACTCTCCCACGAGATGTTTTCTGCGGTGGCAAAAGAAATAAAAGTGGAAAAACGGAACATCGCGCTCCTGTGCTATGTGACGGCCCATGACATTCCCATAACGAAGCCGGAGGTGCTGGCGGAGTTGGAAGTCGGGAAATCGAGGGCCTACGTGCTTAAGGAGACCTGTATGAAAAAGATCGCGAAATACTTTGCAGAGAAGGGCATCGTCCTCAATGATCGCATGGCGGCGCAGACGCTGCTTGCCGCCTGTGAATCGGCGCTTGCGCCAGAAACCCTCAAGAAGCTCGGAAAGTGAGGTGCGCCATGTCCAACGAAACCACTAACAAAGACCGCTTCCTCTCCGTCTTCCGCCGCGAATGGGAAATGTACCGCACGCGTGATGCTGTAGTGCCACGTGCATCAACCGCCAAAGCGTCCGGCAATTCGTCTGCGTTCGATCCGTCGCCCGCCGCCGGCGAACTGCGCATTTTCGCCGACTTCGCCGAACCCGTTACGGGCCTGCTGCTCGAATCCTCCTCCGACGGCTGGTACGCGGTGCCTGTTTCGCCATTCACCGTACCGGCGTCAGACCGCGAGATTCTGATCGGCACGCGCGTATATCAGCTTTGGAACGTCCGCGAACTGCCGGCCGGCATGGTTGCGCGCAGCTGGACTGTGGATGCCTTGTCGGTTGAAGATATCGCAGATGTGAAAGCGGCACTTGGCGTGATGCGCGGCGAAAAGATCGCAGACGACCTTTCATCCTGCATGGGACTGCCCATTACGGCACCGGATGACCCGCGTCGCGAGTATGAACGCACATTCCGTCTTTCGTTGCCCGCCGCAGCGCCTGTGCGCCGCAGTAAATGGCGGTATTTGGGGCCAGCTCTTGCAGCGTCGTTGCTGCTGGCTCTCGGTCTGCCGTTCATGTTCAAGCAGGAGAATGCTTGCGAGCAGGAAGCTAAACATACGGTGGCGGATTCTCATAACGTGCCCATGGAAGCGCCGCCATGTGAGATCGACATGGATGTAGCGTGTGACATGCCGAGTGCTGCCCCCAAAAGCGTAAAGGTCGAGAACCTTGATGCCATGATGAACATCAAGTCCCCTGTCGTGATGAAATCGGTTTTTGGGGGGAAGGCCAAGGCAGCAGGCGTTCGTGGGTGCTACACATTGGGCGGAGCCAGCATCAAGGCGCATCGCAGAATGGAACCAGCGCAATATGCGTCGAGTGCGGACGCAGTGGGCACGGAACGCTTCGCGGAGTTCAAGGAAAACGAATTCCTTGAGGTGAAGGGCAATCCGTTGTCAACCTTCGGGTTGGACGTTGATACGGCGAGTTATACCACGATGCGTCGTTATCTGACGGAGATGAAGCGTCTCCCTCCGAAGGACTCGGTGCGCATCGAGGAGTATGTGAACTACTTCTCGTACGACTACGCGGGACCGACTGGGAACGTGCCCGTGGCGGTGGCGTGCGAGCTTGGCGCATGCCCCTGGAATGCGGCGCACAAGCTTCTGCGCGTGGGAGTGCAGGCGAAGCGCGTCCCAAAGGAATCCATTCCGCCATGCAATCTCGTGTTCCTGATCGACAAGTCCGGCTCGATGAACAGCAACGGCGGGTTCGCGATGCTCATGCAGGCGATGAGGATTCTCGTCGAACAGCTGCGCCCAGAGGATTCCGTTGCGATTGTATCATACGCAAGCGGAGTGCAGGTTGAGCTTTCGTCCACGTCTGGCGCGGACAAGGCGCGGATCCGGCAGGTGCTTGACGGCCTTCACGCCGGTGGCGCCACATCAGGCGGCGCAGGCCTTCAGCTCGCATACGAAGAGGCGATGAAGAACTATTCAGCCAAGAAGAACAACCGCGTGGTGCTGGTGACGGACGGCGACTTCAACGTGGGCATCAACAACCCTTCGGAGCTGGAGCGCTTCATCGCTGACAAGCGCAAGACAGGCGTGTTCCTTACGGTACTGGGCGTCGGCTACGGCAACTACAGGGACGAGATGATGAAAAAGCTCGCAAACGCCGGAAACGGAAACTATGCGTTCCTCGATGGCATCCTGGAGGCGAAGAAGGTGCTGATGACGGAGTTCGGCGGTACGATGCTGACCGTGGCCAAGGACGTGAAGATGCAGCTGGAGTTCAACCCGGCGCAGGTGGGCGCGTACCGTCTGCTCGGCTACGAGAACCGTCTGCTGGCGGCCAAGGACTTCAACGACGACAAGAAGGACGCGGGCGAGATGGGAAGCGGACATTCGATGACAGCCCTCTACGAACTGGTGCCGCCCGGCGTGACGAACGAGGTGGTTGCGACGGACGCGCTCAAGTACCAGAAGCAGGAGCCTGTGGCAAGCGGGGAGCTGCTCACGGTGAAGCTGCGTTACAAGCTGCCTGACGCGGAGACCAGCACGCGCATGGATCAGCCCGTCATGGCGGAAGCGGTTACGCTTGCCGAGCCGTCAGAGTCGTTCCGGTTCGCGTCGGCGGTGGCGGAGTTCGCACTGCTGATGAAGGATTCGGCGTACAAGGGTTCGGCATCGTTCGACTCGGTCGTCAAGCGCGCGAAGGAGGCAAAGGGGCGCGACGACGACGGCTGGCGTGCGGAGTTCATCCGCCTCGTGGAATCTGCTCAGCTGTTGAAGGCGAACCCTTCAAACCGGAATGACGTTCCTGTTGAAATAGACATCTGATTCGTCCGCCGCGACCGAGTTCGTGCCTTTCATCGGCAATTATTACACCACAAATTCGGTCGGCGGATTTTCTGAAATTAGGGCTTGCGCACAAAAATTAGTTTTGGTAAACTATCTTTCAACGCCCTAACAAGGCGAAGAAAGAAGGAATATGCCAATAGCACTTATGACAATAGGAAGCCGGCACCGCGTGAAGGCGGTGCAGGGAAACGACGTCGCCAGAAAACGCCTGGAGACAATGGGGTTCGTCGAAGGGGCGGAGGTGACGGTGATCGCACATTCCGCCGGGAACTACATACTCGGCGTGTGCGATTCGCGCGTGGCGGTGGATCAGGACCTTGCCATGCGGATACTGGTTTAACAAGGAAAGGAAATAATTATGACGTTAGAAGAAGTCAAGATCGGGCAGACAGTGCGCATAGCGCGTCTGCGCGGCGAAGGCGCGGTCAAGCGCCGCATTATGGACATGGGGCTCACCAAGGGCACCGAGGTTGCGGTGCGCAAGATCGCGCCGTTGGGCGACCCCATAGAGCTGACCGTGAGGGGCTACGAGTTGTCAGTCCGCAAGGACGATGCCGCAGCCATCGAGGTGGAATGATTTTTTTTTTGCGGATGCAGTTTGCCTCGTCTAATTAGTTTCTATGTGGCTAACATAAGGCACGGCGTCCGCGCAAAGGAAAAGGAGAACAGGAAATGGCTGTAAAGATAGCGCTTGCAGGAAACCCCAACTGCGGCAAGACAACTCTCTTCAACGACCTGACAGGGTCCGACCAGTACGTCGGCAACTGGCCAGGCGTGACGGTGGAGAAGAAGGACGGCAAGCTGAGGAACTCGAAGGACGTGGTGATCCAGGACCTTCCCGGCATCTACTCGCTCTCGCCGTACTCGCTGGAGGAGGTGGTCGCTCGGAACTACCTCGTTACCGAATCGCCTGACGTGATCCTCAACATTGTGGACGGCTCCAACCTGGAGCGCAACCTCTACCTGACCACGCAGCTGCTGGAACTGGGGCTGCCGATGGTCGTGGCGGTGAACATGATGGACGTCGTCCGCAAGAACGGCGACAAGATCGACGTGGCGAAGCTCTCGAAGACGCTCGGTTGTCCAGTGGTGGAGATTTCCGCACTGAAGGGCGAAGGCACTAGGGCTGCGGCGGAACTGGCCGTAGGCGAGGCGAAGAGGGGCGTGAAGGGCGAAAGGCCGCACGTGTTCACCGGCTCGGTGGAGCACGCGCTCGCGCACATCGAGGAGTCCCTGCACGGCAAGGTCGAGAAAGCCACGAGCCGCTGGGCGGCGATCAAGGTGTTCGAGCGCGACGCGAAGGCGATCAAGACGCTGGGCGTGCCGGCGGACATCCTTTCGCACGTTGAGGAACATATCAAGGACTGCGAGAAGGAGATGGACGACGACGCGGAATCCATCATCACCACGCAGCGCTACGCCTACATTCAGAAGATAGTCGGTGAAACGTTCAAGCGCTCGCCGCGCAGGGCTTCCACTTCGTTCTCCGACAAGATCGACAAGATCGTTACGCACCGCATCCTAGCGCTTCCGATCTTCATCCTCTCGCTCTGCGCCATGTGGTGGCTCGCCGTGGCGGAGAAGGGTCCCGGCACGATCCTCACCGACTGGGCCAACGACCAGCTACTCGGCGAGGATGGCTGGCATCTTCCGTTCACCTCGCACGAGTGCCGTAAAGACGGCCCCTACAAGGGCATGGACTACGAGGCCGCACAGGAGTTCTACGCCCCGCACGGGAAGAACGTGGATGCGTGGGAGGCTGCCTACGTGGAGGCGTACAACGAGGCCAACAAGGGCAAGGAAGGCTTCGAGGAGATGAAGGAGCTGGGCGACGCCAAGGTCGACGAGAAACTGGCCGCGACCGTCACCGCCGAGGTGAAACTCGACGACGACGAGGAGACCGGCGAACCGGTTGAGGGCGTTGTCACCGTCGGCAAGGACGGCCTCGTCAAGGTCGAGAAGTGCGAACATGCCTCCGGGGAGTGCTCGCTCAAGCGCGAGGCCGACAAGGACCACCTCTGCGACGACTGCAAGAACGACGAGGGCGAGGCCAAGGAGGCGTGCGAGCACTGCGCGAAGATCGCCAAGTGGCGCGAGGCCTACATCGAAGCATACGACGCGGCGAACGGCGCGGGCGCGTACGAGAAGGCGCTTGCGGAGTTCAACGACAAGGCCGAGAAGGAGTGGCGCAAGGCGTCCGCCGAGGCGCGCGCCGCCGCGAAGAAGGAGGGCAAGACGTACATTCCCAAAACGCTATTTGAGGAATCCGAGTTCGAGCTGCTGGACAAGTCGCTGCTTCCTGCTGTCGTTGCGTCGCACGGCAAGGAGCCGGGCGAGTGCGGCTGCTGTGGACACGCGGCGACATGGAAGTGCGACTACGCGATGTACAAGGCGTCCAAGGAAATACCGGAGGTCGAGCCTTCGGACTATGGCGTGTTCGTGCCCGGGATCACCGCGCTTCTCGGCGACGCCCTCGATAAGTCAGGTGTGGGCGACACGGTGAAGAGCCTCGTGGTTGACGGCGCGTGGGGCGGCGTTGCGACGGTTCTCGGCTTCGTGCCGGTGATCGCAATCGTGTTCCTGTTCCTCGCGTTCCTCGAGGACTGCGGCTACATGGCGCGCGTGGCGTTCATTATGGATCGCATCTTCCGCAAGTTCGGTCTCTCTGGCAAGTCGTTCATCCCGATGATTGTGGGGAAGGGCTGCGGAGTGCCGGCCGTGATGGCGGCGCGTACAATCGAGAGCGAACGCGACAGACGCATGACGATCGTCCTCTCGACCTTCATCCCCTGCGGGGCGAAGACCGTGATCATCGCGATGTTCTCCGCGCTCTTCTTCCGCGAGATGTGGTACGTTGCGCCACTCATGGACGTGATCGGCATCGCGATCATCGTGCTTGGCGGCATAGCGCTCAAGAAGTCGCGCTTCTTCGCGGGCGAGGCTGCGCCGTTCGTGATGGAGCTTCCGGCATACCACATGCCCACGCTGACCGGCATCTGGCGGAACACGTGGTCTCGCGTGAAGGGCTACATGCTGAAAGCCGGCCTCATCATCTTCCCCGCGTGCGTGTTCCTTTGGCTCGTGATGCATTTCGATTTCCGGTTCAACCTGCTTGAAGACGAGCAGATAGCCGAGTCGATGCTGGCGACGATTGGCAACTGGATCGCGTGGATATTCTCTCCGCTCGGATTCGGATCGTGGCAGGGCGCTGCGGCGTCCGTCTCGGCAGAAATCGCGAAGGAACAGGCCACGGCAACGCTTGGGCTTGTGTCGGCGAACATGCCCGGCGACGCGACTGCGATGCACATACAGTGGCTGTTCGCCTCGTTCAGCGACTTCCCGAAGCTGGCGGCGATGTCGTTCATGATGTTCAACCTCTTCGTGCCGCCGTGCATGGTGGCGATTGCGGTCACGTTCCGCGAGATGGGGTCGAAGGCGTGGGGCTGGTTCGCGGTCGCATTTCAGCTGTTCGTCGGCTACACGCTCGCGCTGTCCTTCTACCAGATCGGCGTGTGCGTATCCGGCGGCGGGTTCGGCGTGTGGACCGGCATTGCCATCGCGCTCGACCTCTGGTGCCTGTTGATGATATTCCGTCCCGGCAGGAAGACGGTGGCGGCGTGAACGCGGCGTCGGCAATAGTTCTCGCGGTGGTGCTTGCCGCCGCAGGATTCGCCGTGTGGCGCAACATCCGCAAGGGTGCGCCATGCTCCTGCGGGGAGAGCGGAGACTGCTGCTGCTGCAAAGGCAAATCTTGCAAAGGCAAATGATTTACAATAAACTAACAAAAGTTTTGGGCGCGAAAGCGCCGGGCACAAATAAGGAAAAATGAAAATGAACATCAAAACACTGACAGCGGCTTTTGTCGCCGCAGGTTGTGCATTCGGCGCGATTGCCGACGAGAAGGCGTCCGCTCCGGCGAATTCCGACGCCAAGGGCGCCAAACCCGTGGAGATCGAGGAGAAGGACGACAATCCCTTCGACAAACTCGTCTCGGCGGAGTTCCACATCGGGTTTGACTCCCGCTATATGACGTACGGCATGATCGACGGCAAGGATCCGATCATCGTCCCTGGCGCGCAGATTAAGTTCTTCGACTGGGTGTACTTCGGCGTCGAATCGATCTTCGATGTGACGAAGGGTAACGGCAAGCGCGGCGGCTACGGCAACCGCGCCGGACGTTGGACAACGCTCGACGCCTCCGTGGGAATCGCACACGAGTTCGAACTGAGCGAGACGTTCGGCAAGCTCTCCGTTGACTTCAACTACATGTACGAGTACATCGAGCGCTACCACAGCGACATGGGCGATACGCAGTACCTCAACCTCGAGCTCGGACTTTCCGACGGCATCTTCTGGGTTGAGCCGACGCTCGCGATCGAGCGCGACCTGATGGCGGATGACGGCACATACGTGAACCTTGATCTCGGCCATTCGTTCGCGATCATCGAAGGCAAGGGCGAGGACGACGACCCGGTGCTCGAGTTCCGTCCGTCCATCGGCCAGGGCTTCGGCAACACGCAGCGCGTGCGCGGGTACAGCCCCGAAGATCGGACGTACGACCACGGCGGCATCATGGACACCTGCCTGAAGGGCGAGTTCACGTGGAGGCTCATCGACCATGTTTCGCTTTCAGCCTACATCGCCTACAGCGACTACTGGTTCGACAGCACGATGCGCCACTGCGCGCGCGAGCACAACGCCGAATGGGGCAAGGGCTGCGACCACTCCTGGAACTTCTACTCCTGGAACTTCTACGGCGGCCTCGGCCTCTCCGTTGAGTTTTGACAGCAAGGGGCAAATTTAGTATAATGCCCCTCCGTGAACCACAGGAGGGTCAGATTCAAGGACTGGATGGCGCTCGTCGTCGCCGGTTGCATGGCGCTCGCGGCAGTTTGCTGCGGGCGAGTTATTTGTTTTTGTTCCGATGACCCTGATGGATGTGGCGAAGAATGCCATGTGTGTGAGGAGAACCTGCCAGACGGCGTGTCCTCGTTCGATCCATGCGATCATCTGTCCCTTGGCTTCCTCGATTTCTGGGACGAAGACGGCGAGGTGACGGTTGACGGGAATGGCATCCTCCCCATTGCCCCCGCATGGGCGTCTGTCATCGCCCGAAACCAGATCCTTCTGCCGCGCCGCCCGACGTCGCGCGCACATGCGCCGCCGGGCGCGTCTTCAGACTCCTTTCTTTTCCGAATGCGCAAGATTCTCCTTTTGTCGTGAGGAATGCGTAGCGTCCGCTCTGCTTTAATGAGCGGTTACGTTTTCATCTTCACCTCAAACGGGACACGTGTCCCAATGGAGAATCATCATGTTTAGAATCTTTATTGCTTCATTACTCGTCGTTGGCCTCGTGACCTCCGGATGCAAAACCAGGGGGAATGGGCGTCCGCACCAAGGCTGCCATCGGGTGGGACCGCGTCTCCCAGGACGTTCGGGCACGATCCACCACCACTATGCCCCCCCCAACGCGCCGGTTGAAGAGAAGTCCAAATGAAGCGTCTGCCATTCGCGTTGCCCCTCCTGCTCGTGGGGTGCGCAACATACGAACCCGCGCCCATCGACTGGGTGAAGGAGTCCGCCGCACTCGCGGCGGCGCCGCGCAAGATCGAGCTTTCGGCCAACGACGTCCGCGTGCGCACGGTCGCGTTCAGCCCCGCGCTGAACGCGCTCCGTCAGACGCATGCGGCGTCCAAGGCGAAGGCCGCCGCGTCCGGCTGGTGGGAGGACCCCGCGCTCAACGCGGACTTCCTGCGCATCCTCAGCGCGCCGGAGAACCCGCTTGTCTATGGCGGGTCCCTCGCGTTCACGATCCCGCTGAGCGGCATCCCCGCGCTGGAGAAGCGCGCGGCGGAGGCCTACGCCGAGGCCGACCGCTGGGCGCTCGTCGCGGCCGAGCGTGACGCGGCCGGCGAGGCGGCGGTCGAGGCCGTGACGGCGCGCGAGACCGCCGCGTTCGCCCGCACGCTGGAGCGGACGCTGG
>CACZDG010000092.1 GCA_902779865.1 uncultured bacterium
GAACGGAGGAAATGCCTTAGCGTAGAGCTCCGCCTCCTCCGAGGAGATTGCGCGGTCGAAGAAGCGCACGTCCTGGAACGCGAGATTGTTGTTGCTCGAGAGATCGGAGTATCCAGAAAGCACCCCGCCATGCGCGGACGAAAGCTGGAAGCCGTTGGAATAGAGGAGCGCGGCAGAGCTGATGGCGGTGTTTATGTTTCCGATCGGCTTGCCGTCCCAGTACAGCGTGACCGTGCCGCCCTTCAAGAGGTCGGTCGGCGTGCTTTGCACGTGTACGGCGACGAGGGAATGAAACGCATTCGTCGTGTCGCCCAGTCCGTTCAGCTCGACGCTCGTGGGAATGTTCTTGCCGCTGCCGTAATTCTGGAAAATCGGCACGTAGAGCTTTCCGGAACTGGACGAGGTCGCCACGACGAACTGTTCGGGCCCTCCACGGCGACGTTGCCAGCGCCGGTGCCGGCGGGATCGCCGCCGCCGTTGCCCGTGAATACGCGCGTGCCACCCGTGAAGTCGTAGCGGAAGAAGGAATCGTCGATCGTCGCGGCGGCGAGAGTCGGAACGGCGTCGGGGCCGCTCGCGATGTTCGCCTCGATCTGCGCCATGGAGAGCGCGCCGTCCCACACGCGCACTTCGTCGTAGTCCGCCTGCGGGTCCTTGTCGCCCCAGAAGTTGCGCCCCAGGGCGAAGGACTCGCGCACGAGCAGCGAAGTCGTCCAGCCGGTGACGGAGCGGATGTTGCCGCCATAGCGGGCGCCCGTCGCGACGTCATGCACGTAGCCCTCGACCGTCGCGCCGTCTCCGTCTCCGTGCGGCTTGACGACGATGGCAAGGTGGTACGTTCCGCCCGCCGTCAGCGGCTTTCTGCCCATGAGGATGTTCTGTCCGTTCTGGCTGGAGCCCACCAAATTAAAGACCGGGCCGTTGCTGTCCCATGTCTTGACTTGGGGATTTGGATTGTGAAAGGCGCACATCAGGTTCTTCGTCCCGGTGTTGTCCTTTTTGCCGAGCGTCATGATCGCGCTGTAGTTGTCGATGGCGCGTATCGTCGTCCACACCTCGATGGTGAATGGCTTGTCGCCGGCGGGAAGGATCGCAGAGGACTTGTTCGGGTTCAGTTCGACCCACGACGTTCCCTTGGTGCCGCCCGCGAGGCGGATGGCCGTGTTGTCGTTGATGAACGTGACGGAGCTGGAGTTGTCCGTGCCTGTGAAGTCGGCGCCGCCCACGCTGTCGGCATAGTCGCCGTTGAAGCTCCAGCGGTGGATCAGCGAAGGCCCGGCGGCCCATGCGCCGTGCGCCAACGCCACAAGCGCCAACGCGCCTAGAAAACTATGGGATTTACCCCCCCCCCCCTCACATTTTTACACTTTTCGGCACTCATCATCCAACTCCAATGCAGACCCTTCTTCCGTGCCGCCATCTGCGAGTCAGGCCGCGCGGCCTGACGGAACTCGCAAAAGCACATCAACACGGCTGAAGAACCCAGCGCAATTAATATACCAAATTCTTTTCCCCGGCGCAAGAGGGAAACATGCTGCATTTCAGGGGCGCGCCATCCAGATGCACCGCGGCCGGAAGGGCAGACCTCCGTGTCGGCCATGGGCGGGACGTATCCCCAGCCAAAGGTTGTCCGTGAAGCGGATGCCTTGGCAGGGGTGAGCTCGGCCCGCCCATGCCGGTGCCTTACCAGACTGTGATAATCAAGCCCGGCTTGTATCTGAGCCGGAGGCCTCGAACCGTGGTGGTCGTTTCGCCGTCCGTTGTTTCTATCGCGCACTTGACGAGTTTGAATCTCTTCGCCGTTTCGGGGTCGAGGGTGAAGGTCGCATTCGGCTCCGTCGCCCACTGCACTACGAGCGGCAAATCGGACTTCGCGATGGCGCCGAGATCCGTGCGCCCTGCGAGATTCACGGTGATCGCCGCGCCCGACGCGAAACCGAGCGAACAATACGCATCGAGGACGTGTCCGCTCCCCTTCGTGTTGAAGCAGCCGGTGCGAGCGCTCAAATCGAGCGTCGCGCCGTTCTGGAGCGTCGCGCCGTAGAAGCGGTCGGTGTTCGGCGCGAACCTCCCGTAAACATGCATTTGGCCTTTATACCCGTCATTTGACACATAGTATGTCGAATTGCACTCGTATGCGCCGACTTTGAACGGGCTCGCGAGCACGAGCACGGCTGAATGCCCGTTCATCACCAGTTCCGCCGCAGACAGATCGGAAGCGGGGGATGTGTGGCAGTTTATGCGCGTGCCGCCGGTGCCGCTCGCATAGGTTTCACCGGTCAAAACGATGCGTCCTTGCGTCGCCTTGACGTTCGTCATGTAAAGAGCCGCACCGCCGTGAAGCGTGAGAGTATGCCCGCCAAGATTGAGGTTTACTTGCGCTTTGTTGCTGTTGTACAGTCCGATATGTTGATCGAGGATAATCGAGGAGTCGGCGACAAGAGTGATGGACGCTATGCCGACTACCTCATGGACGCTGGCAATGGCCACGTCGTTTTTCAGCGCTCCTCCGTCCAGGACGAAACGGTAATCCTGAAAAGCATTGCGGCCGTTGAGGTTGAACACGCCGCCGGAGCCGACGGTTATCTGCGAGCCGCTTGCGCCGGTCGTGCAGCTCGTGCCGATCGCGCCGGGGATGAACGTTCCGCCGGAAACGACAGTGCCGCCGGTGTAGGTCTGACCCGTCTTCGAGGCGGTGAACGTCCCGTCGCCCGTCTTCTCCAGCTGCAATTCGCCGGAAAGCGCCAGCGAACCGTTCGTAACTGTATTGCCCCCGGCGACATCGACGACGAGCTTGCCCTCGCCCGTTATCGTGCCGGATCCCTTCGTGTCCGCAAGCGTCAGCGTGTGTCCGCCGAGCGCGATGGTTCCCGAGATTTCAACGCTCCCGAGCCCGCGCCAGTCGCAATCCGCGCCCATCGTGCAGTTTATCGCAAGGGTCGCATACTGCAGCGACGTGCCGGAGGGTGCCTGCATGACGACCGCACCGCCCGAAATCGTCACGTCCGTGTCGGCCGTGGGAAGCGCGTCTTCGATGACATTGCCGGCGACGCCCTTGCACAGCCAGTTCCCGGAGTCGGCGACAGAACCGTTCCCGGCCTGGCCGGTCCACTCGGCTGTTGCAACTCTGTCGGGATTTGTGAAGAACTCCGTCGGCGCTTTCACCGTGTCGTAGTCGGCCTTCACGCGATCGGGCGACAAGATGCCGTTGTACAGACGAAGTTCGTCGTAACTGCCGCGCCAGGAAGAGCTGCGCGTTCCGTACATTCCAATCATCATGCCGTAGGTCGAATCAGGAACACGGCTTGCGGCCGTCCCCTGTCCTAGCAACGCGCCATCGACATAGGATTTCACGCCATTCGGCTCGGTGCCGTTCCACGTCACGCAGACATGCACCCATCTTCCGACAACGGATTCCGCCACGTCTTTGGCCGCCACGACGGTAGCTGCGGTGCCTGATTTGGTGGCCCTGAATCTTACAAATCCCATTGCCTTGGTACTGGAACCGGACGATGGCTGGACCTCCCAGCCGGCGCCAGTCGCATCATCCGGAGAGCCTGTCACAGGTCTTGTGCAGAACATTCGCCAGTTGTTCGGAGTGTCGGACGCATAGAACCAGCCGCAGACGGTGAATACGCTTTGGTCGGAAACTTTTCCCGTGTAATCCGAAACCTTCAACCCCTGGCTGCAAGCGTAGTTATTCTTGTTGGCCGTAAAATTGATCCGGCTTTTGCCGACCATGCCGTCGGCAGGAATCATCTGCGACAGGTCGTAGGGATGGGTGGAATCCGTGAACGTAGTCCCTGTCGGCTTGGCGCCAAGTCCGTTGCCTGTCATGTCCGGCTCGGTCTCCGCGCCGCTCGCCTTGCCCATGTGCCAGACGCCGGCAAAGCCGGTCCACACCGCTGTGTTGGCGGCGGGCTGCGACTTCGACGCGTCGCCCCAGTGCATGGTAATCTCCGTGCCGGCGGCGAGAGACGGAATCTTCACCCAGATGTAGGAGCTGCCGTCTGGATTCCACGTGTCTATCTCGCGCTCAAGCACGTTGTTTCCGGCAGCGTCCGACGAGAACCACACGTCCGTGCCTTCGTCCGGGTCGGCGCACTCGGCGTAGCTGAAGCCGTAGCGGCTTTCGTCAAGCTTGATCAACGCCTGGAAGTCAGTCAACGTCTCGCTTCCCGTGTAGCCCGTGCATTGCAGCGTGACGGACTTCGGCTCGGACAGGCTGAAGAACATCGTCGGCGTCTTCATCGTGTCGTAGTCCGCCTTGACGCGGTCCGCCGACAACACGCCGTTGTACATGCGCAGTTCGTCGTATTTGCCGACGAACGAGTTCGCGCGATCGCCGAACCTGCCTATCCACAAGCCGTTGTCGTCCGTGGGCAGCTGGGCGTTGTTCAGCGACTTCGAGTTCACCTGCACGCCATCGACATACGCCTTCACCGACAGCGACGCGCTGTCGAACACCACGCAGTAGTGGGTCCACCTGTTGAGTGTGCTTTCCGTTATTGCCACCGGGGCGATTTCTTGTGTCGCGGTTTTTCCGTAGGTTATCCTCGCCGCTTTGTTTGGATCGCCGTCTACGGCG
Organism: uncultured bacterium; assembly: GCA_902779865.1. GTDB lineage: Bacteria > Verrucomicrobiota > Kiritimatiellia > RFP12 > UBA1067 > RUG572. The sequence continues at coordinate 4,589 of CACZDG010000092.1, forward strand.
TCCGTCAACTCCCAGCCGTTGTATTTTGCGGCGGTGCCGTTGGGAGCCGGCGTGGCGGGGCGGGTGCAAAACAGGCGGTAGCCGCCTGCTACGCCACTTTGGTGGGCCACGGTCTGGTAGAACCAGCCGCCGACGCTGAACGTATTGAAATCGGTCAGTTTGCTTTTGTAGGGCGACACGACCAGCGCATTTGCATTGGTAGCCACCGACGTGTTCGTGCGGTTGCCGCCGACTACACCGTCCGCCTCGGCAACCATCAAACTTGTCTTGCCTTGTTGACCCGAATGGGTCGTGGCATGGGGCGTGGCATCCAGCCCGTTGCCGGTCATGTCCGGCTCGGTCTCCGCGCCGCTCGCCTTGCCCATGTGCCACACGCCGGCGTAGCCGGTCCACACAGCCGTGTTCGCCGCCGCCTGCGCCTTCGACGCGTCGCCCCAGTGCATGGTAATCTCCGTGCCGGCGGCGAGAGACGGAATCTTCACCCAGATGTAGGAACTGCCGCCTGGGTTCCATGTGTCGATCTCGCGTTCGAGAACGGCGTCCCCGGCAGCGTCGGACGAAAACCACACGTCCGTGCCTGCGGCCTGGTCGGCGCAATCGGCGTAGCTGAAACCGTAGCGCCCCTCGTCAAGCTTGATCAACGCCTGGAAGTTCTCCAGCGTCTCGGTTCCGGTGTAGCCCGCGCATTTGAGCGTGGCCGACCCCGCCGATGCGGCAAACGGCGCTAATGCCGCCGCCGTCAATACTGCCGCCAGCGCGAACGCGCCTAGAAAACTATGGGATTTACCCCCCCCCCCTCACATTTTTACACTTTTCGGCACTCATCATCCAACTCCAATGCAGACCCTTCTTCCGTGCCGCCATTTGCGAGTCAGGCCGCGCGGCCTGACGGAACTCGCAAAAGCACATCAACACGGCTGAAGAACCCAGCGCAATCAATATACCAAATTCTTTTCCCCGGCGCAAGAGGGGATTTTGAATTTTTTGGTACCCTTACTTGCGGAGCGTTGCTGGACCCTGGCACATACGATCTGCGGCTCCGTGCGGTCGGCATCCTTACTCCATGCCTTTTCCCGATCCCTTGCACGACACTTTCCCTCCCGCTACCTGTACACGGCCTCGATTTGCCGCCATTACTACATCGATTTGCCGCCAAATCACATACATTTGCCGCCACATCTATATCGATTTGGCGGCAAATCGCCCCCGTGTCCGCACGGCATCTCCGCCGTGTCCACACGGCACCAACACCGTGTCCGCACGGCACCCACACCGTGTCCGCACGGCACCCACACCGTGTCCGCATGGTACCCACACCGTTCCCGCCACTTTCTCCAGCGGGTTGTCAGCGCACGAGTATCATCGTGCCCCTGAACGAGACATAGAGGCCGTCGTCGGCCTTCGTCAAGGGCGTTTTCCGCCCATCGGCGCAAGTTCCGCGGAATGTCAGCGTGGCGAGATTCGGAGGAGCGGAGTCCGTCCAGTCAACGACCTTCTCGCGGGATTTCAGCGTACGACTCCCGAACGCCACCGTCACGGCAGCGCAGTCAAGAGTCAATTTTATGAAAGTTATGACGGACGGCGTGGGGCCTGTTCGGCGTTCAGCGCAGAAGCATGGACAACCCGCCCTTTCGGTCACCGTACGACCCGCGTAAGGCGTTCACCGCGCCGGCGCTGGTGGGGATTTCCACGTAAGTCGGCGTCAGGCGGGCATGCTCGAAGTACTTTGTGCGGTCGTCGTTGGATATCTGCCCCTGCGACACCGGCGAATAGCCGATGCGCATCCTCGGCCATTCCGTGATCTTCGTGGACATCAGCTCCATCGCGCGCGACGGCGTGGCATAAAGCGCGAAGTGCATCCGCCCGAGCGGCTGAACGGGGAAGTCGAAGTCCTGCAGCAGTTTGCTCGTGCGGAACGCGGAACATATCACGTCGGCTGTTGCCGCGTCCATCATGTGGTCCTTGCCGAACTCGAGGCGGACGGTCTCCACGCCGGCCGTCTTGAACACGTCGGACATCACCGCAGTGCAGAAGTCGTTGTCCGCTTTCGCCCAGAAGTCGAGCTTCGGGTCGCGCTCGCAGTCCACGACCCTGACGCTTTCGGCATTCGCCGAAAGCGAATGTAAAGTGTAAAGTGCAAAGTGTAAAATGAAAAGTGTAAAGCGTAAAAGAGTGGCGCGGGCCGACTTTACACGCCTGGTTTTCACTAGCACCATGTCTTCAGAGCTGTTCCGCGAGCGCCTTCATGTTCGCGATGAGCTGTGCCGCCTGGCCGCGATCCTGCGACTTGGCGGCGCCTCGGAGCGCAATGGCCACATCGGCCATCTGCTGGTCGCCGGCGGCGAGCGAGTTGCCCTTGACGGTGTGCGCCACCTTGTCCAAGTCGTCCCACGCGCTTGTGGCCAGCGCCGCGTCGGCCTCGGCCGTCTTGGCACCGACGGAGGAGACGTACTCGGCGTAGATCGCGTCCACGGCCTCCGCGTCGTCCCCGAATTGCTCCATCAGGTATTTTCTACAGCATTCTTTCATGTTTTACTCCTTTTCCTGGTATTCACCCAGTTTGACATGGTATATCGTCTCGTTGAGGCTTCCGTAGCGCTTGCGCTCGATGCCGCAACAGAGCTCCCGCACCATCAGCCGACCGCGCCCGTGGTTGCCCATCTGGCGGTTGATGAGCTCAAATGCAGTGGATGAGTCTCCGGCCGCAACCGCCAGACTTGGCTCCGGCGTACCATTGTCCCACACGGATAGGTCAGCCACGCTGGCATTCCGCTTGAGGAAGCCGCTCCCCTCCTCCGGGTCGAGCGCCGTCATGAAGAAGAACGGCATGGAAGAATCCAAGCCACGCGCAATGTCGCGGAACGCAAAACCATCCATCTTCCCGAGCATGATGTCGGAGATAATGGCGCTGAACGTATGAGGGTGCGCCTTACTGTTTGCCAGCGGATCCACTTTATCCATATTTATCTGCTCTCTCTTCCTTCCTGCCAGTTCTTGCAACTGGCACTATTTTTACTGGCAGATATAATACCATATTCGAACATTTAATGCAAAGAAATAAGTGCGCATTTTCCGGTATTTACAGATTTTCCGGGTTGTCCTGGTTGTCATGTTTTTCCGGTTAGTCCGGACATCCGGGATTTCCGGACTAACCGGAATTTCCAGATTTTCCGTGCTTGTGTCTAAGCAAATTGCGTGGTAAAATATACATCGTTTTTCAACCACAAAAGTACAGTATGAATAAGAAAACCTGGAAGGAGTCCGTCTGAACGGCACGTCATGCACAACCATTTCTACGGTTATTTCTATTCAATCGTGTCAGGCATCGCGCTGTGCGTTCACCTGATCATAAACTGGCACCAGCTTGTCAATAGGCCAAGTGACAAGGCACATGTCGGTGCGCGTGAGTTCAGGCTTTTCCTCATTTACCTGTCGGTCTTCTTCGTCACGGACGTCATGTGGGGCGTGTTCGCGGCGTTGAAATGGCCGAGTGTCCTCTACGCGGATACATTCGTGTTCTTCGTCGCCATGGCGCTTTCCGTCCTTACGTGGACCAGTTTCGCGGCCACGTACCTGGAACTGGACAACAAGGCGCGCGCGTATCTGCTATGGTCGGGGCGCGGAATGATGGCGTTCTTCATCGTAGCACTTTTGATGAACGGCTTCACCGGCATTTTCTTCACGATCGACTCCCAGTGCATATACACCGCCGGGCCGTTGCGCCAGCTGGCGTTCTCGCTTCTGGCCGCGTTCAACGCGATCGCCTCCGCGATGACGCTGCACAAGGTGTTTCGCACGAAGGGCAAGACGCGCCGGCACAACAAGATGGTGTTCGCGTTCGGCATCTCCATGACGATGGCGATCCTGATCCAGCTCAGCGACCCGCTGATTCCGCTCTACTCGATCGGGTGTCTCTTCGGATGCTGCTTCCTGCACGTGTTCGTAATTGAGGACGAGCGCGACGAGATGCACCGGCAGGAGCTGCTCGCGCGCAGCTACGAGGCGCAGCTAGAAGCCGAGCGCACTGCGACTCAGGCAAAAAGTCTCTTTTTCTCAAGCGTTTCGCACGACATCCGCACGCCGCTCAACGCCATCATCGGATTCTCCGAACTACTTGAAAAGGGCGTGGGGGACGAGGACGAACGCTCGCGCTACATTTCATCCATCCACTCCAGCGGAAAGGTACTCGTGCGCCTCGTGAACGACATCCTGGACCTCTCGAAACTGGAAAGCCGGAAACTGGAAATCGTAGAGGAGCCGACCAACATTCCGATGCTCGCCCGAGAGGTCATTGCGGTCTGCGAGGTCGCCCGTATGCGCAAGTCGCTGTCCCTGAAAACCGAAATCGGGGATATGCCGTGGGTCAGCGTGGATCCGCAGCGCATACGCCAGATACTCTTCAACTTGCTCTCGAACGCGTACAAGTACACGGACCACGGAACGATCACAGTATGCGTTCTCTGGCAGGACGGCACGCTGTCGCTCTCGGTGGCGGACACGGGCAAGGGCATTTCGGAAGAGGACATCGCCCGCATCCTCCAGCCATTCGTCCAGCTGGCCGACAGGAACCACCGCGACGGCACGGGGCTCGGCCTTCCGATCTGTCAGAGGCTCGCCGCTCTCATGGGCGGGGAACTGGAAATCGCCTCCAAGGTCGGCGAGGGTTCGACCTTCACGGTCACGCTCCACAACGTCAAAACTGTCGATTCGACAGCCAGCCATTTGGAGGACACTGCACATTTAGGGCATGTCCCGTCCCGCGTCCTCATCGTGGACGACTCCCCCGTCAACCGCGCGGTGCTCAAGGCCATGCTTGCGAAAAGCGGCGTGAACGACATCGTGATGGCGGAAAACGGACGCGAGGCCCTTGCGGCGCTGGAGGGCAATGCCGATTTCGACATCGTGCTCTCAGACCTCTGGATGCCGGAGATGGACGGCTACGGGCTGATAAGCGCCATCCGCGCCAACGCAAGGTTCTCGCATCTTCCGGTCTATCTCCTCACCGCCGACGTGGAGGCGCGTAGCCAGGCTGAATCAAATGGCTTCACCGGGATCCTCCTCAAGCCCATCACGCTTGAAAAGCTCCAAGCGCTGTTCACATAGTCCCGTTCGACAGCACTTTCTGGATTACGGCTTGTCTCCAAGCGGGTGGCGTGGTAAAATATACGCCGTTTTTCAACCAAACCAATTTCAACTAGAAAGGTGCAGTAATGAATCAGGAAGCCTGGAAAAAGGTAGAGGACGCCGTGGCGGCCTCGAAGACGACGACGATCAAGCAGCTGTTCGCGGCCGATCCGGACCGCGCGGCGAAGTACACGCTGAGCGCGGCGGGCTGGACGCTCGACTACTCGAAGAACCGCATCGACGCGGCCGTGATGAAGGCGCTCTTCGGTCTCGCGAAGGCCGCGAACCTGCAGGAGGAGATCGAGAAGATGTTCACGGGCGCGAAGATCAACCGTACCGAGAACCGCGCCGTGCTGCACACTGCGCTCCGCAACTGCGATCCCGCGGCACAGGTGTTCGTGGACGGGAAGGACGTGATGCCCGACGTGCGCGCCGTGCTCGCGAAGATGGGCGCGTTCGCGGACGCCGTCCGTTCCGGCGCGCACCGCGGCTTCACCGGCAAGCGCATCAAGTACGTCGTCAACATCGGCATCGGCGGTAGCGACCTCGGTCCCGTGATGGCCACGCTCGCCCTCGCCCCGTACTCCAAGCGCTCGATCAAGAACTACTTCGTCTCGAACGTGGACTCCACCCACCTCGCCGAGACGCTCCGCGAGATCAAGGCCGACCAGACGCTCTTCATCGTCGCCTCCAAGACGTTCACCACGCAGGAGACGATGACGAACGCCCTCAGTGCACGCGACTGGCTCGTGAAGAAGCTCGGCGACGCCGCAGCCGTGGCGAAGCACTTCGTGGCGCTCTCCACCAACGAGGCGGAAGTTGTGAAGTTCGGCATCGACCCCGCGAACATGTTTGCGTTCTGGGACTGGGTTGGCGGACGCTACTCGCTCCCCAGCGCCATCGGCCTCTCGCTCATGATCTCCATCGGACCGAAGAACTTCGGCAAGATGCTCAAGGGCTACTGGAAGATGGACAAGCACTTCCGCACGGCGCGCCTCGAGAAGAATATGCCCGTGGTGCTCGCGCTCCTCGGCATCCTCTATTCGAACGCCTACGGCGCCGAGAGCTACGCCGTGCTGCCCTACGACCAGTACCTCAGCCGCTTCCCCGCGTACCTCCAGCAAATGGATATGGAGTCGAACGGCAAGTCAGTAACGAAAGATGGCAAGCCCGTCACCTACTCCACCGGCCCGATCGAGTGGGGCGAGCCAGGCACGAACGGCCAGCACAGCTTCTACCAGCTCATCCACCAGGGAACGCACCTCATCCCCGCCGACTTCATCGGCTTCTGCAAGACGCACAACCCGATCGGCGACCACCACGACAAGCTCATGGCCAACCTCTTCGCCCAAACCGAAGCGCTCGCGTTCGGCAAGACGGCCGAGCAGTGCCGCGCAGACGGCGACCCCGAGGAACTCGTGCCGTTCAAGACGTTCGAGGGGAACCGTCCCACGAACACCCTGCTTGCGGACGATCTCACGCCTGAGACGCTCGGCGCGCTCGTGGCGCTCTACGAACACAAGATCTTCACGCAGGGCGTGATCTGGAACGTCTATTCGTTCGACCAGTGGGGCGTACAGCTCGGCAAGGTGCTCGCGAAGAATGTCCTGAAGGACCTCGTCGCGGAGAAGGCCGACCTGAAGCACGACTCCTCCACGAACGCCCTCATCGCCCACTACCGGAAAGTCCTCGGCCGCGCGTAATCTAGCGGGTCTTGCTGAACACGTCGAAATGCGGTACGCGCAATTCGTGCGTACCCTTGCAGAGGCAGTCGATGGATAGTGCCGCGTGCGTTGCATCTGGCGGCACGCGGTGTGATTTGTTCTTCGCCGACAGCTTACCGCTGGCGGAATCCTCGCTGATCCGCGCACCGGTTTCATCCGAAAACACCAGATGCCACGTGAACTGGAAATCGGACTTCACCCCACGCCGTCCAGATGCAAGTTCCACGTCCCAGAAAACACGATCGTGCAACGGGCGCAGTTCCAAACGCTTCATGAATCTGACGGTATGCATTCCATCGTGAACAATGCGGAACACTCCTACGCCCTTCGCATCGCTGAACTCAAGCGAAATTTGCTGCGCGCCGGGGTTTTCCACGGAATAGGTCCAGCCGTCAGTAATACTCTTCTCCGGCCCGAACCGCGTCGGTGCGGACACCTCCGCCGGCACTTCGCATACTTCTTCGTCAAGCGCAGAGGCACCTGTTCTCCTATCTGGCAGAACACGAATGAGCAGAACCGTGCAAGCCGTTACCACAGCGGCAATCACCAACGACGCGGCAATCACCGCCCCATGCGGAAAACGCTGTGGCGGCGGAGCGAAAAACACAACATTGGTGGGGCGTTTCTTCAAAGGCGGCGGCGCGGAAGACACACTGAACTTCGCACTGCCGCGCACTGCGGGACGTCGGCGCTCCGCCGCGCGGGCGAGCATCCATGGTGCCTCGTTCAGTCCCTGCCCGTGCATCTTCGCGGCATACGAATCGAGGTCAAACGGCAAAGTGCGGAAGAACACGGTGCGAGACTGGTCGTCGTAGATGCAGTAGCTGCTCCTGCACGCGCCGCTGCGCGGATACCCGACGCTGCCAGGGTTCACGATGTAGCGCTTGCCATCCTCAAGCGTGAAATCCGCGCCATTCAGCAGGTGCGGAGTTCCGCTACCGCCAATCACGAATATTCCAGGCTGATGAGTGTGGCCTACGAACAACAGCTGCTCGGAACGTTCCTCCCAGGACGGCATGGCGTCCTGCGGTTCGAGAATGTAGTTGAAGTGCTTTGGATCGGAGAAGTCGCCGTGCGTACATGCGAAATCGTCGTACTCGCAAATGTAAGGAAGACCTCTGAGCCAGTCTATCGCCTCCTGCGACAGCGCCTTGCGGTGCCGTTCGACGGCGGCGGCGGCGAAATCAGTGAAATCCTCGGTGGGGAAACGGCGCGAAACCGCATCGTCGTGGTTGCCGGCTAGGCACACGTGCGCACGGCGGTAAACGAGTTCCAGCGCGGCGACGGGATCGGGGCCGTAGCCAAGCACGTCGCCAAGGCAGATTATCTTGTCGGCCCGCGCATCCTCCGCGTCCATCAGCACCGCACGCAGCGCGGCTTCGTTCGCGTGGACGTCGCTGATGATGGCGTAGCGCATGTTCGCCCCCGAACTACAGCGCGCTGCCCGGAACAAACGTGCCGACGTCGCGTCCGGAGAAAATATGCTCTAGAATGTGCGGCGTCGCACCGTTCGCTATAACCACGTGCGCACCCGACTGGGCGGCGTTCTTGACGGCCTTGAGCTTGGAATCCATCCCGCCCTTTGAAAGCGTGCCCTTCTGCCCGGCGCGCACGAGCTTCATCGCGTCGCGGATCGAGCCAATGGATGGCACGCGCCGCCCCGATGCGTCCAGAAGGCCGTCAACTGTCGTGAGCAGCACGAGCGCGTCCGCGCGCACGAGCTTCACGATGAGAGACGAAAGCCAGTCGTTGTCGCCAAACGTGAGCCCCTTCAACTCCTCGTCCGCCACCACGTCGTTCTCGTTCACGACGGGTACGATGCCCGCGCGCACGAGGTGGTCGAGCGAACGACGCACGTTCGCGGCGCGACGGCGGTCGTCGAAGTCGGCGTGCGTGAGCAGCACCTGGCCGATCTTCACGCCGCTGGCGCCAAAGAGGTTCTCGTATTCAGAAATGAATCGCGCCTGCCCGACTGCCGCGCACATCTGCACGTCGTTGACCTGCGTGGGACGCGCCTTCAGTCCAAGCGCCTCCACGCCGGCCGCGACGGCGCCGGACGAGACGAAAATCACCTCTAGTCCCCGCTTGCGCAATTCGCACAACTGGGAAACAATACGGCGGAGCGCCCGGTAGTCCGGACGCCCCGTCTTCGTTGCGATGGAGTGCGTACCGACCTTCACGACCACGCGGCGCACGTCCTGGAGGGACGCGCGCTCGCGGGCGACCGTGGAACGGGACGCCGTCATCACCTTTACGCTCCGAGCTGGAGGCGGACGAAACGCTTGACCGTGATCGGTGCGCCAAGCGTCTTGGCAACGCCGTCAAGGTACTTCTCGACCGTCACTTCGCCGTCGGCCACGTAGTCCTGCTTCAACAGGCAGATCTGCGTGCAGAACTTGGCGGCCATGCCCTTCTTGATGCCGACGAGCGCCTGCTCCGGGGGAAGCCTGCCCTTCTGCTCCTTGAGCGCGTTGAGCTTGATCTCGATCTCCGCGTCAATCTCGGCCTGCGGGACGTCCTCGGGCTTGATGTACTTCGGCGCGTTCGCGGCGATCTGGAGGCAGAGCATGTGGGCCGCGTCGGCGAGTTCCGGCGCATCGGCCTTGTCGCAGCCAAGCTCCACGAGGACGCCAATCTTGCCGCCCATGTGGATGTAGCCGCTCAGCACGCCCGTGCCCTCGAGAACAAAACGCTCCTGACGGCGAATCTTCACGTTCTCGCCCGTCTTCGTGAGGAGCATCTTGTAGTCGTCGTTAAGCGTCTGCTCGATGTCCTTGCCCTCGAGCGCGACCTTCGCCGCGTCATCCACGAACTTCTTGAAGGCGTCCGTCTTCGCGACGAAGTCCGTCTCGCAGTTCACCTCGGCGAGGGCGAGCGACTTGCCGTCCGCAGCCGTTGCGAGGGCGATGATGCCCTCCTTCGACTCCTTGTCAACGCGCTTCGCGGCGACGGCGAGACCCTTCTCGCGGAGATACTTGATGGCCTCCTGCATGTCGCCGTTCGTGGCGATGAGCGCCTCCTTGCAGGCACCCATGCCGGCGGCGGT
>CACZDG010000093.1 GCA_902779865.1 uncultured bacterium
TGCGAAGCCCGCGCAGCTCGTGGAGTTCAAGTACTTCACAAACGCGGCGGCGGAGAAGGGGAAGATTCTCGGGCGCGACACGCCCGATGCGGAGACCGTGGATCAGGCGCTCGCCTACCGCGAGGCGCTCGCGCGGCGTCCAGACTGGAACCATGAAATCGCCGTGACGGTCGTGGAAGTCTGCGGGAATGTGGGCTACAACTGGTTTGACGTGAAGGGTTGAAAGGTGCGTAGCGACGGCGCCCTCGCCGTCGGAGAAAAATTTAAAGCGGCGGCGATGCCGAAATCAGAACAAACCAAAAAATTTAACAAGGAGAGAGACGATGAAACTGATGAAAACGAGCAAAATCAGGGGGGGGGGGGCGTAAATTATTCGCTTCCCTTCGAGGAGGTGGCGCAATGAGCCGTACCTCCATGAAGGCTGTGTGCCTTGGCGCGTTCGCGCTGGCTTGTTCATCTCTTTTTGCGGCCAATGCCGCCACGCTGCAAGTCGCGATAAGCGGCAACGACGTGAATGTCACGGCGCCTGCCGGCGCGTTGGACGACACGTCGAAGATCTACCTCGTCTGGGGCGCAACCGACTTCGGGGACGACATGGCCTCGTGGCCGTCCGCGAACCGTGCGCTCTATTCGGGCGCGGTGTCGTCCGCCGCCGCAACCTACACCATCGACGGTTCCGGCATCCCCGCCGGGTCGATCGTCCGCGCATTCGCCATCTCCGACATCCGCCTCATCGACAGCTGGGTGAAGATCGCCGCGAATCAGTACATCGACACGGGCGTGAAGGGGACAGACGCATACGGCGTCGAGCTGAAGTTCCGCCTTCCGGGAACGCAAAACTCTGGGTATGAGTCGCTTATAAGCGGCGCCCGCGACAACTTCACCATCGGCAGGTACAATTCCCCTGTCAAGTTCTATCTCCGCTACCGTACCACGGCCTATAACGACGCATTCGTCCTGTCAGATGCGACGACGGAACACACGATCAGGGTTTTCGGACGAGCGGCCTATCTTGACGGGACGCAGGTGAAGAAGAACTTCGCGGATGGTTCCATCAGCACTTCAGCCCTTACGATTCTGCTTGGATCCGATTGGAAGAATGGAAAAGCCAATTCCTACTGCCATGCCGAATGGCATTACGCGAAGGTGCTGAATTCGAGCGGCAACGCGCTTGTCAACCTCGTGCCCGCGCTGCGCGGCAACACGGCGTCGCCCGAAGCGGGCTTCTACGACACCGTGTCCGGCACGTTCTTCGCGAAGTCCGGGACGGGCGGCGCGCTTGCCTACGATACGTCGGCTTCCGTCACGAACACGATCGCCAAGCCCGCCGCGTTTTCCGCCGCGATTGCGACCGGCATGACGGCGTACTGGACCGGCGCCGGCGACCGCCAGAACGTCAACGACCCCGCCAACTGGTCCTGCACGGACGCGACGGGCGCGACGGTCGTCTCCGCGCCCGATGTCCGTACGCTCGTGAAGATCGAGGGCGCGACGATGTTCAACGTCCCCGCCGGGCAGACGCTCTCCTACGCCAGCCTCGAATTCAACAACGTGTCACTTGCGGCGGATTGCGACTGGCGCGGCCTCGCCGCCGTCAACACCCCTGTCGCCCCAGTCGCCCTCACATACCTCGACGCACCGAGAGGCTCCTACATCGACACAGGCTTCAAGCCGAACGAAAAGACGCGCGTCGTCCTCGACGTCACGGTGCGCGGCAACAAGGAATATTGGTTCGGCGCGTGGAATACCAGCTACAACACCGGCGCCTACGCCGTCTGCAACGACGAGGGCGGCATTTACTCTGGATTCGGTAACAGCGGAGGCGGCTCGCAGCCCGTCATCGCCAACGGACGCCACACCATCGATTTCGACGGCGGCGTAGTGAAGGTCGACGGCAATGTGCATACCGACCGCTCCGGACAGGTATTCCAGGTGAACTACAACCTCTACCTCTTCGCGCAGAACCGGATAGGCGTCGCGACGCCACGCACCGGTCAGACGACCATCCGCCTCCATGCCTGCCAGATCTACGACAACGGCACGCTCGTGCGCGACTACGTGCCGGTGCGCTTCGGCGGCACGGTATGCCTCTACGACCGCTGCACGAAGTCCTGTTCCTACAACGCCGGAAGCGGCACGTTCGCGAGCGACGATGCCGGTACGGCACTTCCTGACGTAGTTTCCTTCGACTCCTCCATCGACCTCGCCGGCCACAAGCTGACGCTCGCCCACATCGCCGGCACGGGCGAGATCACCGACACCGTCGGAGGCGGCGAGCTGTGGATCGACGTACCCGCCGGGAGCGCGCCGGAGAACACCGGGCTTTCGTTCACAGGTTCCCTCAAGCTCGTCAAGGACGGCGCGGGCGCGTTCACGGCGTCAAAGGCCGGGCAGACCTATACCGGCGGCACGGTCGTCATGAACGGTCTCGCGAAGAGCGGCGTCGCCGCCGGGCCGTGGGGTCCGTCCGAGGCGCTCGTCACGGTGGCGGACACCGGGGCGGCGTTCGACTGGAACGGCGTCGTGAGCGCGTCCGCCACGCCCTACAGTTTCGACATCAAGGGCACGGGCATCGCCAACGGCGGCGCGATCGTGTTCACGCCGGGGACAGGGGCGAACCACACCGCCTACTGCCTGGCAGACCTCACGCTCTCTGGCGACGCGCTCGTGGTCGATCCCGCCGCCGGACGAAACGCCTACTGCGGCTTCATCGTCCTCAACCGGACGCACCTCCTCACGCTGAACGGCCGCACGCTCACCATCGACGCGGGCGACAAGTTCAACTTCAAGAACGTGCGTGCGGTCGGTTCGGGGACGGTTGTGTTCATGTCCACGAACACTGGCACGGGAGGGGCTCGAATGGCGAGCTTCTGGGACGTGGCGAGCGACTTCTCGTCCGTCACGCTCGACATCGCCGCCAACTGCACCTTGAACATCGACACGAACCCGCATGTCATCGGCACGTTCATCGACCGCCGCACGGCGGATTCAAGCGGGAACGTCGGCGTGACCGTTCTGGACCGCTATCAACCGATGGCGACGAGTCCGCAGAAGAAAATCACGCTCGGCGACGCGACGCACCTCTCGCCCGTCCTCGACTTGAGCGGACTCGGCGACGCGTTCGCCATTCCGACGGATGGAAACTACGCGTTCGCCTTCGCATCAGGCGCGGCGGTGACGGTCTATACGGGCGGGCGGACGATCGCCGTCGGTGACAAGCTCGTCTCATGGGACGAGATTCCGTCCGCGACGTTCACGCTTTCCTACGACGGCGAAGACCGGCAGTTGGGCGTTGGTGTCCGTGCCGACGGACTCTACGTGAAGAGCACGGCTGTGCCCGCGTATGCGCGGCTGGATATCGAATCCAATCCGCAGACGTGGCGCTTCTACGACGCAAACGGAACGGAGAACACGGACTGGGAGGGCGACGTGACGCAGGAGATGCAGGTGCGCTTTTTCTCCTACGAGGAATATCTCGCCGTCAAGGCGGCAAACGTGACGCCGGGTGCCTACGTTCTTTCCGGCGGCTTCGCGCTCCCGACGGGCGGAGGACCGTCGGACTGGGAACTTTGCGACATGACTTCCGGTTTCGCGTTCGGCATCGCCGAGGGATTGACGATTGACGTGAAGGGACGTGCGCTGAAACTGCCGGCGTCCATCGTCGGCGGGACGAAGACGTTTACCGTCACTTCCTCCGTCGCGGGCGGCGAACTGGTCGTCGATGCGGCATCGGGCGCGACGCTCGAGAATTCAAGCATGTCGCTCACCGGTTCGTTGAGGCTCGTCAAAACGGGCGCGGGCACGTTCGTCGCCGCGAAGGCCGACCAGACGTACACCGGCGACACGGTGGTGTTGAACGGCTGGGCGAAGAGCGGCGCGTACAACGGCGCGTGGGGGCCCGCGAAGGCGTGGATCACCATTGCGGACGGCGCGGCGTTCGACTGGGCCGGCAAGGTGAGCGCCGCAACCGAGACGCCGTACTCGTTCGTCATCGCGGGCGACGGGCCGGGCCATGTAGGCGCGATGATCAGCAGCGTGGCGGTCGACGCCGACGGCTGGTACCAGATGAACTGCATTGCCGACATGGAGCTTTCCGGCGACGCAACGGTTGTCATGCCTGGTTACATGTCTGGTTCAATGGCAAACAGCGGTGCCCCTAGTTTCATGTACGCGCCCGGCAATGACGAGCAGCACCTTCTGATCCTGAACGGCCACACGCTCACCATCCGGCACGGATGCCGGATGGGCTTCCGCCGCGTGAAGACGGTGGGTTCCGGCACAATCGTCAACGTCGATAACGGCGACAACGGTTCACCCAAGGGCATTTCCGTGTACGCTGGCGACGACACAACCGACCTCAGTTCCGCCACGCTGGACGTGGGGCTTGGCGGCGCGGTACATGCCGAGGCGAAGTTCACCGTCGGCACGTTCATTGACCGGCGCGAGAAGATCATAGATGCAGGCAATGTAGACAAGATGATGACGATCCTCGACCGCTTCCAGCCCATGACGACGAACCTGCTCAAGACGGTCACGCTCGGCGACGCGACGCACCTTGCGCCCGTCCTCGACCTGAGCGGACTCGACGCGCCGTTCGTGCTGCCGTCGAGCGGATTCACGATGAACCTGGCGGAAGGCGCGATGATCCGGCTCAAGCTCGGCAGCCGTTCGATTTCGTCGAAGCGCCCGGTGGTGGCCTGGTCGGCGGAGAATCCTCCGGCGAGCGTCGGCTCGCTCGTGTTCACACGTGGCGACGAGGATCGGCGCTACGCCGTCACCGTCAAGGACGACGGCGTCTATCTGGGCTCGGGACTCACCTTGATCGTCCGTTGACCAGACGGTGAAGTTCAAGCCGGCTTCATGCTGATCGTGCGGTAACCGTCCATCATACCAAAACCACAGTCTCGGGATTCTTGTCCCCGACGTGGAATTCACGCCGCACAGTGCGGCCGTTGGACGTTGCCACCACCTCATACGTGCCGCGGAAGCCGCGGAAGGAAAGCCGTCCGCCGCCGACGTCCCGCTCGAAGTTCGTGCGCCACTCCCTGCCGAAAAGATCGCAGATGACGTTGTACGCCGGCTTCGGGCTCATGTCGCGGCGGCAGAGCGAGCCGACGTGCTCGGCCGTCCACGAATAGGCGTCCGAAAGATCCCAGTAGATGATCGCCTCCATCGAGGGGTGCGAGAACCAGATGCGGTAGAGGTTGCGCACGATCTCGGCCTGCACGGCCTCGTCGCCGGGATCTTCCGAATACGCGGGGATGGTGAGCTCGGTGATCTGCAGCGGCCTTTCGAGCTGCGCGTACGTGTCCATGATGCGGAACATGTGCTCGGGGTTGTACTCGAAGCGCGCCTGGGACGCGACCCTCTTCATGTTCGTGCCCCAAATCGCGTGCGCCTGGATGCCGATTCTGTCGATTCGGCATCCCTTCATGAGCGCGTTCTCGATCTGCATGTAGTAGGCGCTGCGCGTGGCCCTGTAGCAGTCGATCACGTTGGGTGCCGCCTCGTTTATCACGAGCTTGTTGGAAGGAAAGTACTTCGCGGCCGTCTTGAAGCTCCACTCGACGAAGTCCCGTTTGCCGAAGAACACGCTGTTGCGGTGCTGGGTCGGCCCCCAGAAAAGCGTCTCGTTCGTGACCTCCCACATCGGAATGCGCTTCGCGTAGCGTGCGGCGAGCTCGGCGAAGCGCTTTTCAAGCAGCGCCTTCTCGCGCTCCACCGTGCCCCTCGCCCACGCCGGCTGCCAGTCGGCGTAGTTCAGGCAGTGCGCCTTCGGCTCGATGCCGTTCGCCTCGCAGAACTCGAGGCAGAGGTCGATCGGGGGGCGGCGGTAGATGTAGGGGGCGTCCTTCGCATAGCGCGTCTTGCCACGCTCGGGCTCGACGGACTTCCAGTAGAACGGCAAGGTCGCGAGGTTGAACGCCGCCGCGAAACGTTCGCGGTACGCGGCGGCCATCTCCGCGCCGTCTTTCGTCTCGGCGAGGCCGAAGAGGTTCGCGCCGTACTTGAAGTCGTGTCGCTTCTGCCGCACCTTCACATGGACGGTTTCGCAGGGACGGCCTTGCGCGTCCTTGAACACGAGCGTGGCGTCAGCTTTTCGGTTGCGTTCGATTCCGTCCTTCACGCGCGCGTCCGTCTCCTTCGCTCTCGCGCGGAAGTACCGCAGCACGGCGTCCCTGTCGTATTTCATCGCCGCCATGAGCGGCGCCGTGACGCCGGCGCCCGCCAGCATCACCGCATTGCGCAGGAAATCCCTGCGCGTCGAAAACGTATATTGCATCGTTTGGACTCTCGTGATTTTCGGATGGCCCGCCGGCAAATTTCCTGTGCAACACCCGCTGCAAGGTCAATGCGTATCGTGCCTCCCTGTGAAAGAAGCGCCAACAGTATAGCACATTCAGATTGCGGATGCATGGGCGCACTGAAAACACCTTTATTCCGGATTTCCCGAGATAGGGGTGGAGGCTCCATTGAGGAAGTAACTATGATATACTATTCATTTCCAACCCGAATGATTTCACCTGATGCACAGGAAAGGCAGATGTCCATGACAACACGAACGCTGTTCGGAACGATTCTCGCGGCGGTCCTGCTCGGAGGAGCGGCGATCTCGCCGCTTCACGCAGTCGGCGGCAAACAGTCCACCCCCGGCGGCGACCCCGCGCCGCTGACAGGCAAAGCCCTGATCCGCGCCCGCGCCGACGCATCGCTGCGCGGCCTCGTGCGCCAGGTCGAGACCCGGGACCGCAATCTCGGCAGCCAGCACCTCTTCACGTGCATCTACAATCTTCTGCGCGCGGGAAGGGGCCTTGACAAGATCGACATGCTGCTTGACGTCGCCGCCGAACTCCAGGACCGAAATCCGGAGTCCCGCTCGTACGGCAACTTCCGCTGGTACGCCCGCGACGGATTCGTGATGGACTACAACGCCGTCGACTTCTGCATGCAGGCGGGTTCGCTCATCGCCCGCGACTATCGCGACAGGCTCACGCCCGGGCAGCGCGCGAAGTTCGACAAGCTGTGCGAGCTCGCGATCAAGGGCAGCCTCAGCCATCACGTGCGCAGCTCCTACACGAACATCGCGCTCATGAACGCGGTCAACCTCGTGCTGCTGGGCGAGGCGTACGGGCGTAGGGACGCCTTCGACGCGGGCGTGCAGCGTCTCGACGATTTCATGCTGAACACGGCGCTGTGTGGCATCTGCGAGTATTCCAGCCCCACCTACACGGCCGTCGACCTGAGCTGCCTGCACCGTCTTCACCAGTTCGCGCGCGATCCCGGCGTAATCGACCGCGCCGAACGCCTGCTGCGCCTTTTCTGGAGCGACGTCGCGGCGTCTTCGTTCGCGGGTTCGGGGCGGCTCGCCGGTGCGCACAGCCGCGACTACGACTATCTCTTCGGCCTCGGGGGGCTGGCGGCCTACCTTCGCGCCGTCGGGCTTGCGGCTCCGCTTGCGGACCATGCCGAAATGCCGCCGCTGCCGCTGGAGCTCTCCACGTGGCGTCCGGACGCCGCCATCCGCGAACTCGCCGTGCGCACGCCGCGCAGGATCGTCTCCAAGTGGGGCGAGGAGCCGGACAAGGTGCGCGTTCAGTGGACGGGGCGCAACGTCACGCTCGGTACATCCGGCGCGAACTACTGGAACATGGACATCCCTCTCGCGGTGGACTTCGCCTCCGCAAAGCGCATCCCGCGCGTCTATTTCATCGCGGACGGCCGGCGCGACCCCTACGGGCGCAAGAAGATCCCCGAGGGGAACGGCTGCCACCAGAAGACGCTGCACCTGCGTCCTTTCTGGGGCGGCGCGCAGCGGGGACGCGACGCCCTCGGGCTCGTCATGTACCGTCCCGGCGACATCCCGCCGGATACGCCCACGCTCGAGTCGCACATCGTGTTCCCCTGCGACGTGGACGAGGCGTTCGTCAACGACGAGCGCGTGCCCGTCGTTGGCGACGCGGCCCCGTTCGCCCGCGACCTCAGGCCCGGCGACGCGGTGTTCGTGCGCCTTGGCGCGGGCGCATGCGCCGTGCGAGTGCCGTGGGCGCGCGACATGCGAGGCGGAAGCGCCCGCGTCGCGCTCGTGCGCGACGGCGCGGCCGGCGTGCGCGCGTTCCGCCTGACCGTGGCGCACCACGACGAATGGGGGCTTCAGGTATCCGGCGCCCCCGTGCCCGGCGCGGCGTTCTGGGTGCGCGTGATGGACGACGCGGACGACCCCGCGGCGTTCGCGGCGTTCCGCAGGGAGTTCCGCGCCGCGGCGTCCGAGGCGAAGGCGGAGTCGTCCCGTGCGGAAATCGCGGTGGCCGGGATTGAAGGGCGCCTCTCCCTTGCGGCCGCCGAACCGTACTTCACGCTGGAAAACGTCGAACCCCGCCAGCCGGATGCTGTGCTCGCCGTGGACGGACGCGACATCGGACTGGAAATCCTCGGCGACGTACCGGGACTCGCCGAGTACTGCGCCGAGCTTGAGCGCATGAAGCGCGAGATGAAGGCGAACCGCGTCTGCGTGCAGAAACTGCGCCCCGTCCGCTGGGAAGCGGAGAAGGGCGCGGTGAAGCCCAAGATGGAAGTCGGCAAGGACCGCGCGGCCGGCGGCGGGGCGTATGTGTGGACGCCCGGCGAGCCGGGCGGCCGCGGAAGCGGATCTGGAAGCGTGTCGTGGCAGCTCGAGGTGAAGGACGCGGGCACGTACCGGCTTTGGGGGCGCGTCTGCGCGCCTACGCCGGCGGACGACTCGTTCATCGTCTCGGCGAACGCGGGATCGTCCGCAAAGACCGGCGCGCGCGGCCGGGTCGTGCTGCCGCGCACCGACTGGCACCTTGGGCAGGCGCTTACGTGGACGTGGCGCGAATTTCCCGTCGATATCACGTTGCCGAAGGGCACCGTGACGCTGACCCTCCACACGCGCGAGGACGGCGCGAAGGTGGACGCGCTGCTGCTGACTGCCGAAGCGTTCTTCCAGCCAAAGGACTAACCGCCGAAATTCTCCCGTAAATTCACTATTGACACGGAAGCGGCAATTGTGTAGAATAAGTACTGTTCGGACAAAATGTCCCTTGGATAAACAGAAATAAGATGGCAAAATACCTAGATCCAAAAGCTGACGTGACGTTCAAGAAGGTTTTCGGCGAGCACAAGAACCTCGTCATAAGCCTTCTCAATGCCTTGCTGCCCCTTGACGAGGGGAAGAAGGTCGAGTCGATCGAGTATCTGCCGTCGGAAATGGTGCCGCGCACCCCGACGAGCAAGAACACGATTGTCGATGTGCGGTGCGAGGAGACGGGCGGGCGCAAGTTCATCGTCGAGATGCAGATGAACTGGACGGCGGACTTCCGCGAGCGAGTCCTCTTCAATGCGTCCAAGGCGTATGTCAGGCAGCTTGACAAGTCGGAGCAGTACAATCTACTCCAGCCCGTCTATGCACTCAACTTCGTCAACAAGGTGTTCGAGCCGGATATGGACGGGTACTACCACTACTACAGGATGGTCCACTGCCAGGACAGCGGGAAGGTCCTCGAAGGTCTGCACCTCGTGTTCATCGAACTTCCGAAGTTCAAGGCGAAAAACCTCACCGAGAAGAAGATGCAGGTGCTGTGGCTCCGCTTCCTCACGGAGATTGACGAGAAGTCGAGGATCGCCCCCGCCGAACTTCTTGAAAACCCACAGACGAGTCAGGCACTTGAGATACTCGAGGAATCGGCGTACAGCGAGGCCGAGATGCTTGACTATGATCGGTACTGGGATCAGGTTCGCCGTGACAAGGCGCTGATGGACGAACGCGACGCAGCTCGCGCTGAACTGGATGAAACCAACGCGAAACTGGACGAAACCAACGCGAAACTCGACGCGGCGCATGCGAAACTCGACGCGGCGACAGCGCGAGCGGACGCGGCGACAGCGCGAGCGGACGCGGCGACTGCCGAGCGCGATACCGAGAAAGCGCGTGCCGATGCGGCTACCGCACGTGCCGACGAGGCTTTGGAGAAACTGCGCCAAACCGCCCGCAACCTGAAGTCCATGAATTTGTCCACTGAACAGATAGCGACGGCGACCGGCCTTGCCGCTACCGAAATAGAGAAACTGTAAGACCATGACCGCCATCCGTCACAGAACTGCACGCACACGCGCCAAAACATGCGCCCGCGCCGTAGGCGTCGGGTTGCCCGAGCGCGTTAGCGCGAGCCGCGAGATGCACCTGTCGCGAAGCGATCAGGTTCCCCGACGAGCGAAGCGAGGAGCTTTGCGCAGCAAAGTCGCAAGAGGGTGCGCGGTCGCAAGAGGCCGCGCGCGCGTGGCGCGTCCGCGCATGGCGCAAATACCCCCCCCCCCCCCCTCACTGCCTGACGGCGCTGGGACAACGGGCATCTTGCCCGTTGAAATCAACCACAACAAACCCTTTAACGACATGAGCCGAGAGACGCAGACCGCGCCTCGCGGCCCACGTTTTTCACACACCCAATCTTCAACAGGAGAAGGAAAGGAAACAAACATGAAAAAACTGATAGCAGCAGTAGCAATCGCCGCAAGCACGATGGCGGCGAACGCCCGTTCGCTCATCCACTACGTCGATTTTGACACGTTGAGTGGAAGCGGCCTCGCCTACACGGACGTTGACAAGGGTACGTCCCCCGCTGACTTTACGTTTAAGCAGAACGGGACGGCATACGCGCCGTACACGTCCGGTGCGCTTGGGTCTGATCATGCGTTCTATTCCAGTTCCGGTACTTCGCTCTGGCTCGGCGACGGATCCGCATCGCTCGGCTGCGGCACGACACAGGGCTTTACCATCTCGTTCTGGTGCAAGCCTTCTGCCTCGCATACTGCATGGTCGGACTTCTTCGGTTTCCGCGTAGGCGGCATGAGCTACCGCTTTGAGTACTCCACAGCCAACAGTTCCGCGTTCACCCTCTACTCGTCCACAGAAGATCTGCGGAGTCCTGATACGGGAGAATTCTTTTACTATTCAGGTGCAGCGGCGAATACCTGGCATCATTTCGCAATCGTGGCGACGCCAAATGGCACGAACTCCCTTGGCACCTGTGCATTCTTTGTCAATGGAGGAAAAGTCGGGGATGTCGCGCTGAGGGTGGCCGGCGACCTTCAGCAGATCAACATCGGCACATGGCAGCGAGAGGGCAACGGCAACGACCGCAAGAAAAATGCCAACAACACCGGCATTGACGAAGTGGCCGTGTTCGACTATCCCGCTACCGCAGAACAGCTCAAGTGGCTTGCGAAGTACAAGCCCGCGCAGCCCGCAAACGGCCCCGGACGCGCCATGCCGATTTGCTGGCTTCTCGACACGGCCTCCCAAGGCACTGAAGGGTCGGGTACAGGCGTAAAGGCGACTAACTCCGGTACGGGGACGTGGGCGGCGTACAAGTGGAGATACGCCGATTACGCGAAATACACTGCCCCAGGGGCATTGGGTTCCATATACGGGTTTGAACTCAACAACAGATGCACCCTTCGAGTGGATAGCAACGCGGCCGACGGTCTCGGCGCGACGCTCGGTTCCGGCATGACAATCTCTTTCTGGGTCAAGGCACCGAACACGATGGGTCATCTTTGGCGCGATTTCATGTCCTTCCGCGTCGGAAACCGCTACGAGCGTTTCGAGTGGGACGTGTCGAATCCCATCGGGTTCTGCATATACGGCACGAATAACAGAGCGGGCAATCCTAATGTCGTTACGCTTACGGCGAATACGTGGCAGCACATCTGCATGACATGGAACGAGGCCGAATCCCGTTTCGATTTCTACCGCAGCGGCGAGAGGCAGGGACACCATGTGCCAATTAGTTCTTATTCCGCATCCGAAGCGTTGAAGTCGTTTATGATAGGTACGCTGTCGATCACGGAAACGGGCGCCAATAGGGAAAGTGGCTACGAAGCCAATGTGTTTCTCGACGAAGTGGCGATATTCAACCACTCGCTTTCAGCAAGCCAGATCGCGTGGCTCGGCACGCACATTCCGTGCCTGCCGCCGCTCGACGCGACAAACCTCGTGCGCACGGTGTCGGCGAATGGCGCGTGGGCGGGCGGACTCGCCTCGTGGACGGTGCGGGAATGGGATGAAGTCGGCGAGGCATGGACGAACACGACGCGCACCACGATCTATCCAACGCTCGAAGATACTGAAGTCGAAGTGGCGGTAACGCTCGCGGACGGCGTGGAACTCACCAACGACACCTTCGTCACGCCGAAGAAGCTCGTCCTGACGGCGGGCGGCGCAAGTCCGTCCGCAGCCACCATCAAGGCTGCGGCGGATTCCCGCTTTGCGCCGCAGGCACTGGAGATCGGCGAAGGGCTTCAGCTGACCGTGCCGCTTTACGACGTGAAGGTGGGCGGGACGCTCACGCTCGGCGCGGGCTCGAAGATCACGTTCGACGTCTCCAACTACGACGGCGGCGACGTCGCGCTCGTCACGGACGGCATCGCGCTTCCGGCGGGCGAGAGCGACGTGCTTGCGCATTTCGGCGTGACGGACTCCCGTTTCGTGCTTTCGCTTTCCAACGACGGCAAGACCGTGTACGCGCGGCTCGACAACGTCGCGGCGACGGCGACGTGGACCGGCGCGGGCGACGGCACGAGCCTCGGCTCCGCCGCCAACTGGGAGTGCCGCAACGGCGCTGGCGCGGTGCTTTCCGATACGCTCCCATGCGAACTGACGCGCGTGATCGTGAGCGGCTCTGTGCCGTTCAACGTGCCGGAGGGGACGACGATCCCGTGGCAATACCTTCGCTTCGAGGCAGATGACGTGTCGCTCTCGCAGGACTGCGACTGGCGCGGTCTCGGCGATGTTGTCACCGTGCCGTCGGGCAAGACGGTCGATCTGAACGGACACAAGCTCTACATCAACGACTTCGACGGCGAGGGCACGTTCACGTCCGGCGTGGCCGGCGGCGAGCTGCACATCGACGTGCCCGATGGGGCGACATACGAGAACGGCCCCGCGACGCTTGCGGGCTCGCTCAAGCTCGTCAAGGAAGGATTGGGGACGTTTCTGGTTACGAGGGAGTGGCACACCTACTCGGGCGGTACGGTCATCGACAAGGGAATTCTCAAGAGCGGGGTGACGGGAGGAATTGCACGTGTCAACAGAGGTGCGATAGGAACCAGCGGCAGCACGATAACCGTGAACGAGGAAGGAACGATAGACGTGAACGGACATGTGGAGTACAACGATTACAAACTTGTGTTGAACGGCGGAACGATGAAGAACGGCGCGGCGGTCTCTCTCTCCAATTGGACGCAGTGGTCAAATGTCAGCCTCGGGGATGATTCCACGTTCGAACTCATCTATGGATACGGACTCTACGGAGCGAGTTCGGGGGCGACAACGCTTGACCTCGGCGGCCATACGCTGACCGTCAATCTCTGGCAGTCGCAGAACTTCCTTCTCTACCACACGACGGTCAAGAACGGGACGGTGGACGTGACGAACGGCGGATATCTTGTGGCCGACAGGACGGCAGTCGTCGCCACGAATGCGGACTTCCGAATCAACTGTGCGTTGAACGTCAAAGTCCCGTTCTCCGTGCGCAATTACGAGGCGGTCTATCCATACAACTACAATCAGGGCACGGCGG
The DNA here is from genome assembly GCA_902779865.1 of uncultured bacterium. GTDB lineage: Bacteria > Verrucomicrobiota > Kiritimatiellia > RFP12 > UBA1067 > RUG572. Next base: position 13,596 of record CACZDG010000093.1, read on the forward strand.
CGATGAACGTCTATGGCGTGTTCAAGCCGGTGACGAACTTCTACTACGGCTGCACGATGCAGAACGGCTCGACGATGGACCTGCGCGCGTGGCCGGCGGATTCGGGCTGGCCGATGTACTCGCGCTTCACGGGCGGGAAGAAGGATATTGGCTTCGCGTCCGGCACGGCGGAGGCGCCGTCAATCGTGAACGTGAACCTCGCGGGTAGAACCGACCTCAACGCGGTCAGGAAGAGTGAGAACCCGTATGTCGTCACTTGGTCGTCGCAGCCCGCGAACGTGAACTTCGTTCTTGACGCGCAATCCAGGGCTAACGGCTACAGAATCTATTCCGAGCCTGAAGGACTGAGGCTGAAGCGCTTCACAGGTTTCATGATTCTCGTCAAGTAGCCCGCGCACAACAACACGTTCTACATGTTCTACACGGACAAAAACAACGGCCAAAGCAAAGGCGAAATCCTGTCAAACCAAAACCACACATCAAAAGGACCAACAGCATGAGTGAGTTGTGGCAAAACTGGTCTGACCGGTTTTGCCACATCTCCGGGCCGTCCGGTGGTCGGCCCCTACCGTTGGTAATGGCGGGCGGCTCGCCGAGGACGGCTCGCCCCACCATTCCGCCGACTAACCCAAAAACAAAGGCGGCAGGCCGCGGAAAGTTTTTTTGTCCGCCCGTCCGCTTGACAGGGGAAGGGGAAATTGTGTAGAATATGCGTTGCTTGAGGGGGATATGCCCTCAGGCGGAAAAACCATGGAAGAGACGAAACAGAGATTGAAGGTCTATTGCGAGACGTCGTTCTGGAGCTACCTGAACGGCGGCAGAACGCCGTTGTCTCATATCGCCGTCAAACAGGCTTTCACGCGCCAATGGTGGGAGACCATTGCGCCTACGTGTGACGTCTATGTTTCCCAACATGTCGGCGGCGAAGCGGAGGACGGCGATCCGATCATGGAGGAAATCTATGCTATACGGCGGAAGATTTCCGAACGATATGGACACAACATTCATCGCTACATTGAGGCAATGAGAGCGAAGCAGCGCGAGGAAGAGGCAGCTGGCATCGTCCATCATTTTGTCCGCCTACCGATAGCGCGTACCGCGCCCAAGAAAGAAACCAGCAGAAGATGTTTGTTTGAAAAGGCCGCTTGGGCCGTGACGGCGGCGTTGGCGCTGTCGTGTCCCGCGTTTGCGGCGGATTCGTGTTGCGGCGGCGGCGACTGGCTTCTCGATCCTTCGCGATACAAGGCGGTCGTGCGCGAGGCCGACGGCGCGTGGATTCTCGAGAACGGGCTTGCGCGGCGCGAGATCACAGTCAGGCCGGGGGCGGCAACGACGTCGTTCAAGTGTCTCGCCACGGGCGAGGAGCTTGTGCGCGGCATGTTGCCGGAGGCGCGCGTGACGTTCGACGGCGTGGAATGTCCGGTGGGCGGCATGACGGGGCAGCCCGTCCTCAACTACTTGCTTCCGCAGTGGGTCGCCGGAATGAAATCGGCGCCGGGGGCGTACGAATTCACCGGCGCGGAGACGGGCGAGATCGAGGCGCGCTTCGCGTGGAAGCCGCGTCCGGAATGGCTTTCGCGCGAAGTGGCGTGGCCGCCGAAGGGGAAGCACCTCGTCATGCACTACGCGCCGCCGAAGGGTGCGAAGCCGCTGCCGCTTGTGGACGTCCACTACGAGATCTACGACGGCGCACCGCTCGTTTCCAAATGGATCGTGGTGTCGAACAGCACGGACCGCGCCGTGCGCATCGACTCCTTCACGGCGGACGAGCTTCGCCTCGCGGAGTCTTCCGGAATGCAGGACTTCGAGCGCTTCCCCGTGCCGTACAACCTGCACGTGGAGAGCAACTACGGCTACGAAGGCAACCTCGGATGGCGCGGGGAAAAAGCGCCCGCCGTGCATTACGTGACGGACAAGGCGTACCGCACGCAGGAAAACTACCAGTACGAAGGGCTGCACACCCTGAAGTGCAGTCCCGAAAGCGGTCCGGGCGAGGTGCTGCAGCCCGGCGGCACGTTCGAGAGCTTCCGCGTGTGGGAACTTCTCTTCGACGGCACCGACCGCGAGCGGCGCGGCCTCGCCATGCGCAGGATGTACCGCCTCATCGCGCCGTGGACGTGCGAGAACCCGCTCATGTTCCACAAAACCACGTCGAAGCCCGCGGACATCCGCGCCGCGATCGAGCAGTGCCGCGAGACCGGGTTCGAGCTCGTGATCATGAGCTTCGGCTCCCGGTTCAACCTCGAATCGAAGGATCCCTCCTACCGCGCCCTGTACAAGGGGCTCGCCGACGAGGCGCGCGCCGCCGGAATCGCGCTGGGCGGCTATTCGCTCATGTCGTCGCGTTCGGCCGGCGTCAAGGCGGACAACGTCCACAACCCCAAGCCCGTCTTCGGCGTCGCGCCGTGCCTCTGCTCGCGCTGGGGGCGCGACTACTTCGACACGCTCGCCTCGTTCATGGCGGAGGCCGGGTTCGGCGTGTTCGAGAACGACGGGCCGTTCCCCGGCGACTTCTGCGCCGCCACCAACCATCCCTATCATTCGGGGAAGGCGGATTCCGTGTGGAAGCAGTGGCGCGCGCAGAGCGACCTGTACCGGTTCTGCCGCGCGCACGGCATCTACGTGAACCAGCCGGACGGCTATTTCCTCGAAGGCGGCAACAAGACCGGCGGCGGCTACCGCGAGACGAACTGGTCGCTGCCGCGCAGGTACCAGGTGCTCATCGAGCGGCAGAACGTCTATGACAACAACTGGACGCGCAACACGTCGATGCACTGGATGTTCGTGCCGCTTTCGCAGTACCACGGCGGCGGCGCGGCGGCGACGATCGAGCCGCTTTCGGAGCATCTCGACCACTACTCGGCCCGCTTCGCCAACCTGCTCGGCGCCGGCATACAGGCCTGCTGGCGCGGTCCGCGCCTGTACGACACGCCCGAGACGCTTGCGCTGGTGAGGAAGTGGGTGGGCTTCTACAAGCGCAACCGGCGCGTGTTGGACGGCGACATGATCCACCTCCGCCGTCCGGACGGGCGCGACTGGGACGGATGGGTCATGGTCGATCCGACGCCCGGCAAAGGCATGCGCGCGATTGCCTCGCTTTTCAATCCGCTCGACGAGCCGATCCGCCGGCGCGTCGTGCTGCCGCTGTACTACGCGGGGCTTTCGGGCAAGGCCGAGATCGCCGTCGGCGACGATGCGGCGTTCGTCCCCGTGGCGCTTGACGCGAACATCCACGTGTACGCAAAGTCCCACTGAAAAGTCCGCAATGAGGAATCACAAGGAAGTTGTAGGCAAGGGTGCACGGGATTGACAGGTGGGAAAAAAGTATAATATATGCATCGCTAGCCCAAGAAAGGAAGAAAGCCATGAGAGGGACGTAACTTGTTGCGTCCCTCTTTGCTCTGCCTTTGCCACTTCGACGCCGAAATGTGGTATACTATTCCGCGAACGGAACTTCTCTATGGAGCCGTTTGAACTTAGAGCAGAACAAGTAAAAGACAAATAACCATGAAAGAGAAAGCCACATACGGAAATAGGTATACGGGAAAAATGCGTTGGGGCAGGGCGGTCGTGTGCGCCGTGGCCGGATGCCTCGCGTTCGGACTCTCTGCCGACGTCGGTACCGAGGCGCGCATCC
>CACZDG010000094.1 GCA_902779865.1 uncultured bacterium
CGTGGGACCTCGGCTTCAATTCGGGCAGTCACGCCGTGAGCTACTACTACCGTTACTTCGGGCAGCCTATTCGCCCCGTTCAAGGGTTCACCAAATAGCGAGCGAAGCGAGCGCACTTCGTGGCGTCGCCGGACAACACAAGAAAGGAAAACAGCAAATGAAAACATCATCAGTATTCGCTGCGTTGGCGGCTGTATGTGCATCGTTCGCGTGGGCTGGTACGCCGCGCGATGTCGCGCCGGATGGCGTGTTCAAGGATGGAAGCGTCATCCTCTTCATCGGCGACTCCATCACGCATGGAGGGCGGCGCGGGGACATGAACCACTACCTCGGCCACGGCTACCAGGCGGAGGTCTCCGCACGGTATCTCGGTTACCGTCCCAACATGGGACTGTGTTTCCTGAACCGCGCTACCAGCGGCGACACGACGGAGAAACTCCTCAAAAGGTGGGAGAACGACGTGTTCAACCTGAAGTTTGGGGAGAAGGGCTGGCAGTCGCCGTTCCCGGAGCGGACGGGAACGGCGAAGCCGGACGTCGTCTCGCTTCTTGTGGGGATCAACGACTTCTACCAGACGAAATCCGGCAAGATTACGCTTGAGAAGTACGCGGCGAACCTCGAAACGCTCGTCTCATCGACGCTGAAGAAGTTCCCCGGCGTGGAAATGGTGCTCTGCGAGCCGTTCTGTCTCCGTGAGCCGGAGAGAGGGCAGTTGGCTCCCTGGCGCAAGGCCGCGCGGGAGGTCGCCGAACGCCACAATCTCTGTTTCGTCGATTTCCAGAAACTCTACGACGAGACGCTTATCAAGGAGAACGCGCGTCCGGGCTATTGGTACTGGGACGCCGCGCATCCGACTTACGCCGCGCACATCCGCATGGCCGACTATTGGATCGAAAAGGTGTCTGAACACCATCGGCGCACGGGTAGGTGAAAACAATGAAAACCTATACAACGCAAGGAACGTGCTCGCGGGCGATTGAGTACGAGGTGGTGGATGGTGTGCTTACCTCGTGCCGCTTCGTCGGGGGCTGTCCCGGCAACACGCAAGGCGTCGCCAAGCTCGCCGTTGGACGCAAGGTCGAGGACGTGATTGGCCTGCTCAAGGGCATCCAATGCCGCAACGGTACGTCCTGCCCCGACCAGCTGGCGCGCGCGCTGGAGGCGGAAATCGCAAACAAGGAACAAGAGGAAAAATCGGGATATGGCAAAAACTAATGAGGTAAAATCCATCGGCAAAAGTGTCAAGCGGTTGCCAGGACAGGCACTCCGCGAGGAACGCGACAAGATTTTTTCGGATATGGTTGAAGGTCCGGGCATGTTAATGGTGGCGGGAGGGTGCATACTGATCATCGAGGCTATGCATGTTTATCTCAAAACACCCCCCAGCATCTGGCTTGGAGTATTTTTTGCGGCGATAGCAACGTATTACGCCGTGCGCAAGATGATAAAAGGACGAAAGATGCTTCGCAACTACAGACGCGGAGAGGAAGGCGAGCGCATAGTTGCACAGGCCATAGAGCAGGATCTCATCCCCATCGGCTATACGGTGTTTCACGACATACCTCTGGAGAAGGACGGGCGGCGGTTCAACATCGACCATCTTCTGATCGGCGGCAACGGCATCTTTGCCATTGAGACAAAGAATTACGTGAAGCCTGCCAAGGGTTCGCCGGAGGTGAGATACGACGGGAATTCAATACTCTGGAATGGCATGAAACACACCAAGTGCGACGAAATCGCGCAGGCAAGGGCTGCGGCGTTTTCCGCCAAGGAGCTTATCGACGATTTGACCGGCCTCAACGTCTATGTGCATCCCGTGCTTTGCGCAGTCGGGTGGTACGCCAAGTCCACGGATCTGTACAGGCATCCCGTGCTGCTCGTGATGGAGAAAACCCTCAAGACGGTATTGCCCAGCGTCAAACCCAAGAAAGAGCTTTCGGAAGAAGATCGCAACAAGATCATCGCCGCGCTCAAAAGAGGAATGTGAAAGGAAACGACGAATGATAAAGAGCGCAGCCATGAAATCGGCGAATGTTGCGGCTCTTGCCGCCGCGGTGCTGCTCGCTGGGTGTTCGCAGGACGGAGGACATCAGCTCGGCAGCGAACAATCAAAAGACGCGCTGTCGGTAATCGCCGAGCGCACGTCCATCAGGCGATACGAGAACAGAGAGGTTCCGGATGCGGCCGTGGAGAAACTGCTCCGCGCCGCGATGTGTGCGCCGACCGCCATTAACCTCCAGCCGTGGGAGTTCATCGTAGTCAAGGACAAGGCGGTGCTGGCGCAGCTCGCGGCGGCTAACCGCTACGGCGGCATGATCGCACAGGCTCCGCTTGCAATAGTCGTGTGCGGCGACACCTTGCAAGAGGCCAGCGGACAGCCGAACAAGTGGTGGATGCTTGACTGCTCCGCCGCGACGGAGAACATTCTTCTCGCCGCGACGGCGCAGGGGCTGGGTGCGGTCTGGACGGCGGCCTACCCGCATGAGGACCGCATCGCCGCCGTGCGCAAGATACTGTCCATCCCGGAGCGGTACGTCCCGCTCTGCGTCGTCCCCGTTGGCTATCCCGCCGACCCGACGGCGAGGCCGAAGAACAAGTGGAGGCCGTCGAAGATCCACAAGGAGAAATTCTAAAATGAACATGGAGCAGATGGGGCTGTATATGGATGAAATCCAGAAACAGGAGGTTTTGATCGCCTACGCCGAGCAGCGACAGGACTGGAAAGAGCTGGAGCGGCTGAAGGAGCAGCTCAGCAAGCTGATGGAGGAGGTGTAGGCGGTCGGGCGAAATTCCCGTCGCTGGCGCGTGCGTTGTTCAAAGTGAAAGGAATCAAGTTAAATGAAAACATCGTCAGTATTCGCCGCGTTGGTGGCAATATGCGTAGCAGTGATACCATCTGCCGTCGTTTCGTCCGAAGTGGCTGCTTCTGAACCGGTGGAGTGCGTGAGGGCTTCGTCATTCGGATTCGATCCCGCCGACTCCACCGAAATCCTCCAGAAGGCGCTTGACTCCGGCGCGCGGAAGATCGTGATCGACAGGCAGCCGTCTCCGTGGATCACGCGTCCGCTCTTCGGACGTTCCAACTGCGAAATCGTGTTCGAGCGCGGAGTGGAAGTGGTCGCGAAGAAGGGCGAATACCTCGGGCTGACCGACTCGCTCCTCGCTTTCAGGAGCGCGGAGAACGTGAAAGTCAGCGGCTACGGCGCCACGCTGCGTATGCACCGGGCGGACTATGCGGCCGCCCCGTACAAGAAAGCCGAATGGCGGATGAACATCAAGCTCCTCAGTTGCCATAACGTGACGGTCGAGGGGCTGACGCTTATCGAATCCGGCGGCGACGGCGTGTATGTGGGCGTGGACGGAAAGAACGGTCCGTGCCGCGACATCGTGCTGAGGGATCTTGTCTGCGACCGCCACTACCGTCAGGGCATCAGCGTGATATCCGTGTGCAACCTCCTGATTGAGCGGTGCATCCTGAGAAACACGGGAGGAACCCCTCCTTCGGCGGGCATAGACTTCGAGCCGAACCGGGCGTGCGAAGAGCTTTCCGGCATCGTGATGAGGGACTGCGTCATCACCGACAACGCTGGCTTCGGCATTGAATTCTATCTTGGGCAGCTCAATGCGTCCTCGAAGCCCGTATCCGTACAGATCGCCAACTGCCGCATATCGGGGAGAAACTGCTTCTGGCTTTCCAGCGGGCGAACAGGCCAGACCTCCTGCGTGCGGGGAGAGATTTCATGTGAGAGTTGCGCGTTCGAGGACGAGCGCGGGAGCGCGATTCAAATCAAGGGCAAGCCCAAAGGTTCCGTAGTCGTTTCGTTTGATAACTGCCACTTCTCGGATCTCCAGGATTGCTCGCCGTTTCTTGCCGACGCCCCGGTACGGCGCGAGTTCCATGCGGCGGTTGCCCGTCCGTCCGATTCCTGTCCTGGGGAACTTGTGTGTCTCAAGCCGTTCCGTTTCCGCAATGGCGTGACGTACCGTTTCTACATGGCGAAGCCGGGTGAGGCAAGATTCTCAGGCAAGTTCACCAAGGTCGGGAAGCCCGAGTTTAATCCGAAGCCGGTAGTCGTCAAGGACGCATCTGGCAGGGTGAGCCGTCCGACGCACCACTGCTTTGAGGACTTCGCGTTTTTCCAGCAGGGGGCGTTTCCGGACTTGTTCCTCACCCCGGAGAAATGTTGGTAGTCCGTGTTCACTGGCGATGTCGCAGGGAGACGGCTACATTGAGCAGACGCGACGATTTAAGTGATGGAAGTGTAAAAACATGAGAGGTAAAAGTAGATGGGCTGGCTTGGTGGTGCGATAGGCTATGCGCTGGGTTCCCGGTTTGGGGCGCTTGGCGGAATCATCGGTGCCGTGCTAGGTAGCGGCATCGCTGACTTGCTCGGTTCGAAGGCTAAGGAGGCTGAGGTTTGGCGGCAGATGAAGAATGAGGCACATGAACGGATGCGGGCGCGTGCCACATCGCGCCATGGAACGCCGCAGGAGCGCGAGGTCGTGTTCCTCACTGCCGTGGGTGCGATGCTGGCGAAGCTTTCAAAGGCAGATGGCCATGTTGACGCGACTGAGATTGAGGCTGGCGAGCGGGCTTTCGTGCGGCTTGGCCTCACGCCTCAAAACCGCGAGCTCTGTATAAGGGCCTTCCGTGCGGCGAAGACGGACTCCCATTCGATTTTTGAATACGCCGAGTCTTTTGCCTCCGTTGCCCGTGCCGTCGCCATCCGCGAAATGATGTACGACATCCTCTGGGACGTTGCCTGTGCGGACGGTACGGTGTCAGTCGAGGAGCGAAGCATCCTCGAGTTGATAGTCACGCCTCTTCGCATACGCCCATCGATCTTCGTAGAACAGCGGTCTCGCCGGATGCGCACTAGCCAAACCTCCCAAAGCGCCGTCGATCCCTATTCCGTTATTGGATGCAGCGCCTCCGCCACGAACGAGGAGGTGCGTCGAGCCTACCGCGCACAGGCCAAGAAGCACCATCCGGATCTCCTTCGTGCACAGGGCCTACCCGAGGAAATGATCGCGCGGGCAAATGAACAGATGGCGCGAATCAATGCGGCATGGGATGAAATCAAACGCGCCCGCGGTATCGGGTAATACCCCGCTCACTCAAAATCGGGTCGATATCCGATTGACGAGTATTGCCGCCCCCAACCGGAACGCAAGTATGGCGAGGCATTGATTAGTGCGGGACCGATTTCCCTTTCGACGCCATCGCGATAATGCAACCGAGGACTTTGATCGCGTTGAAGCCCGTCATCCACCAGAGCATAGTATCTAGGGATGTGATGTTATGCACGGTGAGGAATTCTGTCCACGAGGCCGGGATGACGCCGGAGAAATAGCCGTATCCGGTTATAAGGAGCAGAAGCACGGGATAGATGGTGTCGAGCGGAACCATCCACATCATGAATCTGAAGCGGTTGGCGGAAATCTCAGCCGTGACGTAGAGGCCAATCAGCGCGCCGAGGGTGCTGACGCCGATTTGCCACGGAATCGCCCATCCATACGCCATGTACTTCTCGCCGTGCGGAAGCAGGGAGAGGATCGTGCCGCCGAAAAAGAAGAACGGGAGGGCGACGAGAACACTAAAGCCAATCGTCGCGGCGGCAGCCTTTAGGATCAACGGACGCGTGTCCTGGCCTTTCGCTGCGAGTGCGGCCGTGAAGGGGAAGATCGTGAATACGAGCGTGTTGAAGAGAAAGCTCGAGATGTCCGAGAAGCGCGTGGCCATATAGTAACCAGCTGAATCAAGGTCGGGAAGCCGTTGCCGCAGAACGGTTGATTCAATGAAAATGCAGACGCTGCTGGCTACGCCGCTTATGAGGAAGATGACGAGAAGCTTCGAGAACTTCCTGACGACTTCACGGTTCCAGTAGGGTTCGGCTGGAACGGAGAGCTCCTTTCGCAGGCAGAACACCGACGCGACGATGTTGAACGCGGGCGATGCGCCCTGTCCCACGAAGTAACCCGCAAGTGGACGGAACGGCATCGCGATGAGCATCGTCAGAAGACGGAGCGGTGCGCCGAGGAGGTTCATCACCGCGTTCGCCTTGAACTTCTTGAGCGCCTGGATCGTGTTAGTGAATATAGGTGCGACCGCCGTGATGAACGACGTCGCGATGATGATCAATCCTAGCGACCCCTCGACGATGCGGATGCGCTCGAGGAACATGGGCAGCGTGAAGCGCGCAACGACGATTGCGGCAAAGAGAAATACGCCGGCCGCGATGAACACGGAGCGCATCAAGGTTTTGAGCTTGCCGAATTCCTGATCAATGGAAAGTCGCGACACCTCGTTGCGGAAGGTGTTTGCGAACACGGCTACGGGAAGGGCGAGAAGCCCCGCGAAATTCCCGAGCGGCGTGACTGCTCCGAGTTCGGAGGGATCGACGTACTTGGGAACGAGCCACAGGCCGACGAAGGCGTTGAGGAGGTCTGCTACGCGACACGCGCAGAAGAGCATGAGCGAGTACCACCAGAAATCGCCGAGCCGAGCGTGGAGTCTGTTGAGAACATTTATCATGGTTAAGAACGAAGACATTATACCAAATACCAGCTGTGAACACAACATGTGAAACACCGTGAAATCGGAGAATCGCGCACGATCCAGTTTGTCCTTGCACAGAGCGTCTGGATTTGGCATAATAACTGCGCTATGGAAAAGACCGTTCTCAGATACTTGAAGGTAGTTGGCTCTTGGCGCGACGTCGCGGACGCCGCGCGTACGACGATTCGCATGGGGGCAGGCTCCAAGGAGCCCTCGTCCGCGTGGAAGCGGCGCATTCTCCTTGCAGAGCACTCTCCGATACGCAAGCTCATAGTCTCGTGGAAATGGGGAAACCTGCCGTACTGGGTTAGCGTACACTTCGTGCGCCACAAGTACGGCATCGAGCATTTTGTTTCCACGCAGCGCACTGACCGCACGGGCGAAGACCGCACGGTGAAGCAGCAAGACGCGCCGGTGGAGCACGAGTGCTTCGCTAACGCGGCCGAGATGATGTTCATCAGCCGCCGCCGCCTTTGTTCGCAGGCATCGCCCGAGACGCGCGCTGCTTGGAAGATGGTGATAGACGCACTTGCCGAAAAGGAACCGGAACTCGCCTCGTGCTGTGTGCCCGAATGCGTATATCGCGGTTTCTGCCCAGAATTCAAGAGCTGCGGCTACATCAACACTCCCGCATACGCCGAAGCCGTGGCGCGTTATAGAGGATAGGGAGGAGCCTGCTTTGGAAGAACGTCTTCAGAACGTGCTTTCGCACCGTGGCGTCGCCTCGCGTCGCCACGCAGCCGAGATCATCGCCGAAGGGCGCGTGACAGTTGACGGCCGCGTTGTCACGGAACCAGGCGCACGCGTCGATCCGGCGTCTGTACGCATCACCGTGGATGGCAAGCCCTTAGGCGTCGCCGAGGAGAAGACGCGCACGATCATGATGTACAAGCCGGCGGGCGTGCTTTCCACGCTATCCGACCCATTTGGTGGACGTACCGTGGCAGACCTGCTGCGTGGGAAGGTTCGCGAGCGCCTCGTGCCAGTCGGGCGTCTTGACAAGGACAGCGAAGGGTTGCTCCTTCTTTCCAACGACGGCGACCTCGTGAACCGTCTCACGCATCCGCGCTTCGAGCACGAAAAGACGTACATCGTGCGCGCGGCGGGACGGTGGAGCGATGACAAGCTGCGCGTACTGCGCGGTTCGGTGGAGATGCCAGACGGCTACATGACGCGTCCCGTGCCAGTGGAGGTGCTGCGCATCGGCGACGACAACGTCCATGTGCTGCGTTTTCGTCTGCGCGAGGGACGTAAGCGCCAGATACGCTACATGTGCAGCGCAGCGCACCTCGTGGTGCTTTCGCTCAAGCGCGTATCCGTGGGCGCGTTGCGCCTTCCTGACGAACTAGAACCCGGGCAGTGGCGCGATCTTTCGCCCACGGAGATTCGCGCAGCATTGGGAGCGACGAGGTAACTGCATAGTCCGTCATCGGCGGCTTGCGGATGTGTCGTTCACGCAGGTTTTTCTCGGCAGAGGCGGCGACGCTCCGGCTAAGGGGATAATCGGCGTCAACGACAACGTCTTCGACGTGTAGTTCGAAAACGGAGGCGTCAGCGCTCGCTTCTCGAGTTGAAACTGGTTCACGAACCTCTTCTGCGGCAAGACGATGCGCCGTTTCAAGGAAAAACTCCAGACCCAGTACGACTGCAGTCAAGACCCTGATGCGCGTCAAGCCAGACATCTCCGACGCGGAGTTCGAGAACGCCGTCCGCAAGGGGCTCGGCGACGTGATCAAACTGGTGTCGGACAGCGACGACGAGACCAGCAAGAAGTTTGCCATATTCGTGAACAACGTGGCCGACGGCTCCTATGCCGACCAGCTCTCCGATGCTACCCGCCTCGCCAACCTTGTCGCCCGCCGGGTCGAGAACATCCTGGCCCCCAAAGAGACCATGCTCGCGGACATCGACAACAAGGCGGCCCGCTGCGCCTAGATGATGAAGCTCGTTTACCGCAACAAGACCGTGGACGTCAAAAAGGCGCAGCAGCTCATCGCGACGACGCTTCGCACGATGATTGACCGCATCCAGCCGCCGAACGATTCCAACAGCAAGAGCGTCAGAGCCTGCAGGGAACGCCTCAACCGCCTGATGACCAACGGACGCCTCTTCACGGACAAAGTGGTTTACGACGTCTCCCACCGGCCAGCCGGCCTTGACGAAATCAACCTGTACGACGACATGAACTTCCTCCTGGGCTGCATCAAGCACTACGCAAAAGCCGACTCTAAGGAGTTCATCCGCGACAAGGCGAAGGAGGTTGCATAATGGCGTGTACATGTGAAGACGCCCTTGGTGCGCTCTCCGCGCACCTTGGGCTGCCGCTCGAGTTCAACGATGGCTCGTGTGCGTTCAACGTCGCAGGGCAGCCGTTTACGATAACCCGCGACGACGAGCTGGACAGGCTCGTCGTCGCGGCGCTTGTGGCGGACGATCTGCCGGACGTGCCGTCGCGAAAGCTGATGACCGATCTGCTGGATCTCGGCTTCGGGATGATGCATGAAGGGCTCCCGGCGGTCGGACGCGATCCCGAGATGGGCTTTATCGCGGCTTTTGCGGTCTATCCCTGCTTACGGCTCGTCGCGGTGGAATTCCCCCGACTCGTTCATGAAGTTCGTCTCCTTCGCGTCGCGACTCTCCGACCGCCTCGACAACGAGCGCCATGCGCCCCCGGAAGCTCCGCCCCTGTCCGACGACGCGTCTGCCGGAGACATCCATCGCATTAGGGTATAATTGGGAAATACTAGAATTCCCCGTCTGTCTTTCTTTTCCCTTCCGCTTTCTTTTGACATGCCGCGAGGGGTTGTTGCTAACTTTTCACCCGCCCGTTCCGCGCCGTGATATATCGTTAAGTAGTCTGTCGCGGCAACGCGCTGGCAGCGCGTTGTACCTGTGGGGCGGACGGCTCGCCCCACCATTCTGCTTGAAGAAAAATCTTAAAAATCCTGTTGACGGCGATCGGGAGAATGTGGTACACTTTACGCGCAACAGGAAATTAGAATGCAATTCAACGTCCAGTTCTGGTGGTGGCGCAACTTCGATGAACAGTCGGAGAGGCATCCGCGTACCCTGAGACGGTGAAGAGAAAGAAGTAGCACCGATAAGGCAGACGGCCCCGCTCCGAACGAGCGAGGCCGTTTTTGCGTATACGGGCCGAAGGGGAGAACCAATCAATCACCAACCAAAAACAAAAAGAGAAAGCAAATGAAAGAACTGACAAGAGAGATGTTCGAGGCACGAGCCGCCGGTGGCGGCATCGTGCCAGTTTACCGCGAGTACCTCGCGGACATGGAGACTCCTGTCTCCGTGCTGTCCCGCGCCGTGGACGAGGACGTGTTCCTCCTCGAGAGCGTGGCGTCGTCCGAGACGGGCGGACGCTACTCCTTCCTCGGCGTGAACCCCTACGCGACCGTCTATGAGAAGGACGGCACCGTGTTCATGCAGACGCCCGCCGACGGCGTGTCGTTCCTACCGGACGCGGACATCCTCGCCGCGCTGCGGCGTCTCTTTGCGGAGCGGAACTTCAAGGCCGACCCCGACCTGCCGCCGCTCCAGGGCGGCGCGATCGGCTACCTCTCCTACGACGCCGTGCGCGTGTTCGAGCCGCGCGTGCAGCTCACGCCCGAGGCGGGTACGCCGACCGCCGCGTTCATCCTCACCGACTCGATCCTCGTGTTCGACAACGTGCGCCGCACCGTGACCGTGATCGTGAACATCGACGCTTCCGCGCCCGCTGCCTACGACGTCGCGCGCGAGCGGATCGACGCGCTCTTCGCCAAGTTCTTCCGGCGCGAGCGCCCGGCAATGCGGTTCTGTGTCGGCGCGCTCGGCGAGCGCGCCCTACTAGGTGGATTCACGCCGGAGATGTCGGCGGAGGAGTACGCGGAGATCGTGGCGAAGTGCAAGAAGGACATCCTGAACGGCGAGTGCATCCAGGTGGTGCCGTCGCAGAAGTTCACGATGGAGACCTCCGCGAGCCCGCTCTCGCTCTACCGCGCGCTCCGCGTGGTGAACCCCTCGCCGTACAACTTCTTCATGAAGGTGGGTCCGCGCACGCTGATTGGGTCGTCGCCGGAGGAGCTCGTGAAGCTCTCGGGGCGCACCTGCTCCACGTGTCCGATCGCGGGGACGCGTCCGCGCGGTGCGACGCCCGAGTCCGATGCCGCGCTCGAGCGCGAGCTTGTGGGCGACGAGAAGGAGAACGCGGAACACGTGATGCTCGTCGATCTCGGACGCAACGACCTCGGCCGCGTATGCGAGACGGGTACGGTGAAGGTGGACTCCTTCGCGCACGTCGAGCGCTACTCGCACGTGATGCACCTCGTCTCGGACGTCTCGGGCACGCTCGCGGAGGGCAAGGACGGCTTCGACCTCCTGCGCGCCGCGTTTCCCGCCGGCACGCTCACGGGCGCGCCGAAGATCCGCGCGATGGAACTCATCGCCCAGTACGAGAAGTCGCCGCGCGGCATCTACGGCGGCGCGGCCGGCTACTTCAGCTTCACGGGCGACATGGACTTCGCCATCGTCATCCGCACGATGATCCTCGACGGCACGCGTCTCACGATGCGCGCCGGCGCCGGAATCGTGGCGGACTCCGACCCCGTGAAGGAATACAACGAAACCGTCAACAAGTCCAAGGCCGTGTTCGAGGCCGCCAAATTCGCGGAGACGCTATGATACTCATGATCGACAACTACGACTCGTTCACCTACAACCTCGTCCAGTACTTCCGGGGACTGGGCGCGGAGATGGACGTGGTGCGCAACGACAAGATCGACGTGGACGGCATCCGGGCGCTCAAGCCCCAGGCGCTCGTTCTCTCGCCTGGCCCCGGCAACCCCGACTCCGCCGGCGTCACGCTCGCCGCCATCAAGGCGTTCGCGGGCGAGCTGCCGCTCTTCGGCATCTGCCTCGGCCACCAGTCCATCGCGCAGGCGTTCGGCGCGCGGATCGTTCACGCGAAGCGCCTCATGCACGGCAAGACCTCGCCTGTCCGGCACGACGGGAAGGGCGTGTTCCGCGACATCCCGCAGGAGTTCGCCGCGATGCGCTACCACTCGCTCGCGGTAGATCCCGCCACGCTCCCCGCCGAGCTCCTCGTGAGCGCCACGGCGTCGGACGACGGCGAGGTGATGGGCATCCGCCACGCGACGCTGCCGATCGAGGGCGTGCAGTACCACCCCGAATCGATCGGCACGCCCACGGGCATGCAACAGCTCAAGAACTTTCTGGAGGGCCTCGTATGAACACGCAGGAGACGTTTGCCCGCATTATGGGCGGGCAGATGACGACGGAGGAGATCAAGGAGGTTCTCACCGCCTACCACGAGAAGGGCGTGACGGCGGACGACCTCATGGCCGCCGCGTCCGCGATGCGCGCCGCCGGCGTGCATGTGGCGTGCGAGAACCCAGACGCCGTGGACATCGTGGGGACGGGCGGCGACTTCGCCGGCACGTTCAACGTGTCCACGACGGCCGCGTTCATCGCGGCGGGCGCGGGCGTGACGATCGCGAAGCACGGCAACCGCGCCGCGACCTCGAAGTGCGGCACGGCGGACGTCCTCGAGGCGCTGGGTTACGACCTCAACACGTCGCCGGAGGCCGTGGCGGAGGGCATCCGCGCGAACGGCATCGGCTTCCTCTTCGCGCGCAACCTGCATCCGGCGATGCGGTTCGTCGCCCCCGCGCGGCGCGAGCTGAAGTTCAAGACGATCTTCAACTACCTCGGTCCGCTCACCAACCCCGCCGGCGTGAAGCAGCACGTGATCGGCGTCGCCGACCCGGCGCTCCTGCGCACGTTCGCCGAGACGCTCGACCGCCTCGGCTCGCGCAGCGCGCTCATCGTGTGCGGGAACGACGGCATGGACGAGATCTCGACGGACGGCGTGACGCGCTTCGCGATGCTCCGCGACGGCATCGTGAGCGAGGGCGAGTTCGACGTGTCGCGTCTCTGCGGCGCGAGCTATCCCGCCCAGGCGATCGCCGGCGGCGCGCCCGAGGAGAACGCGATGATCCTGCGCGGCATACTCGGCGGCGGCTTGCGCGGCGCGTACCGTCTCGCGGCCGTCATCAACGCGGCGGCGGCCATCTGGATGGCGGACCGTGCGCGCAGCCTCAAGGAGGGCATCGCCGTGGCCGAGGAGTCGATCGACTCCGGCGCGGCGCGCGCGAAGCTCGAGAAGTTCCTCGGCGCGGGCGGACGTCCCGCAGGCGGCAACATCCTCGCGGACCTCACCGAACGTCGCCGGCGCGACGCCGAGAAGGCGTCGAAGACGCGCGACTTCGCGGCGGCGTTCCGTGGCCCCGGCATCCACGTGATCGCCGAGCTGAAGAAGGCGAGCCCGTCGAAGGGCGTGATCCGTCCGTATTTCCGCGCGGCGGAGCTGGCGGAGGAGCTGTCGGGGGCGGGGGCGTCCGCGCTCTCCGTGCTCGCCGAGCCCCACCGCTTCCTCGGCGGCGAGGACAACGTGCGGCGCGCGCGCGAGGCGAGCGACCTGCCGATCCTGTTCAAGGACTTCGTCTCCACGGACTTCCAGATCCTTCGCGCGCGCGCGGCCGGGGCGGACGCGGTGCTGCTCATCGCGGCGGTCCTGGACGACGACGCGCTCGCGGCGCGGCTCAAGTACGCGCGGTCGCTCGGCATGGAGGCGCTCGTCGAGACGCACACCGCCGAGGAAATCCGGCGCGCCGCGGCTGTCGGTGCGAAGGTGATCGGCGTCAACTGCCGCGACCTCAAGACGTTCCACACCGACCCCGCCATCACCGCCGGGCTGCTCGCGCAGATCCCCGACGGCGTGGTGAAGATCGCCGAAAGCGGCATCTGCGGCGCGGACGACATCCACGTCCTCCGCGCGGCGGGCGCGGACGGATTCCTGATCGGAGAGACATTGATGCGGGCCGAACGCCCGGGAGAAAAATTGAAGGAGCTCATGAAATGAAAAAAGGACACTACGGACAATACGGCGGTCAGTACATCGCCGAAACGCTGATGACGCCGCTGCGCGAACTCGAGGCGGCGTACAACGAGGCCAAGGCCGACCCCGCGTTCCAGGCGGAGTTCCAGGAGATTCTCCGCGACTACGTGGGGCGCGAGTCGCCCCTCACGTACGCGCGGCGTCTCTCGGAACACCTCGGCGGCGCGCGGATCGTGTTGAAGCGCGAGGATCTCAACCACACGGGCGCGCACAAGGTGAACAACACGATCGGGCAGGCCCTGCTCGCGCGGCGCATGGGCAAGAAGCGGCTCATCGCGGAGACCGGCGCGGGCATGCACGGCGTGGCCACCGCGACCGTGGCCGCGCTCTTCGGGATGCCGTGCGAGGTGTACATGGGCGCCACGGACGTCGCGCGCCAGGCGCCGAACGTCGCGCGCATGCAGATGCTCGGCGCGACGGTGCATCCCATCGAGGAGGGCAGCGCCACGCTGAAGGACGCGATGAACGAGGCGATCCGCGACTGGATCACGAACTGCGACGACACGTTCTACGTGATCGGC
>CACZDG010000095.1 GCA_902779865.1 uncultured bacterium
CACTTTTTAATGGCTCGGGCGGCTGGATTCGAACCAGCGACCAATTGATTAACAGTCAACTGCGCTACCACTGCGCCACGCCCGAACGTGGTGAAAACGCCGAATATTGTATCATATTGAACGCCCCGGTGCAAGCGGGGATTTAATCTTTTTTCATTTTGTCCTGTAACGCGGTCAATCCATAACGCGGTCGAACTCTCCGCCGCCCTCGCCGCTTTCACCTGCGTCGCCTGCGTCCACCGTGCGCTGGGGCTTCACTTTCGGGCGTTCCCCGAAGAGGACCGTGCCGAGGCGCACCCATGTGGCGCCTTCCTCCACGGCGATTGCGAAGTCGCCGCTCATCCCCATTGAAAGGCGCGGCAGCGACACCCCGAACTGCGTCTCCATGCGGTCACGCAGCTCACGCAAGCCCGCAAAGACGGGACGCGTCTCCTCGACTTTGTCCTCCGGCACGAACGGCGCCATTGTCATGAAGCCCTCGAGCGTGATGTTGGATGAGGCGAGCGCGCGTTCGACGGCTGCCGGTGCCTCGTCGGGACGCATTCCGCTTTTCGACCGTTCGCCGCTCATGTTCACTTCGAGGAGTATGCTCGGTCGTGCCCCCGTTTCCGCTGCAATCGTCTGGATGCGGTCTATTAGCGCGACTGAATCGACGGAGTGGAAGCACGAGAACAGTTCGAGCGCGGCGCGGACCTTGTTGCGTTGGAGGTGTCCGATCAGGTGCCATTCGGGGCCGGACACGCTTTGCGGCTGTTTCCACGCCGCCTCCTGCACCTTGTTCTCGCCCACGATGCGCAAACCGGCGTCCCACGCCTCGCGCACGACGTCGGGGCCGTGCGTTTTCGTGACGGCGATTATTTCGACATCGCCAGGACTGCGCCCGGATTTCGCGCACGCCGCCGCGATGCGGGCGTTCACGCCAGACAGGATTTCAGTGAGTTCAGCCATTTCAGTTCCCTTCTTCTCATGCGGTTGTAATCTGCTTCGGCGTGGTCGTCCGCGCCTGAAAGATGGTCCATTCCGTGCGCCACGTATAGGAGCAATTCCCTTGCGGCGTTCCAGCCTTTTTTCTTCGGGGCCGCTCGCAGCGCCTGGTCCGTGTTCACGAACAGCTCGCCGTAAAGGCCAGGTTCCTCCGGCGGCACCGCGTCGTATGCCTGCGTTATCACGTCCGTCGCCCCTGCAACGCCCATGATCGCTCGGTGAAGTTCGTCGCTTGCTGCGTCACGCACGAGATGCACCACAACCTCGTGCCATGTGCCTCCCACGCGGGCGCGCGAGCGTTCCGCGAAGAACCGCGCCGCCGCGACCACTTCCCGTTTCGCGAGGCCGAACACGCGGGGAACGGTTCCCACCACCTCAACGCGCATTGACGGCCTCCTTGATTTCGCGCGCTGCCGCGCCGAGTGCGTCGCCGTCGGAATGGAGACGCGCCATCACGGCGTCCAGCGCGCGCGAAGCGCGTCCGCGCGCCTCGTCGTCGTCCAGCCATGCGGTGAGTTGCGCTGCGACCGCTTCTGGCGTGAATGCCTCCTGCAGCAGTTCCGGCATTGGTGGTTCGACGCCGCTCTTTTCCGCGATTACGTTTGCGAGGCCGATGTGTCTGACGCCGGTGATCACGCGACGCGCGAACCACGCGAGCATGGGGGATACGGCATAGACGAGCACGGTTGGGCAATGTGCAAGCGCCGCTTCCAGCGTGGCCGTGCCGGACGCCACCGCCGCGCAGTCAACTTTGCGCAAGATGTCCCGTGCGCCGCCGTGGGCGATTTCGAGCTTAAATGAATCCGGCGGCGGATTGGCGCGGACTTGGCGGTTGATTTCCGAGTATGCCGCGTCGTTTGCCGCAGGGATCAGCACCTCTGCCGGTGTCTTCAGCAGATGGAGCGACTTCAGGAGCCGCGGCAGAATCCGTCGTATCTCGCCAATGCGCGAACCAGGCAGGATTGCTATCCGCCGCGCCGAGGCAACTGACGTTTCGTTCGTTGCCCGGCCTTCCCCGTTGAACACGTCCACCATTGGATGTCCTATGAACGTGGCGTGGAAGTCGGGGCTTTCGTAGTTCTTGAAGAGCGCGGGCTCGAACGGGAAGAAGCAAAGCAGCCTGTTGACGGACGCCGCCACTTTCGGAATGCGGTCCTGGTGCCAGGCCCACACCTGCGGACAAACGATGTGGATGGCCGGTATGCCAAGCAACTTCGCGTATGCGGCGAGCTTCAGGTTTAAGCCGGGGTAGTCGATTGTCACGACCGCGTCGGGACGCCACTCGCGTATGATTCGCTTCATCGTACGCTGGACGCCGAGGAAGAAGAATATCCTCTTCACGACTGGCCAGAACCCCATGACGGCAAGGTCGGACGTCTTGTAGCGGTCCTGGTAGGTGCGGAACTCGCATCCGGGCAACGCCTGTTTCAGGCGTTCCGCGTACAGAACGCCCGATTCCTCTCCGGCTAACAGCAGTACTTTCATTTGCACTTTGAAACAGTTTCTCCAAACGCAGACATTCTACACCCTACCGCAGTGCAGGTCAATCAGAATGTGTTACGTCGCCTCAGTTTCATTTCGCGGCTGCTATGCCCTTGAACTTCAGCCCAAAGCGGCTGAGGTATTTCGATAGGCGGTCGGAGTCGTTGCTCGACTTCTTCGCCTTACGCGAGACGGCGAAGAGTTTCTTCGCCGCGTCTGCGGCGGAGTCGGATTCGCGGCACACCGCTACGACGTGTGCGAGCTGCGCGAGGTCGAAGCTGTCGTACCGCGCTGCGTAGTCGTTGCCGAGGAGTTCCGCGAGCACGGCGTTGTTGTCCGTGGTAGGCGCTGCGGCGCGCGATCCATCCGACATGCGGGCGATTTCGTCCTTTACGACGTCTTCGGTGATGCGTCCGCCGTCGGCGAGCGTGGCCATGCGCACGACCATCGCGTTGAGATCGCGGAAGTTGCCGTGCCAAGACGTCGTGGGGGCGAGCGCGAACTTGAGGAAGCGGGAGCGTGCCTCCTTGCTGAACGACACGTGCTTGTGCGTACGCTGCGAATACTGCAGGAGCTCGTAGTCGAGGTTCGGCTCGATGTCTTCGCGGCGTTCGGCGAGTCCGGGCATCTGGAAGCTCCAGAGGTCGATGCGGGCGAGGAGGTCGCGGCGGAACTTGCCACTCGTCACGTCGTCCATGAGATTGCGGTTCGTACCGCAGATGAGCTGGAAGTCGCTGTATTCGTCCTTGGCGGCGCCGAGGGGGCGGTAGTTCTTCTCCTCGATTGCCTTGAGAAGCATCGTCTGGGCCTCCATCGGCAGCTCGCCGATTTCATCGAGGAAGATGATGCCGCCGTCGGCCTCCTTGAGGAAACCGGCGTGGTCGGTGCCGGCGCCGGAGAAGGATCCCTTCCTGTGTCCGAAGAGCGCGGACTTCGCAAGGTCGCCGCCGAGCGTGGCGCAGTTTACGGCCACGAAGGCGCCCTTGACCTTCCCGGACTGTTTCTTGAGCAGGTATATCTGCTTGGCGAGCTGGCTCTTGCCCGCGCCGGTGGGGCCGGTGAGAAGGATGGGGTCGGAGGAGCGCACGGACACGCGCTCGATCGTCTCGATGAGCCGGTTGAAGGCGGCGTTGCGCGTGGCGATGCCCTGCTTGAGGAAGGAGAGGTCTTTCTGGCGTTCGGTCTCGAAGCGCTTGGCGAGCACGTCGTAGCGCGAGAGGTCGAGGTCGATCACGTTGATAACGCCCTTGGGGTCGTTCGAGTGGCGGACGTGTCCCTCCTTCGGCGAGGACTGCACGATCTTCGCGTTGAGGTGGTGCGACTCGACGAGCAGGAAGAGGCATATCTTCTCCACGTGCGTGCCGGTGGAGATGTGTATGTAGTAGGAAGTCTTCTCCTCGTGGAAGCATGGCGACTTGGAGTAGTCGTAGAACTTGGAGTAAACCTCCTCGAAGTCCCATGGGTCCTTCAGCTCGATGTTGTCCAGTATGACCTTCGTATCTGGGGAGACGCTTTTGATGTCGGCCTTGATGCGGTCGGCCAGGTCCTTGTACGCCTTGTTGTAGATGATGTGCAGTTCGTCTATCGGGAGAGTTTCCTGCTGAACAAGCCCGATTGCGGGGCGCCACGTGTCCCAACGCGCCTTGCCTGCGCCGCCATGCGCGTCCTTGAGGGTTCCAAGAACGGATATAGCTGTTGTTTTCATGGCAGACAGTCTATCATATCCTCCGCTGGAATGATAGACAAAAATATAGTTACTATAATTTTTCATAATCACGAACCGCTAAGCACGAGCCACGAGCCACGAGCCACGAACCGCGAACCACGAACCACTAAGGGCGCATCTCCGTTTTTCACCCAAGCGCATTGGGATTTGGAAACAACCATGACAACTTTCAATAACAACATTATCCTGCGGGCGCACCTTGAACATTCAGAATCGTGACAGTTTGATGATCGGCAAATGGGCACGGGCGAGTTAGCCCGTGCGCTAAAGGCAAGTTGTTTCAAATAGTTGTTTCCAATCATCAGAAGGCCGGCGAGACGGCTCGGCGAGACGCCTCGCCCCACCGCGGCTCGCCCACTCACCCACGAATCACGAACCGCGAACCGCGAGCCACCACCTTGGCACGGTATCTGCTCTACACATGACACAAGGAGATTACAAAATGAAAAAGATGATTGAAAAGATTGTTGACGCCATCCTCGAACTCGTTGTCGGGCCGTTTGAAATCGGCCCCTGCAACATCAAGGAAGAGGACCTATTCACCGGCGCTTCCCGTTTGGGGACCGCCACCGGCTAGTGAATCCAAAGAGTCCCGTTGCAAAACCCGGCAGGGCGGCATCATCGATGCTGCCCTGCCGGAGCATTCGTCATCCGATTTTCACGCTTACCCCGATTTTTTACGAGCCCCCCGTGAGGCCATAGCCGCAGCAGAAATGAAGCAGAGCGATTCCGCGATCCATTTTTCGTCTGACGGCTTCATCGAGGCCTGACGCGGGCACCGACGAAATTGCCGTGTCTCCCTGGAAATTGCTGCAAATGGGCGCGAAGCTCTTCAGCTAAGACAAGTAACCCTAATAACATCAGTCCGATTTTTCCGAGAAAAGGGGATTGACGGAGGGACGGTGCGCGTGATAAAATATGCGCGTGTTTACGATAACTAGGAGGATGCAAGATGAAGAAACAGGCACCGATGGTCCGCAAGGCGCGGCAGGACGGCATTGAGACGCGCGAGGCGATTGTGGCGGCGGCGGAGGCAGAGTTCGCCGAGAATGGATTTGAACTCGCCTCTGCGCGGGAGATATGTCGCCGCGCAAAGGCCAACGTCGCGCTGTTGTGCCGCTACTTCGGCTCTAAGGAGGCGTTGTACCGCATAGTGGCTAGGCGTCTTTTCGGCGATCTCGGCGCTCCGCTTGCGACCCTACACGAGAAGGTACGCGACGACGCCTCATGGCGCGCGGCGGTGCGCGAGTGGGTTGACGACATGCTGTTCATGACGCTTCCGACCGAGCAGGCGCAGAAACTCTGCGCGCTGCTCTTCCGTCAGGAGGTGACGCGGCCGACGAAGTTCCACGCCGAGTTCAAGGAGGCGTTCGGGCGCCCGGTTTTCGAGGGATTGAAAAAGCTCCTTGCGATGAAGGTTAAGGACCCGGAGCAGCTTGACCTGTGGACTTCCGCGATCTGGGCTCAGGTCTCCGTGTATGCGCTAGCCGACCGCAAGTGGCACGCCGACTTCAAACCGTCCGGCGCGGGCGTGAGGGAATGGGCGGGAAAGGTGTCCGCTCACATCTGCGAGACTCTATTCAAGGCGTTGGAGGGGTAAACCATGGAAGTTTTATTTGGAATCATTGCGCTGGCGCTGACAATCGCCATGCCGTTCATGATCATAGTGCTGCTGGTGAGGGTGTGCTGCATCCAGCGTGAAATAGAGGACATCAAGGTTTCGTTGGTGCGGCTTTCGGTTTCCGGGAAAGAAAAGAAGGCTGAAGAGAAAAAGGAAGAGGTCGTAACTCCAATTCCTGAACCTTTGCCTGAACTTGTTCCGGCGCCCGAGCCTTTGCCTGAACCCGAACTGGCACCGGTACCAGAACCCGTGCAAGAAGTTGAACCAGAACAGCAACCAGAACCGCAACCGGTCTTCGAGCCGGTGAAACAGAGCGAGGTTGCGGAAGAAGTTGAAATGAGTGTTTTCGACATCTTCTGGGCTAAGTTCGAGGACTGGTTCTGCGTGCGCGGCGATTTCGCGCCGAAGGGGATGACGCGGGAATTCGCCGTCGCGACGCGCTGGCTCACTCGTGTGGGCGCGGTGCTGCTCGTTGGGGCGATTGCATACTTCCTCGTGCTGGCCATCGACAAGGGCTGGATCGGTCCGGTACAGCGTGTCTATGGCATGATGGCGTGGGGCGTCATTGGAACGACGTTTGGAACTTGGCTGAAGTTGAAGAGCGAACGCTATGCGATTCTCGGCGAGGTGTGTGCGGCGGTGGGGTTGGTGGCGCTGTATCTGTCGTTTGGGCTGGGGCATCGCTACTTCAAGCCGCCGGTGATTGCTTCGGGGTATGTCGCGTTTGCGGGGCTTTTCGCCGCAACGATTGCGGCGGGATCGCTTTCGGTGCGGCTTAGGTCGCTGATGATCGCGGGGCTTGCGCTCGTTGGCGGGTTCCTCGTTCCGACGATATGCAGCTTTACGAACCACGACGTGCAGCTTCACGTTTATCTGTTTCTACTTTCCATTGGCGCTTGCGTTGTGGCGTGTATGCGCGGATGGACGCTCTATGCGTTTGCGGGGATCGTGGTTTCCGCGCTTTTCTCCCAGGTGAAGTGCGGCTCGTGTTCCCATTGCAACGCGGTCGTCGCGTATATGTTCCATGCGCTTGAGTACGCATTGTTCATCGCGCTCACTGTTCGCGCAGCGGTGCGCGAAGGCAATGCGAAGATACGTCCATGCTACTGGGGCGCCGCCGCGATAGCGGGGATATTCTGTCTTTGCAAGTTGGGCGTAATCGTCGGGAACCACCTAACGTGGAACGGTGCACGGGCGCTGCATCACCTTGGATGGACGGCGGTATTCGCCGCGCTTGCGTTCCAGAGCCGTCGCCGCGCGTGGGGAGGCACGCCGGTGTTCGTCGTGTTCTCGTGCGTGTGTGCGGCGTTCGCGCTCGGTACGGCGTGCTTTGACTGGTGGCGCTTGAACAATGCGACGGCCATGCTCCTCTTCTGCCTTTTCGCCGCGCTTCTCGTCGAGCTTGGCGCAAGGAGCGGTGATCGCACGCTTCAGGTGGCCGCGTTCCTTGTGACGGTCGTGATGTCGTTCGCGGGATTTTTTTACTTTGCCGTCTGTGCGGACAAGGCCGTTGGCGGATATGCCCATGACCTGGTTGATCGCATTCAGTATCTGTGGCCGGTTCCTGCGCTTGTTGCGTTTACAGGCCGGCGCCTTGGCGAGAGGCAGCTTTGGTCCGGTTGGCTGCGCAGTTTGGCGTATCGAGCGGCGGCGGTGATGGCATTCGTGGTCGTTACGGTAGAAAGCCATTTCTTCGGGCACGAGTTCCTGCCTGTTCTGCGCGGGGGATTCGTCACGATCACGTGGTCGGTGGCGGCGTCGGCGTTTCTTGCCGTTGGCATCGTGCGTCGCGTCAAGGTGGCGCGTCTTGTGGGGTTGGGAGTGCTGGCTCTTTCGGTGGCGAAACTGCTGTTTGTCGATACGGCGTCGCTTGCCACGCCCGGACGCGTCGGCGTGTTCGCGGCGGTGGGCGTGTTGCTCATAGCCGGCGCGTTCCTCTATCTCAAGTTCAAGCCTTTGTTTGAGGCGAAGGAGGGCGAATGAAAAAGGCATTTGCCATAATGCTTGTAGCGTCCATGGCGGGCGGGTGTGCGCTGATGGAAGGCTACGGGAAAATAGACGTCTTCGCTTTCCCGGTGTACTGGAGGTGTTCCGAAGGTGAACGAAAGACCAATTTCCTGGGGCCGAAAGGTCTGCTGGGGGTATGGTCTTCGACGACAAACGGAGTGGAGTATATTGAAATACCTTCGCTGTTTACGTACATAGAACCTGGCAAGGAGTTTAATTCGCCGCTTTTTTCGTGGAGCGACAGTGGAACGTTTAAGGTGCTTATGACGGGGCGTGGGGTTCACAATTCTTTTACCAACATTTGCATAACGCCGATCATTGGTATGGTGTCAGGTGCGGTCGAGGGCGAATGGCTCTTCCCCGTCTGGGATCGTTGGGGGCATGTGGAGTACGACAACCGGCTCGCATTGCTTGACGAGGACCGGCTGCCGGATGGCGCTGACAATTGGTGGCATTCCGAGCGTAAAAAGAAATTGTTTCTGCTGTTGGGAGAGGAGGAGTCCGTTGCGTATAGTCGAGAAGACCATAACGGCAGACGCAACCACCGCATAACGCACAAGAAAGAACAATGTTACATACCGTTGTGGGCCCGCGAAAGAAAGCAATGGGTGGATTACGACATGGCGACGCGCAAAAAACTTGCAGATGGAACGTGTGACAGTTGGAATTGTTTAATGATTGCCAGCTATGAACGCACAAAAGGTGGCGTTGACGGCTTTGATCGCATTCAATGGAGCGTCCTCGGCGAAACATGGCCTAAAATATTCTGTTACAAGTCTGATGAAAAGAAGGGCGCGGAGTTTTCAATATTGTCAATTCCTCTGTGGCAAGAGGATCGTGGCGCGAAACCACGCAATGCCGAGAAGAAGGGCGAAGGACATACGCCGCAAAGAGTTGAGGAGGAATGAAAATGAAACGCATGATGATAATGATTACGATGATGTTGCCATTGATGACATTTGGCAGCCTGTTCTCCGAACGGTCGGGGGAGATTTTCCAGGCGACGCGGGAAGGACCGGGTGAAGGAGCGGTCGAACCTGACGCGCCTCGAGTTCAATCGAAAGTTGGAGGAGTGGTATAATGCTTGAAATGTTTTTAGACAGGATTAACAGGATTGAGAGGAGCGGGAGTATGAAGAAGAAAATCATGTTTGTCGCACTTGCAGTTGTTGCGATGGCGTGGTGTCCCACTGCGTATGCCGACGAGGGTAGCGATACAGTCGGATGGACACCGCTTGCGGTTGATATATGGACGTTGGGACGCACGAACGCGCACGTGATCGCTATTCCGCCGCGCGACTGGAATGTCGCTGGACTGTCACTTGGCGGATTGCATCTTGGCGGGAACCGATCCGTGTATGGTGCGCAGATAAATCTTGTCGCCGGATCCGCCAAGTCGATGTATGGTGTGCAGGCGGGGTTATTGAATTGCGCCGAGGAATGTTGCGCGCTGCAGTCTGGTGCCGTAAATGGATTTGGCGATGGCATGGGTTTGCAAGTAGGCGCATTCAACGGCATAGAATGCACTGTCGCACAGTATGGCTTGGGTATGCAGACTGGTGTATTCAACTTCATGGACTACTGCCATGGTGCGCAGTTCGGACTTTTCAATATCATGAACAAAGGCGGCGGGGCGCTGCAAGTTGGACTTTACAACGGGCCGTTGGTGATTTGTGCCGGCGGGCTAAACAGTGGAGCAGGGGTGCAGCTAGGTGTGTTCAACTATAGTATCAAAGGCAGATATCTGCAAATAGGCTTCATAAACACTGCCGATGATTCCGATTGTTTCCAGCTTGGAGCTTTGAATTACCACAACAATTTCGTCACGCCGCTCGTGGGTTGGTCGTTCAAATAGGCTCGACACAGGAATTCTAAAGGAGGAGCAGAAATGAAACGTCTAATGATCGTGATTGCGATGATGGTGCCGCTGATGACACCAGCCAGCCTGTTCTCCGAACGATCTGGGGAGATTTTCCAGGCGACGCGGGAAGGCCCGGGTGAACTCGCGCTCGGATTGTTCTACGTTGGAGTGCTCGTCCCGCCGATTGGACTTGCAACGGTACCTGCCGGAATCGCCGTCGCGGCCGTGGATGAACTGGTCGTATCGCCTGTGGTCGATCTGTGCTGCCTGCCATACGACCTAGCGCAACCACGCCATGGCTTTGTCCTGCGTGTGCGCGATGCGGAGGGCAAGCCTGTTTCTGGAGCGAGTTTCTTCGCAAATATGAGTACGCGTAGCCACATTGAGGACGTCATACGTGAGACGACGGATGAAAACGGCGAAATCTTCGTTCCGAAGTTGAACCGCGTCGCCTTGAAACACGTGACGATTTCAGCGGACGGATGCTATGATTACCGTGAATATGATGGCCCGTGGCATTGCATCTACGAGAAACAACCATGCGAAGACGGGAGAATCGTATTGGATTTCGTCATGAAGAGGAAAATCCGGCCAGTTGAGAAAGTCAAGGCGGCAATTGAAATTCCCGATTCCTTACGATGGCAGTCGGCTGAGTTGTTCTTTGACTGCGAAAAGGGCGATTGGCTGCCGCCATACGGAAAGGGAAAAACGCCCGACCTGAAATTGACAAAGGCGTTTGAATGCAAAGATGATAAAAAGCCTCAGGCGGCATACCGGCAGACAATTCGCATCGAAACCGTCGGGAAGGGAAATGGTTTCCTGCGCGGGACGTGTAATTGGTATGATGGCATGCCGGGTGCGTATCAAATCCCCGCCACGGTGCATTTTGACGACAAACCGGAACCTGCCGTCTATTGCTGGTACTGGGATGGCGACGGTTCGACGGGAACAAAGGGATTTGACAGATCGACCTATTATTGCCTACGGCTTAGGACGCGTTTTGCCGAAAACGGGCGCGTTGTTGGCGCGCATTATGGAAAGCTGTTTTTCCACCACGGCATCGGGAGTCTGGCCCAGACGTTGTTTGTCTGTGCAGAAAACGAACTGTGGTTGGAGTAGTAATCTCGGGCCAGACCCTCTTGTCTGTATCCCAGTACAATTCTTATACGATATTTTGACAAATTGAGGGATTGCATCGGAAGGGAGCGTATGGTAAGATTTTGGCGTCAGGGTAGAAAGGATAAGGCGTTGAAGATGGATTGCGACGGAAATGAAAAGAAACATCGGCCGATGTTGCGGAACGCGAATATCAACTATTCGCGTGGCACGTTCTTTGTGACGATCCAGGCGGCGTTCAACAAGACGATCTTTGGCGCGATCGTGGGCGAGAAGTGCGTTCTGAACGAGCTGGGGCAGGCCGTGGATGCATCGCTTGCGTCGCTTTGCGAGCGGTATGCGGGTGTTGAAATGGATGAGTTCGTGGTGATGCCGAACCATGTGCATTTCATTGTCAAGATCGGGGTGGCGGGCCACAGTGCCCGCAAAGAGAAAGCGGGCGCGGAGGCCCGACACACCGATCCGATTATTTCGACCTTCACGAGTGCGCAGGAACGGGCGGTTTTCGAAAAGGCGCTGAAAAGCGGGCGGAGGTTTGTTCAGGTATGCCCCGGTGGCATACCGCCGGAGGGCGAGCTTTTGCCTGCGGTTGTGGCGGCTTGCAATGAAGGGCGTGGGCTCTTGATCTCGCCTGTGCCAAACGGCACCGGCGTCAACAAGCAACGTGCCGTCTGGTGCAATGAGTACGTGTTGAGGAATTCCGTCGAGGTGTGGGCGGGCAATATAACACCAGGCCACACACTCGCCTCGCTTATTGCGGCACTTGCGCCAAAAAGGATTGATGTAACCTGAAGCACCCTCGTTCATGTGAGGCTTGCTCAAAAAAGGAGAAACAACCATGTTGAAAACTGTTATGAAATCATCCGGGAGGATTCTGGCCTGCGTCGCAGTCGTCGCGTTGCTGACGGGGATGGGGTGCATCAATTCGCTCATGTTCCACCCTGATTTTTGCAGGGGCGGATATGGCGAATCGACCGAAGGGTACGTGGACATCGGGACGAACGGCGTGAAGATCGCCGCGATCGTTCTGGGACCGCAGCGCGGCAAGAAGGCGATTCTACGATGCCACGGCAACGCGGAAGATGCCGCGAACTCGCTGTTCGCGCTCCGGTATCTCGCACGGCGCGGCTTTACGGTCGCGTGCGTCGATTATCCCGGCTACGGGTTGTCCGATGGCTCGCCGGACGAGGATGGCTGCTATCGGAACGTTCATCGTCTCTATGACTGGCTCATCGAAAAACGTGGCTTCAAGCCCGAGGACATCATCGTCGATGGCTTTTCCATTGGCAGTGGTCCCGCGACCGAGCTTGCCGCCACAAAACCGGTAGGCAGACTCGTCTTGGAGGCGCCGTTCCTTTCCGCACCGCGTGTGGTGACGCGGATACGCATTCTGCCAATCGATCCATTCCCGAACCTCAAGATGATAAAGGACGTGAAATGTCCCGTGCTGATCATACATGGAACGGCAGATACAGTGATTCCGCACCAACACGGCAAGAAGCTTTTCAAGCTCGCAAACGATCCCAAGCGCTTAATTCCTGTCGAGGGCGCGAACCACAACGACCTGGTCTTTAAGATGGGCGCGGAACGTTACCTCAAGACGATTGAAGAATTCGCACGGGAAGGATTGATCGCGAAACCCCTGAAAGAAACGATGAGATAGGCGGAGGTGAAAACATGAAAATCGGATTGGCATTGGGTGGCGGTGGGGCGCGTGGAATCGCGCACCTCGGCGTGTGGCAGCGGCTGCAGGAGTTGGGAATCCCCATTTACTGCGTGGCGGGAACTTCGATTGGCGCGATTGCGGGTGCGATCATCGCCGCCGGGCGCGTGGATGCCGCTCTCGCATGGTGTGCGGAGCCGGATTGGAAGAAACTGCCGAAGCTGGTGTTCGGGAACCGCTTCTCGTCCAAGGCGCTGATGCAGGGACGTCGCGTGGAGGAGTTGCTTTCCAAGCTGATTGCCGCACGGGATTTCGCCGATTTGTCAATGCCGTTTGCGGCTGTGGCAACAGACCTCAACTCCGGCGAGGAGGTGACGATGCGCGATGGCGACTTGCTTTCGGCGGTGCGGGCGTCGATGTCTATACCGGGCATCTTCAGGCCTGTTGAACGACAGGGACGCGTGCTTGTGGACGGACAGCTCGTAGATCCTGTGCCAGTGGCGGCGTGTCGCGAGATGGGCGCGGATAAGGTGATCGCCGTCGATATCAATCCGCCTAGCCCGACATTTGCGGGCAAGTCGTGGAAGAAGGTCAACATAATGGACGTGTTGGTGGGCACGTTCTCGATCTTCAACTGGGAGATTACCCGCAGGGCTTTCGCGGAGAACAGCCCAGACGTGCTTATCCGTCCGTCAGTGGGCGACGTGTGGGCGCTCGACTTCCGCCATGCGGACCGGCTTGTGGAGATAGGCCGGAAGGCAGTGGGCGATGATTTGATTGGGAGGTTGGAGTGGTAAAACTGGGGAAGCCGGGTTGGTTGCCGTAAGCAATGAGAGGCAGTTACAAAACCTCATGTATTGGGATTGCCATGCCATGGACGGGGACACCCCTGCCCCACCCCACATTACTACGCCTGTCCCTTCCTCGCCATCAACGGGCTAGGCGCACGGTATGGAAATGGCACGCCTACCCTACTACTTTGCAGCATTGCACCCGGAGTATGACTTTGGTGGACGCCCTATAGGACTGGGTTGGTCTTACACCACGACAGTAATCTACCGATAGATGGCATATAATCTACCGATAGATGGTATGCAATCTACCGATAGATGGTATATGATCTACCGATAGATTCGATATCATCTACCGATAGATTACATACCATCTACCGATAGATTGTATGTCATCTATCGGTAGATATTGATTCGCCAACCCACTCTCCCGATTTCGTTGTGCAGGAGTAGTACTTTCATGGTGGCGGACAAGTAAAAAGGTTGTGGTAGTATGCTTAACCACTAGACTCACAGTGTCGCCAATTCATACGGCGACCAGACGAGGTCCCGTGCTACTTGCATCCCTAAAGGTCTCCCGTGGCCAAGTGTGTCATGATAGCGGAAGCCAACACGGACGCGCCGAAGTCGTTTTGCGACGCGCCCGACGGGACGGGGCATAGGGACATGGCGCGTTGTGCTGAAGCGCATGGCGCGGTTTCTCAACAGGAAGAGCCAGCGGTACTACCGGCTGAAGTTCGCAGACACCTACTACGGTGAAATGACGCACTACGG
>CACZDG010000096.1 GCA_902779865.1 uncultured bacterium
GCAACCAGTTTGCAGAGGGCTTGTTTCATCACATATTCTACCCTTTTTCACCCATGGGGATCCCCTGTAATTCCCCCGTGATTTCCCTGTGATTACTCCCTAATTCCTTCATCGCGAAGCTCTGCCTTCAACCCAAACCATAACTTCCGCGCTGTTACACTACCTACGGAAAAACTTGAGGGGAAAGGGCGGGGCGCGTCACGCGCTCCAGCCACAGAAGGTCTTCCGCCGAAAGGTCGTAGATCGCCGTGGCGCGGTGGGCGGCGGCCCAGGACGTACAGTGCGAGTTCAAGTGTCCCCGTTTGCGCTCGCCCGTGCGGTACTTGCTCCAGCGCGTCTGGAAATACGCCTCGTTCTTCGCGCCCAGCGGCCGCTCGAGCCCGAGCCACACCTTGCGCGTCTCGGTGGGGAAGCCCTGCGTGGCGTTGCGCCAGATCAGCGCGGCGACATCCCGCCAAAGCGGATTGCCGTCCAGCCGGGAGAACGCCATCAGGTCGGCCACCATCGCGCACCCGTAGTCGTCAAGCGCCGCATGCTCCGTGCCGATGATGGTCGAGCCAGCGGGCTTCCAGTCGTATTTTGCGAAGTCCGTCTCAGGCCCGTATATGCCGTTGTGGCAGTAGAGCCACGAGAGGAAGTACCATCCCGCCTTCCGCGCGTACGTGCGAAAGCGCTCATCGCCCGTGTCGGCGTACATCGCCACGGCCGCAGCGAAGAACGGGTGGATGCCCTCGCGGTCGATGCTCGCGCAGTCCATTGCGCCGCCCTTGCATTCGAAGTTGTCGATGTCGCGGCTGTAGTAATAGTCGAACGCCTTGTCTATCGCAAGGCGCACCGCGTCGTCGCGCGTGCGCAGCCAGTGGCGCACAAGGCCCATCAGGACGAATCCGCCGCTGTCGCCGCTCCACTCGGTCACCTTGCCGGTGTCGATGTCCCACGCAGCGCCGAGGTTGCCGTCCGCCCGCTGGGTGCGGACGACGGCGCGCGCAAGGGCGTCCGCCGACCTCTCGAACTCGGCTGCGTCGAGGCCGTGCGCCCTCAGGAGCGTCGCAAGGCGCGCAAGCTCGGCGATGCCCCATCCCACGGACGAGGCATCCTGCCTGCGACGCTTCGGGTTCGGCTGCGCAAAGTGTCCGCTCGGCCGTTGCCGAACGCGGATCCAGCTGCGGAACACCGAAAGGCCGAAATCGACGTCGTCCGAACTGTGGTTGCGAAGACCGTACTCGACGGAAAGCCGGGCCAGCTGGAAACTCTGCTCGCAGAAGCCAATGCCGCCGCCGGCGTGCGGCAGATACTCGCCAGGCTTGAGCCGCTTGCTCTTCTCCAGCGCGTCGCCAAGCCACCAGCTGCGCGACAGGTCCTTCTCCAGTTCGGCGATCGTGGCGCCTTTCGTCACGCTCTTCGGCCAGCGGTTGCCGAGCCCCACGATGACGTCGCTGAGAAAGGGCTGGTACCAGCTTCCCTGCTTGTCACGGCGGCGGCCCCAGTCCATGAACGCCTTGTCGAGCCGCAGCACCTCCGAAACCGGCAGCTGCGCAGGCACGTCGGGGCGGAGAAGCCTCCATGCGGTCGGGAAGACGGCGGCAAAGCCGTAGTTCCGCCACGGCGGCGTTCCGCGACAGGCGAATGCGCGCGCCGTGAAGGCCTCCTTCGGCCTGAGCGTGAGATACGTGTCGTAGCGCGGCGAGAACCTGCGCTTGTCCGTGTAGGAGACGGGCGCTTCGGTGACGGGCCAGTAGATGAGGTGGCGGAAGGAGCCGTCGTCCAGCTTTTCGAGCGAGCAGGCGCTCTCGTGCGAAGCGGGATCTTCCACGGAGGCGAAGAGGGCGAACACCTCGTGTTCGTTTTCGGAGACGGTACACGACGGAATGCCACAGCGGTCGTATGCGAACACCCATGGCTCTCCGTCCCTTTCCCACCCGGTCGGAATGTCCAGCGAGTTCCACATCTTCCGCACAAAGCCGTTTCCGTTGTAGTTGACGCCGGGAATCAGGTAGCGCGCCGCCGGGAAACCCGGCTCGGCGGCCAGCACGAGCTTGAACGTGACGTTGGTGGCCCCGTCGTTCCTTGCCGTTGCGCTCACGCGCCACACGTCGCCCTCGCGCACGGCCTTTACGGCGGCGGAGAGTCCCGCCGCCGCCGGAATCGTACGCGCCGAAAACGACACGTCTCCCCTCGCGGCGCAGACTACTCCAAACGCCGCCACAGAAACGACCCGCGCCGCACGTGCCGGGAATCGCTGCACTATTCCGCTCATGTATCCTTCCTTCTCCCTTTTTCTCCGGGAACGGAATTATACCATAATCTCTCCCGCCTGGGAAGGCCGCGCTTGCCGCGGCCGAGAAAAGTGGTTACTTGACGATGATTATCGTGCCGAGTTTCTTGAGGCAGTAGAGGCCGTCGGAACGCGGCGCAAGACGGTAGCGCTGCGGATCGGTCGCGACGAACTTCACGTTCGCCGGCTGCGCCGTCCACGAGACGACCTTCGCAAGGTAGCCGTTGCCGTAGTCCATCTCGCGCTCGCCGAAGTTCACGTAGATCGTGCCCTCCGCGAACGAGAGCGTGTTGCCGTTCGTGAAGAGGGACGTGGTGGACCACACGCCCGTTTTCTCCGAGAGGTCGAGCGTCGCGCCGTCCATCAGCGTGGCCGCCGTGAAGTAGTCCGTTTCCGGCGTGAACGTTCCATGCACGTTCAGCGCGGCGGAGGCTCCCCACGTGTTGGCGTCGTAGTTGTACCGCGCGCGGTAGTCGTGGACGTCGATGGTCTTGCCGATGTTGAGCGCGCAGTGGATGACGATGTCCGCATCCGTGCAGACGAGATCGCTTGACGTCAGGTTCAGCCATCCGCCGCTCGTCACCTCGAATGTTCCGGGGCCCTTGATCGGACATTCCACAGAGAGGCTCTTCCCGCCCGTGATCTGCACGGACAGCTTATGCCCGTTCAGTTCAAGCGGATAGTTCGCGTTCTGCACCTTGAACGTGTCCGTCACGACGAGGAAGGAGTCCGCCGTGAGCCGCTTGGCGCCGTTGAACTGCGTCGATGCGCCATACACGGTGCCGCCGTTGAAGATGATCGTGGTATAACCCAATGCGGTGTTACCGTTGATGTCGAGCGTGCCGCCCTCGCTGACGGTTATGGAACCGCCAGTCGCATTGTTGACGTACCCACCCATACTACAGTTTCTGAGCGAAGAGGGGGCGTTCCCGTATGTCGTGGCGATGCCACCCTTGATCTCCGTGCCGCCAGAATACGCCTGCTTCAGTCTGACCGCGAGATAAAGGCCCTCCCCGTCCTTGACGAGTTTCAGTTTGCCGGATAGAGGAAGGCTGTTGTTGTACGTCTGGTAGCCTTCAGGAATGACGAGGTGCAGCTCGCCGCCGCCAGCGGTGTCCGTAATCGTCGTCGCGTGCCAGGGCTCGAGGGACTTCACGTAAAGCTTGTGCCCTGCCGTGTTGATTGTGAAATTGGCGGCTGTCGTCATCACGGAGGCGTAGGGCGTCAAATCGGCGTCCGCCGTCATCGTGACGGATGATGCGATGAGGACCTGGGTGTGCTTGTCAGGAAACACGCCGGGAAGCGCCGTACCGTCGCCCGCCTTGCACGTCCAGCTCGCGGCGAGCATCGGGTCGCCGCCGTTCCACACCGCCGTCGCAGGCCCGGTCGAGGCGTCGTCTGGAAGCGCCACCGCGAGATTGCACACGCCGTAGCCGCCATCCCAAAAACCGCTGGCGACGTTGGCGGTCTTAGTGCCGTCCGCCTTGTCGGAATCGTCCAGCGCGATCATCCTACGCCCGACGGAGGCGTAGGGCGTATCGGCGTAGCATGCGCGCACGGCCTCCACGTACACGCCGCCCTCGCCGTCCGTGAAACGCAGCTCCACGCATGGGGTGGATTCATCCCTGAGCCACTGCATTTCCACGCGAAAGCCGGTAATGGCTCCCGTCGCGGCGTCGGTGGACGTGATGACCCGGTTGCAGGCGGAATAGGGGTTGAACTGGTCGGAGAAGTTCACGTAAGAACCCGCCGTCCTGCCCAATATATCGCCGCGGAAGATGTCGGCGACCTTCAAGCCGGGGAACACCAGGCGGGTTGCCCCCGACACCAGCCGTGTTGCGCCGAGTTTCTTTATGCCGTAGCCGTTGGCGTGGTCGGACGTGGCAACGCTCGCATTCGTGAAACCGACGAGGTTCGTCACCCCGCTCCCGTCGTCCTTGACGCCAAATGACTGCACCGTAACCTTGTTGTTCCCCTTGCCGCCATGAGACGCAAGGACGGCCCGCGCGTAAACGCCGCCGGTTCCTTCCGACAACTCCACGATGACGTTCTTCGTGTATGTCGTGTCCCAGTACGACATCTGAAGGAAGAGCTTCTGTACGGCTTCCGCTGCATCTTCCGGATAACGCAGCACGACATGCGCGTAGGCGTCTTCCTTGACTTGGTTGCCGTGGCCGGTATACCCGCCGTCCATTATTCCGTAGAACGCGCAATCCTCCAGTTCCGCGAGCGTCGCGCCGGGGAACACCAGCTGCGCCGTCGAAGTCAGGTAGGTGTTTTGATCGAACACGTACGACGTGTCGGCCTCGACACGCGCCTCCTCGTTCACCTCGAGGTTGTAAAGTCCATAGCCGGTAGCAAGAAGCGTCGAAGCGCTCGGGCTGGAGCCGATGCCGCTAGGTTGCGTTCCGTCCGCAGCCAGCAGCGGTTCGCCAATGGAAGTTGAGTTGTCCTTGTAGTATCCGCCGATGAGCCGCACATGCACGCCTCCAACGCCGTCTGTCAGCTCAAATGCCGCGCTTTTCACCATCGCGCCGTCGAGCATCTGCGCCTCGCAGCGAATCGCAGTGGGAGCATCCGCCGTGCCGGCCGTGACGACGGCGGGCGTGACGACGGCGGCATATCCTTGAAAGGCGCTTATGTACGTTCCGGACATCCGTGCCGAGAGCTTGGCGGACGCGTTCTTCGCGATGGCGGCGACCGTCAGTCCCGGATATGCCAGCGTCGCCGTCGTCGTGACGGGCCGCGCGACGCCGAACGCGCGGATGCCGTAGTCGACAACATTCGGCCCTGTGGCAGGCTGTCTGAGATTCACGCCGCTCCATGTCAACTCGCCCGTGGTTGCATCGACAGTATAGTGGATCTCCGACATCCCGGACGCAACCTGATTCGCGTTGTAATCAACATACCACCCCTGAACGGCCCTGGCATAGACGCCGCCCTCGCCGTTGTAGAGCTGGATGTGGACAGCTTTCACAGTATTGTTCTCGCGGGCCACGAGGTCGAAATCGTAGCGTTCGATGGCGTCGCCCGTCGCGCCGGCGGGGAACGCCTTCACGGCGTTGGAGAGCGCGGTCTTGACGACGCCGATGGAACTTCCGGCGATGCGCCCCCAGTAGGAACAGCCCTCAAGGTCTGCGAGCGTCACGTCCGGGAACACCAGCACGCCGCCTGTCGGGATGAAGCCGTCCGAGTACGCCAAGTCGGCGTGCGGCATGTAGTGCGTCGTCACGCCAAACGACGGCAAGGGCGCCGTCGCTACGCAAATTGCGGCCGTGACAAGCGCGGCCCTCCCGTTTTTCAACAACTTGAACGACATACTCTGCTCCTTTGGTTACAAGCCACCGATCCGGGGAAACCCTCTTTCCCCGAAACGTGCCTATATTTTAGCATTTTTTTTGTTTGCCGTCAAGTGGCAATTTTGGGCAATGTTCGGCGAGATGTCGCTCTCACCTTGGCCCATACGGATTCGTCGTGGTGGAGCTGAAGTAATTGTTGCCTATCCGTGCAAACGGATTTTCTTTCCCGTGAGACGGCTTTCCTCGCAGGCGAAGCCGATCAGGTGGCTTTCCACACTCGCCTCAAGGGAGGACGTAAGCAGGGACGGATCGTGCTTGTCCACCGCCATGAGGAAGTCTCGCACGAGGCGGAAGTCTCCACCGCCGTGCCCTTGTGTTTCGTAGCCGGGGATGTCCTGTATCTTCATGTTCCAGTCCCAGCTCCTTCCCGTCGCAAGCTCCGTAAGACGGAAACCGATTCCCCCGCCCTCGATCATGCCCTTCGTGCCGATGATGCGCGTCCGGCGCTGTCCGATGCGCGAAAGCGCCTCGTAGGAGAACGCAACGGAGACGCCGTTCTCGAAGCGCAACGCGGCGGCGTACTGCTCCGGTTGGTCGTTGTCGCACGCGAACACGCAGCGGCTGTAGGGCGAGGCGGCGAGGATCTTCGTCACCTGCTCGTCCGTGGCCTTGGACGGCAAATCCAGCGGGGCCGTCCAGCGGCGTTGCCTCACGTACGTCTTCAGCGCCGAATAGATGCAGTCCTTCTCGTGCGGACACCCGTCCGTGCAGCGCGCGGGCGCGCCCGCCGGACGGTTCTTCGGAATGAAGTACCGCAGTTCGCCCTCCGCGCTCACGTGGGTGCAGCGCGCCCCAATGAACCAGTTGACGAGGTCGAGGTCGTGGCAGCACTTCGAGATCACCATCGGCGTCGCGATCTTCGAGTTGCGCCAGTTGCCGCGCACGTACGAGTGTGACATGTGGATCATGTCGACAAGCTCGGTGTGCTGCATCGACATGATCTCGCCGAGGAGCCCACGGTCGATGGCGGATTTGATCGCCTCGTAGTACGGCGCGTACCTGAGCACGTGGCAGACGCCCACGATGCGTCCCGTCTCCTTCTGTTTCGCGAGCATGTCGAGGCATTCCTTCGAGGATTGCGCCATCGGCTTCTCCACGAGTACGTCATATCCAAGCTCCATTCCCTTGATCGTCGCGTCGCGGTGGAGATGGTCCGGGAGCGTGACCATCAGGATATCCGCGAGCTTTCCCTTTTCGCTTGCGGCGAGGAGTTCGCGGTAATCGCAGAAGCAACGTTCGGCAGGGATCTTCCATGCCCTCGCCATCCGTTCCCGGCGGAAAGGCAGGAGATCGGCCACGGCAACGACCTTCATCGTGCCGGGGAAGCGTTTGCCGTATCCCTGATACCCCCACCCGCGTCCGCCCGCGCCGACGATGGCGACGGTCAGCTCGCGCGACAGTTCCGCCTTCATCGGGCGCATCGGATAGACGAGGGGATTGTCCTTCGCGGCCGGCCTCTTCGCCGGAACGCCCTTCGCCACGACATTCGCCGCCGTGAGGCATCCCGCCCCGGCGAACATTGATCCCATTAGAAATCCTCTTCTGCTCTGCATTGTTTATCCTCGTCCTCCCTCTCGTCACTTCGTCATTTCGATGGGCTTGATGTCGCCGTTTTCATCGAACGCCATGCGGTCGATGCAGACGACGCGGTGGTGCGGGCCCTTGCTTGGAATCGGACGTCGGTGGTAGCAGATGCGCCAGCCGCCGCAAGCGTAACCAATATGATTTTCTTCATTTCATCTTTTCCTTCCTTGAGGGGAACATAAAACTTTGGTCCGAGCTACTTTCTGCCTTCGACGATCCGAGTTCCGGTGCCATCGGCCACGGCCAACACGACCTCGCGGCGCGAGCCGTCGGGAAGTACGATCTTGACCTTGCGCGAGGGACCGGCTCTGTGCGGACGCAGGACGAGCTTGGCGACCTTGCCGGCCTTCATCGCGAACTCGACGTTGTATCCTCCCTCCGCCGGAAGGTTGAACGACCAGTCCTTCCACTCCTTCGGCACGCCCGCGCCGATGAGGCATTCGCCGTCCTGCTCCGAAAGCAGCATCTGGTTGATGGCGTAGAGGCAGGTGCCGGCACCCGTCATGAACCACGGACGGAACTCCGCCACGCCCGGCTCGTTGATCTCCCATATCTCTCCGTAGCATCCAGACGACGACGCGGCCTCCATGATGAACGGATAGACCTTCCCGTATCTTCCCGCCCGCTGCGCCGCAATCGCCATCGTGGCCGCATACCAGGGGCAAATCTTCTTGCCGGTCTTGTACATGTTGCCGGCTTTCGTTCCCTGCGCAAGGAAGAAATCGACCGCCGCCGTCTGCTCCTTGTGTCCACGCGGGAAGATCGGAAACGGAAAATATCCGGCGAGCGTGCCCATGGATACGGCGTCCATCGCGTTTGCAGCGGGCACAAAGCGACCATTCTTCACGGGCAACGACTTTTCAAGCCGCGCCGCCTTCGCCCGCCAGTCCGCCGCCTCCTTCGCATCGACTCCGAGACGGTCTGCGGCGTCGGCGCAGATCCTGAACGTGTGGATGATGCCGCACGTGGTCATGCAGGGACGGGACTTCGCCGCGCCGAGTCGCTCGAGGTCCGTGCATTTGCAGACGAACGACGAACCGTCCGGCGCATCGTAGATGCACTGCGAACGG
Organism: uncultured bacterium; assembly: GCA_902779865.1. Classification (GTDB taxonomy): domain Bacteria; phylum Verrucomicrobiota; class Kiritimatiellia; order RFP12; family UBA1067; genus RUG572. The sequence continues at coordinate 8,289 of CACZDG010000096.1, forward strand.
TAGAAGCGCGCGCACTCGCGCATCACGGGATACATCTTCTTGCGCAGGAAGGTCAGGTCGTCCGTGTACGCCGCCGCGAGGTTGCAGGTCTGTGCGATCGCGGACATGTGGAAGATGTGGTCGAGCCAATGCCCCGGCGGAGATGCCTCCAGGAGGGCGTCCTCCAAGCACAGCCAAAACCACCGCGCCCCGCTTCCGTTGATGCGCAGTTTCGCCTGGGAGAGCGTTTTGTGCCGGAATTCCGCGACGTGCTTCGCCTCGTCGAAATGTCCTGCGGAAAGAAGCCCCTGCACCCCGTACAGCTCGTCGAAGGCGAACGATTTTCCGCTCCAGTGCGACACGAGGATTCCGATCGGGAGGTGCCAGCGCGTGACGCAGCACTTCAACTGGTATTCCGCCATCGTACGCAGCTGCATCAGCTTCTCGTCGGGGAGTTGCACGGACGACGCGGAATAGTACTTTCGCCATGCAGATTCGTGGCGGCCGGCGAGGTCGGCGTACGTCCCCGCGTAAGGCTTGCCGTCCAGCCCCGTGTACGAGATGAACGTCACGAACGCGCCTTCTTCCCGCGCATGACGGATCGTGACGCGCGTCTTGTCGATGTTTTTGCCGTAGGCCGTGAAGGAATACGCGCGCCCGCCGGGCACGTCCTCCCACGGCCCGACGACGATGCGCCCCTCCGCGTCCCTGTGCGGCGTGTAGTCGAGTCCGACGACGAGGCGGGCCGTGTCCGTTCCGGGGAACGTCTGGCGGATGGCGATCACGTCGCAGCCCTGCGCCACGAACGTTTCGACCACGCGCGTGACGTCGCCGAACACGTTCGTGACGATCGACTTTGCCGCGAGGGGATCGAGCGTCTGGGACCAGCGGTCGGGATTTTCGAGCGGCTTGCCGTCCAATGCGAGCGTGAGCCGGTAGCTGCCATGCCCGTAAAGATTGTAGAGGAGCCGCCGCCCGGCGATGAAGATGCCGGTCGAGAAACGGCAGCTTTTCGTCCGCTGCGAGGGGAACGGAACGCCGCCCAGATGGTCGGCCGTCATGCAGAGGCTCCCGTTGGAGAGCATCGCGGGGATGTATGCCTTCGGCATCTCACGGCCCGTGCCGCACACGGTCGCGCCGTGCGCAAACACCGCTGCGACGACCGCAACCGCAGTCAATGTCAATTTTTTGTAGAGTAGAGACCCACGCCTCGGCATTGCCGCCGATGCGACTTCCCCCTCGTCAAACCGTACGTGCGGATTTCCCGCATACGGCTTTCCATTGAGTCCCGCATACGGCTTTCCATTGAGTGCTTTTCCTGTTGTCATGGCTTTTTTTCCTTTCTTGGGCTGTTGAACATATATTATACGATTTTTTTTGCCCTGTCAATTCCGTTTCGGCAGACTGCGCAACAAGTGCAACTGACTGGGAACGCCGCCATCTTGGCGGCGCCCTAGTAGAACGCGTAGCTTGCGCGTTCATCTCAGTCCCATCCTTACCAACAGCCACTACTCGAAAGGAGCCTTGCTGTGACAATAGAGCGAAAAGAACTTCTTGACAAACTCGTCCGGTCTCAGGACCACCACCTCGTGAAATTCATCACGGGCATTAGGCGATGCGGGAATGGCGTTTTCGCCCGTCGATGACAACCGCTAACACCCCTACAATCGACCTGTAAACCTCCATTGGATGGAGACCCCACCTCTCCATCCAATGGAGACGCGGCTCTCCATCCAATGGAGACTCGACCATCGATTCTATGGAATAAGCAGATAGTGCGGACTGTTCACAGTCCACCGCAGCGGCGTAGGGACTCGCCGCCAGGTTTTGCAATTGCCTCCCCTGACAAGGAGTCTCGTAAACGACCACATTTGAACCGTTCCGAACCGTAATATTACGTATCCGAACCGTAATTCGGCAGTTGAGGAGTACTTTGTGGCTAAATCAAGTACATGCAAGCGTTTCAACTGCGTTTTAGGGTAAAAGCGCAATTTTGGCGTTATATTTCTGGTAAAGCCTACGAATCACCAGCCTGGGAGGCGGGGTTGACGAAGCATCTTGTTGGCGGACGAACTGTTCGCGAAGCAACGTGCGGACGCGTCCCACGTGAGCAGCTTGCCGGGATCGAAGAGCGCCGCCACGCCCGTGAGCGAACACTGCGTCATCGCGCCCGCGTAGGCAAAGTCACTGCCCACCTTCGGGCCGCCCTTCACCGCCGCGACGAACTCGTTGTACGGCTTCGCGTCCGGGGAATTGCCGGGGACGCGCGGATACTTCTGCTTCGGACACCCTCCGTCGGCGCGGAGCTTCGCGAGCGTCGTGTCGGGCAGCAGGCGCAGGTAGTTCGCGCCGTGGTGTCCGTACTCGATCACGCCCCGCGTGCCGTACACGAACGCGCCGTTCGTCATGTTGTCGCGCCGCGCGCGCGCTTCCTGAGAGTTGTACGGCGGATAGAATTTCATGTCGTCCTTATAGTTGGACGGCACGGGCACGGACTTGCACGCCTCGCCATCGAACCACACGAGCCTAAACGGCTTGCCGTCGCGCTTCACGTACTCGAACGTGGTCTTCACGCCCTTCGGGAACGTGAGGCCGTGCTTTTCCGGTGTCCAGCTGCCCACGACCTCCGCCTTCACCGTCTTCGGAAGCCCGAGACCGAACGTCCAGAAGAGCGGGTCCATCAGGTGGCAGCTCCAGTCGCCGAGGGTGTTCGTGCCGTACATCGTCCAGAAGCGCCAGGCCCCCGGGAGGAACTTCGGGAAGTACGGGCGGTGCGGCACGGGCCCCTGCCATTGTTCCCAGTCCAGCTCCTTCGGCACCTCCCACGTCTTCTTCATGTCGTCGAGGACGTCCATGAACGTGTACTTCGCGGGACACCACACGTGCGCCTCCGTGACCTCGCCGATGAGGCCCGCCTCGACCCACTCGCGGAAGTCGCGGATCGTGTCGTAGGCGTGTCCCTGGTTCATCGCCTGCGTGACGAGGTTCGGATGCCTCTTCGCCTCGTCGAGCATGGCGTCCATCTCGTGGAAGCTCTGCGCGAGCGGCTTCTCGCACTGCACGTGCTTGCCGCGTTTCAGACACTCGACCGCCATCGTGGCGTGCCAGTGGTCGGGCACGCCGATGAGCACGGCGTCGATCTCCTTGTCGTGCTTCTCGAGCATGTCCCTGTAGTGGGCATAAAACGGCGTTTTCGGACACCTCTTGCGCTCACCCGCGCAGCGGCGCGTGTCCACGTCGCAGAGCGCGACAATCCGCGCGCCGGCGCGCTCGAGGCCGTGAATGTCCCCTGCGGCGCGCCCGCCCGCGCCGATTGCCGCCACGCACACGGTCTCGCTCGGCGGCGTCTGCCCGCTGCCCGCAATGAGCGCACGGGGTAAAATATTGAAGAGGACCGCGCCGCCTGCGGCGTTGCGGATGAACTGTCGTCTTGTATTCATGGCTGGTTGGCTCCCTATTTCCTGAAACCGCATTCCGCCCAGTTCCCGTGGTCGGACTTGTCGCCGTCGCCACCGTCCGTCACGACGAACTTGACGAACGCCACGTCATCGGGCAGCGTCACGTTGAAGTGCCAGCGCTCCGTTCCGCCGAACATCATGTACGGCGACGTCGCAAGCTCCTTCTCCTTCTTGCCGTCCTTCCCCACGCCCACGATCTTGAAGACGACGCTCGACTGGTTCTGCACGCGCTGGCTCTCGTCGATGCCGACAACCGCCACCACGCGCTTCCATTCCTGCTTGCGTTCGAATGTTGCGTAGCCCGGCCCGTGGATCGCCATGCCTCCCTTGTAGGTGTTTTTCTGGATGCGGATCGCCCCATCATAGCCCTTGCCGAGACGGATGCCGCCGCCCCAGCCCGTCTTCTGCTTCACGGGCTTCAGCGTCTCAATGCGCACCTGCGGCGCGGGCGGCACGGGACCCGGATACTGCGGCTGGTATTCAACCGGGAGCGGACGCGAGAGGTGCATAGTAGAACGGCCGGTTCGGCCGTTCGCACGCTGAACGGGCTGGCAGCCCGTTCTCCCAGCGCCAAAAACGACCCGCCACTTCACCTCGCGCGCCGTTGGCACCGTGAGCGCAACGCGCACCGTGCCGTTCGTCTCGACCGCGCACACCTTCACACCGGCCGCCACATCTTCCGGCGACACTTCCGCCCGCACGAGCGGAAACACCTTGCCGTCCGCCGTATCGACGGCGATGACCACGCTCTCCGTGGTGCCGCTTGCGATGTACTTCGCCGTGCCGGAGAGGACACGCCCCGCCGCATCCCACTTCTCGTCCGCGACGTCCATCCACCCCTGCAGCACATGGCGCGTGGTGGAGACGACCTGCGGACGCGTCTCGGCCTTCGTGAAGCGGAACATTTCGCATTCAAGACCGTTCATCTCGATCTCGATCGAGTCCTTCGCGCCGAGGATGCCGAGATATTCGTCGTCCCAGAACGAATGGACGCGCCACTTCGCCTGCGGGTCGAGTCCGAGCGCGCCGTCCGTCGCGCGGTCGCCGCAGAGCGCGGTATTCACTGTGGCGCGTTTCTTCTCCGGATTGAAGAGCATCACCTGATGCCACGTCGGCGCGAGCTCGAGGTCATAGACCGTGGGATTCACCACGCCTTTCTTGAAGGCGTCGATCGGACGCGCCGCGAACGGTTCGCGGTATTCGGGGTAGAGACGCGAGAGGTCGTGCGTCATCTCCGGCGTGAACAGGCGGAAGCTCGTCGCGAGCTCGATGCGTCCGCTCGTGAGATAGACCGTCGTGAGCATCGAGCGGCGGACGCCCTCCAGCAGTCCGTGGATCGCCTTGGAGTCGGGATAGTAGTTGAACACCGTGCGCATCTTGAACCAGCGGAGGCCGTCCGTCGTGATCATGCGCGGGTCGAACTTGTTGGAGTCGCTCCACGTACGCTGCGTATCGACGATGCCGGCCGTCGCGTCGAGGCAGGGGCGCCCGCACTCGCCGAGGTTGCGTTCGTCGAGGAACGCCTCCTTGCCGAGCCCTTCGCGGGCGAGCGCGTAGTAGCGGCGGTATGCCTGCGTCGCGCTGGCGTGGATGTCGTCGAATCCGCCCTGCGGGTTGTAGCCCGTCTCAGGGTAGTCGAACTTGATCCCCTGCATCCCGTCCTTGCGGAGGCGTTTCCACACTGCGAGCATGTGCGCGGACATCCCCTTGTCCGTAAAGTCGTACGTCACGTAGGGGCGGTGGTGCATGTGCTTGCGTTCAATGCGGTTCGTCGAGTTGAAGATCATCCAGTCCCTGTGCGCAATCGCGAAGTCGTCGCTGGGCATTCCCACCTGGATGTAGGTGTACGGGATGCCGTTCCGCGCCTTGATCGCGGCGCACCACTTGGCGAACGTCTCGTAGGGCGGGCGCAGATGGCCGTACTTGGCCCAGTGCGCGTCGTCGTACCAGCCCTGCTCCGTGTTGCCGTTGTTCCCGTAGCAGTAGTAGTCCGGCTCAAGGCGCACGCCCACCTTCGAGTACTTCGTGAAGCCCTTCTCGTTCGCCATGTCGAGTTCCTTCACGAGCGCGGGGGCGTTGTTGATGTTGCCGAGCTTGCTGAGCGCGCCCACGGCCCAGCCGCAGAGGAGCGGGAAGTCGTAAACGTTCGGGTCCGCGCCGTTCGCCTTGCGCATGGCGCGTCCGTATGCCTCGGCAGAGGCGAAGGGGTCGTCGGTCACCGCGTCGATGTAGAACGTGTCGGCGGAGAAGAGCTGGTTCATGCCGGGCTCAACGAGCACGCCCACCTCGTCGGCGGCGTAGAGCGTGAGTGCGCCGTCTTCCATCTCGGCCATCTTGCCGAAGGCGTCGTACTGGAGGCCGCCCGCGACGAGCGTGCGGCGCTTGCCATCGACGAGGCCCGTCACGAGGATGCCGTTCGCGCTGTTGCGCGTAAGGCCTGGGATGAGGTGCGCGGGCTCTGCGCCAGCCGCGCTGTTGATGGTCACGAAATCGGCAACGGGCAGGCTGCCCGTTGTCCCAGTGGTAGGGCGCGTTGCCCTCAACACGCCGCGACCGAGCCACTTGCCGCCGCGCAGGACCGTCGCGCCCATCAGACGGCGGCGGTACCACACGGGCGTGTTGACGCCGAACGAGGCGATCAGCGCGGGCGAGTCGTCGTAGAGCGTGTAGGTATATACCGGCTCCCATGCGCCCTTGCTGTGCGGGTGCTGGTAACCGGCGGCGTGGAAGCCCCAGCGTGCGCCAGCGGTGTCGTCGCGCACGGTAAAGGTGATCCGTGCGCCGTGACCGAAGGCGTCGTTCACCTCGTCCGTCGTCGCCGTGAACGCCGCGCCGCGCTTCACGCTTGTCGCGCCAACTCCGGCGTCCGCGAGCCGAACGCGCCCTTCCGCGTCGCGGATCGTGAACGTGCCGTTCGTCACGTCGAACTCCACTGCGGCGCGTCCGTTTGACAGCACGATTCCGCCGTCTTTTTTCTCAATGACGGCCTTGGCCGACAGCAACTGCGCGGCAAACAGCGCCACGCCTACAAACAATGCACACTTCTTCATAGCTTGATTAATCCTTATCCTCTATCGTTTATCAATAGCCACTTTGAACGCCAAATCCACGCTCTGGATTTCAGGATGCGTCTCGCGCCCGTCTTCGTCGAACAGCGGGTAGCCAGCGTCCGTCGGCGATACGCCGAAGAGCCAGTCGGACTTCGATCCGTCGATCTTGATGCGCCCGTCCGGCCACATCGTGAGAATCGCCGAAAGCGGTTCCTTCCAGCCGATGTTGTTCCATGCGCTGCGGTGGGTCTTCATGTACTCCTCGGGATACTTGTCGTGCCGCTTCGCGTAGTACTGGTAGTTCGCGCTGTTGACGTCCCAATAGAGGATGCCGTCGAGGATGCGCAGGTGGTCGATGTGGAGGTGCCCGTTCATCACGAGTCTCACCGTTCCCGGCTTCTTCGCGTTGGCCTCGTTGAAGATCGCCCGCACCTCTTTGCTGTTCATCACCGGCGCACCATGTCCGCGCTCGAAGCTCTGGTGCGACAGCACGATGCAGGGATAGGGCGAGCCGACGATGACGGAGCGCATCCACTCCAGCTGTTCTGGCGGAATCCAGTTGATCGTCGAGCCCTTCACGCGCTTGAAGTAGTTGCCCCTCCCGTGGTGGATGAACTTGCCGGGTTCGTTGCAGAAGTAGTTCGGGTCGGCCACGACGAAACGGAAGCCGCCCTTGTCGAAGGAGTAGTGTCCGTCCGGCATACGGTATGCTTCGCACGTCTCCTCGTAGGGGTTGCCATCCTGGTCGTGGTTGCCGAGGATGTGGTAGCCGGGCACCTTGAAGTTGTTGTAGAGCTTGAGCAGGGCCTTCTGCTCCGGCTTGCGCACGCCGTGCAGGAGGTCGCCGCAGTGGATCACCATGTCGCAGCGCTCGCGCTCGGCGCGCGCGAGTATCTTCTCCATGAACGACATGTCCTCGGTATTCGTCCATCTGCCGGGATGGTAGTGCAGGTCGGAGAACACGCACACCTTGAGCGGACCATTTCCCGCCGGCATGGCGGTCTCACCGCGACCGCCGTTCGCCGATGCGCTTACCGCCGCGCCTGCGGCAAACATTCCGGCGAGGAAACCGCGCCTGTCTATTCTTGCAACGTCCATATCAGAACCTTTCCTTTCACGGACAAAGAGTTTACCATTTCCCCGTCCCGCAGGCAACGGTTTTTCGCCGCATTCTTAGCCGACTGATTTTCTCTGCCTCTCTGTGACTCTGCGTGGGGCATTTTGTGATATACTGTTCCGCACATGACATCAAACGACATATTCCGCGATACGCGGGTGGCGCACGTGCGCGAGCTCAAGGCCGAGGTGGCGAAGCTGAAAGAGGAGCTTGCGCACGAGCGCGTCGAGCGCGAATCACTCGACAGCCACTTCGCCCTCGCCCTAGCGGCGGTGCGCGACGCGGAGCGAATGCCGCCAGACGCGGAACTACTGGTGGTTGACGGCTGGAACGCCGTCATCGGCACGCATCGTCTGGACGCCGACGCCTGCCGTGCCGGACGCGACCGCCTCGTGGAGGCGTTGCGCGCGCGAGTGACGGAAGAACCGCGCCTCCACGTGTGGGCGGTCTTCGACGGCGCGGACATGAACGCCGCGTCCGAGGCTGACGGACGCCTCCGCGTGGGCTACACCGGCGGCAGCGGCGCTCATCGGGCAGACCGCATGGTCTGCGACTATCTGCGCGCAAGGAAGATTCTCGGAATAAAACACCCAGTAACCGTCGTCACGGACGACAAGGACTTCGCAAAAGAGGCGGCCACCCTCGGTGCCGCCGTGAAAGGAACGGACACCCTCCATGCCAAAACCCAAGCCGACTGAACCCCGCAAGCTCACCTACGCCGAGGCCGCCCTTCTCGACCTCCTGCCTACGCTCTCCGTCCCCGACGGCGCACGCGTGCTCGTGGCCGGAAACCGCAGCGGCTGGCTTCCGCTCGAGGCGGAGAAGAAATGGCCAAAGCACGTCTCCGCTCACGTATTTGACATCCACCACGCGCGGGCGATGCGCGAACGGTTCTACGACGTGTGGATCAACCCCAACGAAATCGTGTACTGCACGCCCAACATTCCCCAAGGGCCGTACGCTCTCGCATTCTTCATGACAACGCCACAGTCGATGAGCGCGGAGCTGGTGCTGGACCAGCTTGAGGACATCCACGCCAATCTCGCCGAAGGCGGCACGTTCATCGCCGCTTTCGAGGACGACGCGGACGAGGCGTTGCGTACGCTGCGTCTAGTCTGGACGAACGTACACGTGGTAAAGCGCGCAAAGCACGTCGCCGTTTTCCGCATGACGAAGCACGGCGAACTGGCTAAGCGCCGCAGTTTCGCATGTGACTGGGAGGCAAGCGTGCCCGACGGAGAGAAGATGGTGTTCACAAGCTTTCCGGGTTGCTTCTGCCACCGTCGCGCTGACGCGGGCGGACTCGCCCTGGCGGAAGTCGCAGCACGCGAGGCTAAACCGAAGGACCATCTGCTCGACATGGGCTGCGGGTGCGGGCTCGTGGGCCTGCTCGTCGCTAAGAAGGCAGGCATCACGGACGTGACCATGATCGACTCGCACGCTCGCGCGATTGCGGCGGCGAAAGTCAACGCCGAACGCGCGGGGATAGACGCGAGGTTCATCCTATCCGACGACGGACTCCCGCGCGGGGAAGACGAAAACGGACGCTGGAGCCTCGTGGTGGGCAATCCCCCGTACTACAGCGACTACCGCATCGCGGAAGTGTTCATGGAGACCGCATACCGCGCGCTGCGTCCGGGCGGACGCTGCCTCATGGTGGTGAAAACCGCCACGGGGCTTCTCGCGCTCCAGGAGAAATACTTCCGCACCGTCGAAGTAATCAAGCGCCGCGGCTACTGCGTGCTCCGCTCGGTGAGAGTGTAAGGAAAGCCAGATCCAGTTGAAAGCCTCATTCAAGCACGGGCTTGACGATCTTGCCGTCGCGCTGGGCGTCGGCGTCGTGGTCGTGCGCGATGTACTGCCCGTTGGAATCCATCCACAGGATCAGCCGCTCGCGTTCCTCGGGCGTGAGCTTCACGCCGTGGTGGCCCGCGTCTAGCATTTTCCTGAGCGGGGCGTTGATTGCTAGATAGCGTCCCGGTTCCGTGTAGGCGGGCGTGAAGAACCTCCAGTCCACGCGCTTCTCCTCAACCATCTCCCAAGCGAAGTAATTGGTACGATGTACGAGATTGTTCCAGCTCGTCGAGAAGCCCCACTTCTCCTTGCGCCAGTCGCCGGCGCGGAGATCGGGCGCCTTCGGCTTGCGCTTCTCGCCGTGGCACGATACGCACTTCGCGTCGAGAACCGGCTGCACGAGGCGGCGGTAGTTGAACGGCGCGGAACCGTCAGGCCCCGGCTTGATCTCGCTCGGCGCACGGCGCATCGCCATGGGAAGATTCGTCATCGCCGTGCGGCGCACGTTCTCCTTAGGTTCGTGGCAACCGCTGCACACGAGCCGTTCGCCGGGATGCAGGTACGTGTCGCTGCGCATACTCTGCACGGCACAGCCGTCGGCGCGGAGCGCCTGGAAGAAGATGGGCACGCCCACGGGCGCGGTGAAGTACGCGCTGCCGTCCGCCTCCACCGGCACCGTGCCGAGGCACTGGCGTCCGGTCTGGTGTATCTCCGCGCCAATCCATGGACGCTGCTGTAGAGGTGCCACCTTCGGGAAGAGCTGCCACACGCGGAGCGCGACGATCGGATCGTTAGTGGGGAACGGGATGCGCGTATCGTAAACGTTGATGAGGCCGATCTCGCCGGTCTTCGGCAACTCGGCGGCGGGGATAGGCGAAGGACGCTTCCCGTCGGCGTCGGCGGGACGTCCCTCGAGCGTCTTGTGGGGAATCACCGGCGGCTTTTTCCGCGCACCGATCGGCATCGGGTCGAGACACGAAATCGTCGGATGCGCGTAGATGCGCGTCTTGTTTCCGAACACGTCCAGTAGCGTAATCGCGTAGCGGCGACCGCGCATCGGCACGTTGTACATACCGTTGGCGTTACCGTCGTAGGCGCAGATGTAGTACTTCTCGCTGAGCGGCCATGCCGTCGCGTACGCGCCGCTGTTGCGGTTGCGGGAAGTGTCCTGCTCCGCCTCGGGGAACGGCTGCTCCGGCGTGATGCGGCGGATGGCGCTCATCTCGCCGTCGTCTGGCACCGAGGGATCAATCACGATGAGCGAACCAGGCCGCCCAGCCATGGTGTGGCGTGGCGGTGGAAACGTATTTGCGCGAACCCGGAATCTGGCGGATGTTCATCTCCATACGTGGCGTGGTTTTCGCGTTGATGCGCGTGTTGCCATTCAGTTCGCGCGGGTCGCGCCCGTCGGGGAAGCAGGTCCAGGCGTGGTGCGCCTGGCCGGAGCCGCGGTCCACATAGTCCCAGCGCGTATAGACGATCATGCCGTCGCTGTTCACGCTCGGATGCCACTCGTTCGTCTCGTGGTGCGAGAGGCGCACGATGTCCGTGCCGTCGTCGAACATCGTGTGGAGCGTGAAGGACGGCACGGGACGGTTTCCCGAACAGCGCACGTAGCCGCCGCGCCGCTCAGAGATGAACGCGATCCGCCCGTTCGGCAGCCAGCACGGGTCGAACTCGTTCCACGGTCCGCTGGTGAGCTGGCGCAGGTTCGAGCCGTCGAGATTGCACGTGAAGACGTGGTAGCACGTGCCGTCCTCCCACTTGTCGAGCTTGCTGTTGTTCTTCACGGCGGCGAACGCGATGCGCCTGCCGTCCCAGTCGATGTCCGGCGAGATGATCGCGCAGCCGTCGAGTGTCTGCCCCTTCCACGCGCCCGACTCGATCACCTTGCCCGCGAGGATGTTGCGCGCGACGGGCTTGTCCGAAAACGGGTTTTCGAGGATGTACAACCCGTCCCCGCGCGAGATTCCGTTCTGCGTGCCGTGGAAGCCGTAGTACTGGTCGCACATGTGCGAACCGTCGCGCCACTCGTTGAAGCCGCACGGCTCGTGCGTGACGAAGAGCAGTCGGCCGATTCCCTTGAGTAGCGGATTCTTGAGCGCGATGCGCCGGTTGAGGTTCATCACCTGCGCAAAGAGCGCGAGGCGAGGCCCATCGTCCTTCGCGGCCAACGCCTCGGCGGAAAGCTTGTCCAGCTCGGCACGTTCGGTAGTGAGGTCCACCGACGCAGAGAGGTCGTCGAGCAACGCACGCGTGCGGCGCAGCACCACAACGAGCGGGTCCGTGTCGCCAGGGAGGATACACGCGGATGCATTGACGGAAGTATCCAGCGCGTTCGTGGGCATGCGGTGCCAGTTGTCGATGTCGCGCTGGATGAACTTCCAGTCGGTGGGAACGGCACGCGGCGAGGAGACCTCCTTCACGTTCCATTTCTTGATGAGATGGCGCGTGACCGCAAGGCGCTCCTCGTCCGAAAGGACGCGGCAGAAAAGAACCACCTCGCGCAGTTCGCGTCCGCCGTTCCGCTTGCGGCTCTGCCTGTCCATCGTGAGGCTGTCGCAGGCGCACGGCGCGGAAGTCTCCACGCAGAACACCTGCGTCACGCCGGTGGGCGGACACTCGTTGTAAATATCAGCCACCTCGTTCGTGCCGTTCCAGACGCGGGCGATCTTCGGGGACCATTCGCGCGAGGCGTACTCGCCGTTCGGTCCGCGGTGGAAGTCGTATCCCTTGCTGTCGCAGAGGAAGTGGCAGTGGCGATCCGCATCGAGCTTCCCCACGACAAACGCCGTACGGATGTCGGTGAAACGAAAAAACGTGATGTCGCGTCCGCTGGAGAACTTGCCGAAATCGACATAGGGGCGCCCGTCCTGATCCTTGCGAAAAATTGGTGCGTGCGGGGAATCCACGTACGTGCTGCCGAAGCAGCCGCCACGAGAGTGCCATCCATCATACATCTCCCAACCAGGGGAGGCGTTCTTGTACACGTCCGCGTCCAGCCACAGCACGGCATCCTGCAGCACATCCGGCTCGCCGACCTTGAGCGCCGGCGGCGCGCCTGAAAATGCCGCATACGCAAAGGCGGCAGTCAAAAGCAATAATACATTCTTTTTCATGGTGGTAGCCCCATAATTAGGAACAGGGCACTGTTATTTCCGTATCAGAAGATATCCTGACGGCGGAACTGAGACCCTGTGGCATCCGGCTTCATACGGAAGCCCCATGCCGTTAATGCCATACGTATCGTACGGAACGATCTTGGCCTTTGCAGGAATCTCGACAACGAGCGAATCGGCATCCGTCGCGTTGAGAATGTAAACGGGCTTGTCAAGTGCGCCAGTGGAAACTATCGTGTTCTCGGCATAGACGCCGAAGATTCGCTCCTTGTCGCTTTCGCCCTCGATAAGCGGATACGCAAGCTCGGGATGGTACGCCTTGAACTTGCCGCGCTGGAGCGCATCCACGTGTGCCGCGCCGAAGCGGCTCCAGTGCTCAATCATATCGGCATGGCGCTTGTCAAGCCCGGCAAACTTCATGGAGTACTGGATCGTGGAGAACATGGAGCAAAGAACGTTCTTCGCCGCAGCCTCCGGCGTGTCGGTGGGATGCCATTCGAGCGGGTCTGCATGAACCGCAGTCTTGCCGGATGTGAGACGCAGGTTCACGATGCCGCGGCGGTTGCGCTGCATGTCGGCGGGACAGTCGCTCACGCGCAGCATGTTCGCCGCCGTGCGGATCGACGGGCCGATGTACGCCTGGCGGAACTCCACCAGCACGTCCGGCTTGATGGCGGAGAGACGCTTGTAGATGTCGGATATGAGGCGCTCCGTAGCCTCGGTGACGCTCTTGATGTCACGGCCCTTGAAATTGTCGCCCAGAGCCGGGTCGCGATCAGGAACCTTTATGGCATCGATGAAGTCAAGCTTGAATCCGTCAATGTTCCATTCGCGCAGCGCACGCTCGTATGTGCTGATCAAATACTCGCGCACTTCGGGGAAGCGCGGATCGAGGCAGTACGTCTTGAGCCGTTTGTTGTGGTAGAGGAACTTGCCCTTGAAGCGCGAGTAGTTGGCGCTCTTCTCGCCCATCCACGGAACGGCGTACCAGAGCATATACTTCATTCCCATGGCGTGGACCCTTGCGACGTGCGCCTTGATGTCGGGGAAGCGGTTCTTACTTTCCTTCCAGTCGCCGCAGAACGCATAGCCGCGGTTTGTGTCGTCCGTCTGCCAGCCGTCATCCACGATAATCGTCCCCATACCCATCTTCGAGGCGATCTCGCACTCACGCTCGATCTCGTCCTGATGCACGTTCTGGTGGAAGTTGTACCACGTGGAGTACAACGGCGCAAACGCGGCGTCCGGCACGTTCGCCGGCTTTCTGCCTGAAACCTCCGTCATCCAGTCCGCAGCCTCGCGCACGGCGTCGCTCCAGAACACGTCGCGGGAGTCGATGCGGAGCTTCGCCACGAGATGTCTGCGCTTGGCGACCTTTGTGTCGTAGAAGTGGAACGAGAAGTAGAGCCGGTTGTCCTCCTCGCGGATACCGGCCTTCATCACAATCGGCTCGGACGACTCCGACGCGGCGAACGCCACGCGGTTGCGTCCGCCGGAACCGTAACAGGCGTACAGCGGCATGGAGTGGCAGAAGTCCGTATGCCCCGCTCCGGGCAGGTTCGCAGGATCCCAGTACATCCCGAAACCGGAGCACTCGGACCACGGACGCCACGCGGCAACGATGTCGCGCTTGGCGAAGTTGAAGGAGAGGTTGAACGCCGCCGGATACTCCGGCTCTCCGCGAGACATCTCGACGACGGCGTATTCCACGCCGCCGGGTTCAGCCTCGCGGCGGAAATCTACCTTCCAGCCGTTCCGCTCGCGGCACATCAGCTTCACGTCGCCAACGGAAAAACCTCCGAGCGTCACATCTGGGGCCGACTCCGCGCACAGCGACGTAAAGGCCGCGACCGCAAGCGTACACGCCGCGCCTACAGACAACATCTGCTTCTTTTTCATTTGCCTCCTGTATTTCCTGCTAAAAAATTCAACGGGGTTAGTATATCATATTTCGGCGTGGCGTTGTTGAATGAAATGGAACGCGCCCACAATCTTGGCGGCGAGCCGCCCGCCATTACCAACGGTAGGGGCCGACCACCGGGCGGCCCGGAGATTTAGATTTAGCTTTTGTTTTTGTCCGTGTAGAACATGTAGAGCGTATAGTTGGCGCGGGCTACTTGACGATGATCATCATGCCTTTGGGAATGCTGACGTACACCGTCTCGCCCTTAGCCACGAGCCTCGCGCTATCGCCCCGCGTCACCGTTGACGCATCCAACGTCAGATTCGGCACGACGGCCGCCGCAGCCTCGGCGGAGGCCAGCGTGAGAACCGGATACTTGCCGGGCTTGAGCTGCGTCGTGCCGCCGACCACGATCCGCGCACCGGCCTCCGCCGTGAGGTTGCTGACAACAAGCGCCGTAGCCGCGCCGAAGGCCAACGTACCGCCGAGCGTGGTCCTGCCCGACGGGACGACAAGCCGCGTGCTGTCCTGCAGCGTCACGTTGCCCCTGCCAGGACGGGCGCCGTTCCTCACCTCGACCGTCGCAGAATCCTTGACGGTCAAGCCTCCGGCAAAGTCGTTGTCGTTGATGCCCGTGTTGGCAAACACGAACCGGCCGATGCCTTGCACGACAACCAAGACACTGCTGGCGTAATTTGCCGTCGAACCGCCGATGCCGCTCTCCGCCGTGATCGTGCGGCCTACGGTGTTGTCGTAGTAGTCGGTCGTGTCGAACGTAACCGTGGTGTTGCCGGAATTGCCGATTTTGCGAATGCCCTTGAGTGTTGTGTTCGCATGGCTATGGTCGTTGTAGTATATCTGCCAGTTGGCGTACGAACCAAAATAATGAGAGCCCGCGTTTGCGAGGCGAATGTAGCCGTTTTGACCGTGAATGATGCCGTTCGGGCCGACAATCATCTTCGTAGGGGGGTACGGCGAAATGAGGACTCTGGTCATACGAAGCTGTTTCGTAATGAAGACACCGCCGCCAGTTGAATTCTCCAAATACCCGCCGCCACTACCGTCATCGAGATCCGTATCGGAATAGATTTCACTGGTGGCCTTGAACACGCCGCTGTTCTTGTTGACAAGATGCTTGCCTCCCTTTCCGTCCGTCTTAGTTTTATTGACTGTCACCGTGGCGCCGCTCTCTATCGTAAGCCTGTTAATATGGTCGTAATACGTTCCATTCGGCAAGTTGAGTTCCGCCCCCGTCTTCAATGTGGAACCGCCTGGCGGAGCCCAGTCCCCTGTCGTCGTTATGTTGTATTTGCCGTAAAACGCAGTGTGATTGGATATGCCTACTCCCGTCGCGCCGCCGACGAAGTTGACGTACCCGCTTGTCGCCGTCACGTCTATCGTGCTGTCAAACGTAACTGCGTTCTGCAGCTCGTTCGCCTGACCGTTCCGGCAGATGACACTGATGACACGCGCCATCGCCGTACCCGTCACAGTCACCTTCCCCGCGCCGGACTCGAATGTCAAGGTCTGGATTCGGAAGGCTGCGTCAGACGGATTGTAGTTGACGGTTACGTCGCCGCTCTGCGGAAACACGAAATGGCTGTAGTCGTCTATCTGCGCGGGAACGTTGCCGTCGCCGTCGATCCAGTTCGCGAGAGTGAACCACTGCGGCTCGGACTCGTTTGCGGCACCAGTCCACGTGTACACCGTCTTGCCCTTGAACGTCGCCAGGAGCTGCACGGCCGTGTCGCTCTTCACCGTGATGGTCTGGCTTTCCACGTCGCCGGAGGTGATCGCCCATGTGTCGCCGGACCAGGACACGAAATCGCAGTCAGTGGCAGGCGTCGCCTTGAGCGTCACGCTCGAACCGCGAGCGACCCATGCCTCCGCCGTGCCGGACGCCTCCGCGCTCCCAAACGCCACAGAGCCCTTCTCCGTGTCGGAGGCGTAGGCGTGGAACTTCGCGGAGAACACGCCGTCCTCGTACTTGTAGTCGTCCGCGCTTCCAATGCCATTGGAAAAGGTGAGATTGGAGGATGGGCTTGACTCCGCCTCGCCGTGGAACACGCCGCCGATCACGTCGTAGAACCCAGCCGCGCCGAGCTCGTTCGTCGCCGGCGCAAGGAATACAGCCGGCGTCGTCGCCGTGCTGCTGTCCGCCGCCTCGAAGCTGTAGATATTCTTTGTTCCGGCCAAGTAGGAACCCGACCCCAAGGCGAAGAGACTCAATGACGTCGTGGCCGTACCGTCATGCGAATGTGTTTGCGTCTTTGTCTGAGCACCTGTTCGATCGTAAAGGCTCAAAACTGCCGTCTCTTCAGTTTTGGAAGAGTGCGTGACTGTCAATATCCTACGCTGCGTATCAATCGCGCCGCTGAACGTGGAAGCGGTACTTCCGGAATCGCGATAACGGGTTTTCGGCCGTACCGCCGAATATGCCCTGATCGGTGGCTTTCGCCTGGGTCAGCTGGAAATCGATGAAGTAGCGCGAGAGCGCCTTTGCGCAATACCCCGTATCGACCCTGTTCACGCCATGCGACTGCACGTATGCGTACGGCTGGAGCGTGTGCGTTTCCGCCAACGACGGCGAGGGCATCATCGCACCTGCCGCAATTGCCGCCGCCGAGACGGCGGCTCTCCATGTCTGTTTTTTCATGCTGTTTCTCCTTTTGCTGTTGCCCATGCGGGCGGGTTGTTTAAGATTGGGTGTGAAACTCTTGCTGTTGTACGCTTGCTGTCGTGCGCGGAAAACAACAAGCGTACGACAACAAG
>CACZDG010000097.1 GCA_902779865.1 uncultured bacterium
AGGTAGCCTACGGGTATTCGACTTCGCAAATCAAAGACCTCGAGTCTTACACCGGGTCAAAGCTCGTCTTCCAGGATGAAAATGGCAAGGTGCTTCAGAATTGGACCTCCTCGCTCTCGGAATACGCCATTACCGCGAGCGCGAATACATGGTTTCCGGACTCGTACGGAACCGGCAGCTTCAGTGACGCGGGCAGATGGTCGCAGGGCTTGCCGAGCGCAGGCGACTACGTGATCTTCAACGACAGCTTCGGCGATTCGCAGATGACGCTCGACCTTTCGTCCGATCTCAATCTTGGATATGTTAAGGTAGTCGGCACCAAATTCAACATCAAGGCTGCTGAAGGAACGGCCACGCTGACGGTCGACACGCTGGAAAACACGGTGCAGACCAAGATCCAAACCGCCAAGTTCCTTCCGGCGACGGTAATTCCTCGGGCGAAATTGTTTGTCGCGTCCGGCATTACGCTCGACTGCGAAATTGACCATTCCATTGCCAACAACATTAGGGATCCCAATGATCTTGAAGGCCTTTACTGGAAAAGCTGCTGGCATGGGACGGTCGTCTTCACAGATTATGCCGACACAACGAATGAAGGTCTTGATCTGACGTTCTGGGGCAACAACAACTCGACTATCCGGCTCAATGGCTTTTCTGGCAGATTGACAGCCAATAAGACCATACCATATACTGTTGAACTCGTTGACAGTGGCACTTCTCCGGCTCTTCATTGGAGCACAGGAACAAAAGGTGCGACTTCGACTTTTGAGGCGCTGACGGGCGACGGCATATTCAAGACATCCGGCGGCACAACGGAGAATGTGCTTTTGAAGGACGTGTCCGGCTTCACCGGCTCGTTCAACCTCGCGGCGAAGAACGTGGCGATTGCCGACGCGATGCCGGACGACGCGACGGGGAACAACGGAAGGCTTTACGTCAACAAGGTCGTTCTAATCTCCTCCAACAAGACATGGGCGGCAAACGGCGGACTTTACCTTGGCGCGGACGGGCGCCTCACGGTCAACGGCGCGTTTGCGACCGGCTCGGCCATCAATACGTACGGCGCAGGGGCGGTGCTGACGATCGAGGACGGCGGACACGTAAAGGTGAATGGCGCGATATCCGGCGACAACGCGCCCACTCTCAACTTCAAGGCCGGCACGTACCAGATCACCAGGAGCTTGACCGAAACGAAGACGGTCAACTTCTGCGCCGCGGCGGGCAAGTACACGACGCTCGACGCCAACGGCAACACGTTTACGCTCGGCGCAAATGTCTTCTCGGGTTCGGGCGACGTCTATCTCAAGACATCCGCTTCGGGCGGTGCGTTTGTGATTCAGGGCATCCCGGCAAGCTACACGGGGACGATCTACGTGGACAACTCCATCGGCCTCACGATCTCCGGCGACCTGTCGCAGATGGGAGGCAAGATCAACATTTCGGACATCACGCTCTCGCGTACTTCCTCCAACATCGGCAAGATCAACGTGTGCTCCGGCGCGACGCTGCAGGTCGTGCTGACCGACGACGAAGCCATGGATGGCTTGACGGTCACGGGCGTGACGCTCAGCGGCGGGACAATCGAGTTCGTCGACCAGCGCGGCACAGTCATCGGCTCCAGTACCGAAAGCACCGTCTATACGAAACCGGCGGACTACACGGTTCCGAGTCCGGAGCCGACGGCGATCTGGTACGGTGACTTCAGTTCTGCGGCTCTCGCGCAGTTTGCGGGATATATGATCGACGATTGGAATGAGACACACGGCGAGAACATGAGTTCCGTCACCATCGACCGCAACAACCAAGGTCTGCTCGTGGACTTCGCAAGCGCCAAGGGATACTTCACGGTACTCGTGAAATACTCCAACCTCGAGGCTTCTCCCAGTAGCAAGCGGGTACTTTTCGCAACGACGGCCAATAGCGACAAGACGCGCGACAGGTGCGGCATCCGTCTCTTGACGGACAGCACGGTGCAGGGTCTGTGGAACGCGGCTACCGATTCCAACAGCGATGCGGATTACGGGTCTGCCAGCACTGGCACGGTTCCTTCCTCGGGCACGCTGGCATTTGTCTACGACAAGGACACAAGCGGCACTTCTGCGTATGTTGCCGAAAATGACTCGGCACTGTCTGGAACGGCGTTGTGGACCCATGCCAGACTAAAGGCCGGTGTCGCGTATGGCTTCGCAGTCGGCGGCATGTGCAGGGATGCGGCCGTGTCTGGCGTTGAGGCGGCGAAGGGCATGACCATAACGGGTCTTGCCGTGTTCGACAGGGTTCTCACGACATCGGAACTCAAGTATTTCCGCTGGCCGGAGGAAAGCCCGGACGAAGATCCAGAGCCGACTTTGGAGGTTGCGCCGGCGTCCGGCGCGGTTGTGGCCGGAACGAAGATGACCGTCACGTGCAGCGATCCCGACGCCACGATATGGTACAAGAAGCTGACGGATGCAGATTATTCCGTGTATACCGAACCTGTCGCGTTGGAAACGGGGATCAATTACCTTTACGTGAAAGTCAATGACGGCGAGGCAACGCTATACACATACATCGTGTCTGCGCCGGAGCCTGTTTACGAAGGGCCTGCGCCGGTTGCCGTGTGGGTCGCTGGCGAGTTTGGCGACGACAGAAGCGCGCATGGCGGACTGGAAGTTTCGCTGAACGGCAACACGACAAACGCGCTGGGGCAGATCGTCATCGGTAGCGCCACCACACTCGGTGCGACGATCGCGCTTCCGGATGCGACGCACCAGAAGATGACGATGCTCGTGAAGTATTCGCTGCCGTCCGGTGGAGCGCCTGCGGTGAATTCCGTCCCTGCGTCGATGTTCTCGACGTACGATCTTGGTGCGCGCGCGGCGCAAGCCGCTTCTTCCGCGCTTGATGGATATTGGTACAATGGCTCATCGGTACAAGCAGGAACGTATGCTTTCTCGACTCCGGCGCAGACGATGCCGCAGGAGGGCTATGTCCTTATCTCCACGTGGGCGACAAATGCTAACCCGAACGATCACGGCACCGCCGTTTACTCTGGCGAGACGCTTTCGACGCTTTCCGGCGGCGAGAAAACCGGCCTTCGGTTCACGGGAGCCGACCGATACATAGCGTCTGTCGGTGTCGGTGGCCCGACAGTCGCTGGTGCGAAGCCTTGGGCTGGCATGGTCATCAAGAGCGTCGCGCTCTTCGACGAATGGGTCACCCCGAGCGATCTCGCCAACTACACGCCGGCTGATTTGACCAGCCTTACTATTATAGACGGCGAGACAAAGAGTTTCACTGCAGGCGAGACAGAAGAATATCCGACTATCGGCAAGCTTTCATCCTCTGGCACGATTGCGATCGCCAACGCTTCGGAGCTGACCGAAGGCACGTACAAGCTCGCCGAGTGGACGACGCCGCAGCAGTACACGACCGTTTGTGCGGGATACGGCAAGGTCGGCACGCTTGTGACGGACGGACTCGCAGAAGGGCTTTCGGCGCGTCTTATCTATGGCGCGAGGGCAATCTATCTGCGCGTTGACGACACCGCCAAGCAGGCGGCGCGCAAGCCGCTCGTGGTCTGGTGCTACGGCGACTCGATAACCGAGGGTTTCAACGCCCAGGCGACCGGCGCGAACTACCGCATCCTCCTCTACCAAAAGCTGGAGATGCTCGGCTACAATGTGAGGTCCACAGGCGTTTACGGACTCAGCAACGGCTACAATTCCGTCGATCCCTCTGGCACTCCGCTCACGGATCAGTACAAGTGGCATTCCGCGAAGCACGGCGCGACGGCGGGCCCGACGACGCTCGCACACCGCAGCAACCTCTCTGAGAATGTCGATACGCTCGCGATACAGGTGGGAACGCCGGATGTTGCGCTGCTCCTCATCGGCGTGAACGACCTGCCTGAGTTCAGCACGGTCGAGCCAGTGTTCAAGGCGTGGACGAATGTCGTCAGCCGCATGGTCAAGAACCTGCCAGACACGAAGATTGTCGTTTCGACCATCCTCTACAGCGACGGCACAAGGACTGACATCGACCCGACGATCACTGCCATCAACACGCAGATAAAGAATCTGTTCGACAATCTGCCCGCCGAATGGCAGGGACACGTTGTTCTCGCCGACCTCAACTCCTTCGTGAAGAGCGGTGAGCCCGGCATCATCTACTCCGACCACCTCCACCCAGACTGGTGGGGCTACGACCAGATGGCAGACGGCTACCTTGAGAAGATCGTCGAGTGCTATCCCAATCCCGACGCGACGAACTTCCCGTCCCAGAACCCGATCCCGGCTGCCCCGGCGGAGAATCAGCTCGGCGCGGCGAACAAGCCGGAACTCGCCGCCTACCGCGCGGGCTTCACGAAGCTCTGCAACATTCGTGTCGAGAAGGGACAGGACGTCAGAAATGTCGTGTATGACGACGTGAACAGCACCGCCGCTTCGAATAACCTCGAGAAGGTCGGTTACTTCGTCGAATTCGTCCGCGACGACAACCACGCGCACAAGTGGGTGTGGGTTGATATGGATGCGTTCGGCGATGCGGATTTGGCGTCCATCGGCCTCCCGCAGCGCAACTACCAGCAGGCGGTGACTAAACTGCATGTGTGCTCCAACCACGGTGCAATCGACAATGTTGCGGCGAATGACGATTCCGTTACCGGCTGGATCGAGTTCTCGCCGTACAACTACGACAGGGCTGCTTCGAGCTCCACGGCGCCGGCGAACTACGGCGATCCCTTCGACTGGAACGACACGCTTTCGGAGAGCGGCTCCTACGGCTGCATGCAGGTGTTCCGCGTGATGAATCCTTCGTCGAAGAATCTGTACGAGCGTCCTCAGCTGATGTTTGCGTTCAACAACTTCCAGTCGGCTAACAGCAACTCGGCAGATTTCGGCATCGGCAACTTCGCCCAGCACTTCAACTGCAACAATGCCTACCACACCGAGGACTGGACCGGAGTCGGTGGAACGCTTGCGAAGATGGCTCCCGACGCCTACTCTGTCAAGACCATCGAGATCTGGACGAAGGCGGCGACTCCCACATATGTTCGCGACAATATAGTCACCCGCGCCGACGGGACGGTCTACCACGGCAACGACGCTAACCGCGCTATCATTACGAACTGGGAGTACCAGATCAATCGTCCGGTTGCGCCGCCTGCACCCAACACGATCGATCTCCTTTATGTCCTCGACAGGCCGTCGCGTGAATACATAGAGAATACGAAGAACATGTCGATGGAAGAATTCTTCGCCAAGTCGACGGCATTGATGAACCAGATGCTCTGCCCCACGGACATGGACACGAACTTCTGGTTCCGCATGGTGGGCGTCTATCCGCTGGACGTTCAGGCGCAGGAAGTCTCTCCTATGCTTGCCCGCTCCAAGAACTCGTCCGAGCCGGGATTCGAGCTTGTCAACGAAATGCGCAACCGCGTCGGCGCGGACATCGTCTTCTCCGTGGCGAGGAACGGAGGCGGAATCGGCGGCCTTGCCTATGTGAACAGCTACGAGAACATCATGAGCGGTGCCGCCGCTCCGCTGGGTCATGCCTGCGGCTTTTTGGAATATTCCCAGATGATCTCGTGGGTGCACGAAATTGCCCACGTGATGAGCTGCAACCATACGCCGCCGACAAACATCGACGTGAACAACCCGCGCCACCGCCAGTTCGGCGTAGTCGTACATGACGACAATGCCACCGAGGCGCCGTTCGACTACCGCACGATCATGACGGGCTGGTACTACGGCGGACAGACATACTGCTTCTCGTCGAGAAACCACTACTACAACGGCGTCCAGCTGTCCGTCTCCAACCACGTCGATGCGACGCAAGTTATGGTTGAGCTTGCTCCCTCTGTCGCGCAGTGGCGTCCGACAAAGGTTCCCGAACGGCCTGAAATCACGTTTTTCCCGCAGGACCAGGCGGAAATACCTGCAGGCGTGGAGACGATGGTCTCTATCAACTACGGTGACCCCGAAGCCGAGATATACTGGTATGACGCCACAAGCGGAGAAGGCAAGTCGGACGCACGTCTCTACACCGGCCCGATTTCGGTCGTCGGCGGCAGTTGGAAGATGCTCTATGCATTCGCGAAGACCAACGGAGTGGAGGTCGCTGGAAGCGAAAAAACAGCCACGTATTTCTTGACGGGCATGTACGGACGGTTCGACTACTCCCAGGTTCTCGATTCCGACGGAATTACATGGTCCATGCCGCTTGGCGACTCAAGCGATTTCGCGTGGGACAAGGATACGGAAAACTTCTGCGCCGGCGAATCCTCGTATCGGGCGCACGTCGATATGGAATCGCTCACCAACAGCCGTCCTTCGACATGTTCGGCGACAGCGATGCTGACGCTCTCTGAGGCTAGGAACCTGAACTTCCGCCACCTTGATTCCTACACGAACGCCATGTTCTCGGTCTGGGTAGACGACGTGCCCGTCTACTACAAGAAGGGCGCATCCGACACTGGCGGAGAATGGCGCAAGGAGGTGATAAGAATCGAGCCAGGCACGCATCGTATTGAATTCGTCTTCACACAGACGGCAGAGGCGAGAGTGGATGCGCAGACGAGCGAAGGCGACGAGCATGCTCTTGTCGACGACGAAAAGTACCAGCGTTACCTGGCCTCGCTTGTGGCGGCGGAGACTTCGCGCGTCTGGATTGACGGCTTCGAATGGACGCCGACTGACATGACATGGTCTGGCGACGAGACGACTGGCGACGGAGTATGGGCCACGGATACCTCCTACGCGCCTTGGGAAGGCGGTGTTTCCTTTGCGGACGATGCGGTCGTCACGTTCCCGGACCTTGCCGCAGGTTCGCCGACGGTGGTGGTCAAGGGCATGGTGCGTCCGAGCAAGGTCAACTTCACCGGCGTGAACACCGCCTACACGTTTGTCCCGCAGGACGAGAATGCCTTCATATACATAAGCAACGGCTCGTCAACCGAGTTCAAGACGAATGCCGCGATCAGGGTGCCGTTCCGCCTTGACGCCGCGTATATAAGTTCCGCCGCGAAATGCACTCTTGAACTTGGCAATGTCTTTGGACACTGCCTAATCGGACCGGGAAGCGAGGGATCGTTCTGGGGTCAGGTCCGCGTCAACAGCAAGTCCACGGTGATCATGAATCCCGGCGCAGGCCGCACCCAGACGGTCGGCGACTTCGGCAAGAACTGGTCGTACACTGACTCTGACCTCGTCTTCACCAACGGTACGGTCAAGGTGAACGGTACCATCAACGGAGGCAACGGACTCTTCCAGTACAAGCGCATCCACGTAAAGAACGGTGCTGTGCTGGAGCTTGTCACAACGGACGCGACAGGCTACGATGTCGCAGCCAACAACACCATCGAAGTGGAGCGCGGTGGCGAGTTGAGGATTGATGCCGGCGATCGCCTCCGTCGTCCCATGAAACTTTCTGGTGGCAAGTTGACAGTCTCCCGCAGCGGCTCCGTCCATGCACTTGCGCTCTACAACAATCCGAGTTTCACCGTTACGGCGGATTCCGTCCTCACCAACGGCAATGCAGCCGCCACGTTTGGGTTCGTAGGGCAGGACGCGACCATAGCCCTGCAGAACGACGCGACGCTCGACTGCTATGTGCCGTTCGCGAACGGCATAATGGACGGCGACAACAAAAACGTCACGATCACCGGAAGCGGCACGTTCGTGCAGAATGTGCTGATGATACAGTTTACGAACAAGGTCACAGTCGCCAACGGCGTGACCTTCCGGCAGAATGCCGTGACGTCCGGAATGGTGGGGAAGAGCAGTTGGGATGTGAACGGAACGCTCGAGGCGAACGCCATCATGCAGGTGAGCGCCCTGACGCTCGCCGACGGTGCGACGCTTTCCGTCAAGGTGACGGACGCGAACGTCTCCAACGCAGCGATTCTGTGCGATGCCACGCCCTCGTTGGCTGGCTCAATAGTAGTCAATGCTGCCTCAGATCTCGCAAACGGCAAATACGCCGTCATCTCCGCGACAGGTCTTGAAGACGGACTTCTTGCGCGTGTCTCCGCGCCGGCGCTTGCAAAGCGCGCCACGTTTGCGGTTGAAGAAGGCGGGCTCTTTATGACTGTCGCCGACTATACAGAGGAAGCCTTTACCGACACCGACTATCCCGTGCCATATTCGTGGATGATGGAATACTATCCGAATCTGCGTGGCAATCCGTCCGCGAACACGGAACTTCAGGCCGTGCAGCCGGCGGCAAGCGCCGCGCATGCTGTCTGGGAGTGCTATGTGCTTGGGCTTGACCCGACCAATGCGCTCAGCAGATTCACGGCGACGATCCGCATGGAAGGGCAGAAGCCGGTCGTCGAATATTTCCCGACGAACGAAGTGCTGAAGGCAAACGGCGCGATCGAGTACATCCTCCAGGGCAAGCCTGCGCTTTCGAACGACTGGCAGAATGTCACGTTTGAAGAGCCCGGCGCAACCAACCGCTTCTTCCGCGTCAAGGTGACGTGGTAACAAGAAGGGCAGCGTTCGGTTTGTAAAGATCATCGTGGTGTCATGCGTACTGGTCAAACGGCGTTTTGCTAAGTCATGCTTGTAAAAGCAATTGTAAAACCGCGCTGTCTCGAAAGCAAAGAAGGCTTTGCAACCGGCTTCGGAATGGAAGTGCTTTTAGTGCTCAACTTATTTTTGAGCATTGACTAAGTGCCTCAACGTTATTTTCATTCGTTGGCTTCTGCACAAATCAGGGAAGATTTGGCTGTGTTGCTCAAGATGGAGAACAGGACAACAAAAAAGGTCTGCGCACTGCGCAGACCTTTTGCTTGACCATCTGGAATGTGGCCGTTACTTGGTTTCTACGGGGACGATCGTGACGACCTTGCCGTCCTTGATGAACTTCACCTTGCCGTCCTTGAGGGCGAAAAGGGTGAAGTCGCGCCCCTGGCCGACGTTGGCGCCGGGGTGGATCTTGGTGCCGCGCTGGCGCACGATGATCGAACCAGCCGTGAGGAACTGGCCGTCGAACGCCTTGACGCCGAGATACTTAGGATTGGAATCGCGTCCGTTACGCGCTGAAGCAGAAGTTGCCATTTCTTGTTCTCCTTTGCTTTAGGCGATGGACTTGACCGTGGCGACCGTGTAGCCCTGACGATGGCCAACCGTACGGCGATAACCCTTGCGGCGCTTTGCCTTGAAGTTGATCGTCTTCGGGCCGAGCTTCTTCGGCGCAACGACGGTGAGCGTGACCTTGGCACCCTCGACGTAAGGGGTGCCGACCTTCAGCGTGGTGCCGTCGGAGACGGCGCACACCGTATCGAGAGCGACTTCATCGCCCTCGTTGACCGAGAGCTTTTCAATCTCGATCGTATCACCGACCTGCACAAGCGTCTGCTTGCCGCCGGTTTCGAGTACAGCGTATGCTTCCATTTTTGTTTCCTCGTGCCCGTTCCATGAGGGACCATCCCTCGAAAAAGGCAGAGGGATAGTATATCAAACCCAGTCCCTTTGCGCAACCGCCTAAAATGAGAAAAAGCAATTTAGGCTAAAAGGGCGTCGTACACGGCTAGTGCGGCGGCGGCCTCCACGCACGGGACGGCCCTCGGCACGATGCAGGGGTCGTGGCGGCCCTGCACGCGCAGACGCGCGTTCTCGCCGGTCTGTAGATTCACGGAATCCTGTTCCAGCGCTATGGACGAGGTTGGCTTCACCGCCACGCGGAAAGTGATCGGCTCGCCGGTGGTGAGTCCGCCGAGGATTCCGCCGGCGTGATTGGTTACCGGTTTCACCTTCCCGTCCACCATGCGGTACGGATCGTTGTTCTCGCTGCCGCGACGTTCGCTCGCGGCGAAACCGTCGCCGAACTCTATTCCCTTCACGCCGGGGATGCCGAAAACGGCTTCGGCTATACGGTTCTCGATTCCACCAAACATCGGGTCGCCCACGCCCACTGGCACACCGTGTACTTCACAGGTAATCACGCCACCAACGGAGTCGCCTGCGGCCTTAACTGCAAGTATCGCCTCGCGCTGGCGGTCGGGATCCGTCTCGCCACCGATGCGTTCGGCGCGGGCCTGCACGGTTACGCCCTTCTGCGCAAGTATCTGCATCACGATTCCGCCTGCAATGCAGAGCGGCGCCGTGAGTCGGCCGGAGAAGTGTCCGCCGCCGGCAACGTCCTGAAATCCGCCGAAGCGCACCTGCGCGGGCCAGTCGGCGTGGCCGGGACGCGGCACGGCGCGGAGCGCGTCATAGTCCTGCGAGCGCGTATTCGTGTTGCGGATGATGGCGGTGAGCGGTGCGCCGCACGTGACGTCGCCTACAAGCCCCGAAAGGAACTCCGGCTCGTCAGCCTCGCGCCGCGCCGTGGAAGTTGCATCGCGTCCGGGCGCACGCCGGTCGAGAAACGCCTGGAGCGCGGTGCGGTCGATTGCGAAGCCCGCAGGCAAGCCCTCCACCGTCACGCCGATGGCGGGGGAGTGCGACTGACCGAATATCGTGATCCGGATATTGCGTCCGTAGCAGCTGCCCATCGGAACCTCACTTCTCGTCGTATGCGCCGAGGAACGTGAAATGCTCGATCTCGGGATCGGACGCGAGTCCGGCGAGCAGTTTCACCACGCGAGGGTCGCGCGGGGACGCCTCGATGTCGAAGATGAAGCGGAACTCGAAATCGCTGCCGGGCACGGGACGCGACTCCAGCTTCGAGAGGTTCACGCCCAGCGACGCGAACTTCGCGAGCACTCCGCTCAACGCGCCCGGATGGTGCGCGAGGCTCATCATGAGCGACATCTTGCTCGCGTCGGGGTATATCTGCAAGTCCTTCGAGATGCAGATGAAGCGCGTATAGTTCGAAGCCACGTTGGAGATGTCCTCGGCGAGCACGTCGAGTCCGTACAGCTCCGCGCACGCGCGCGATGCTATCACCGCCTCGTCGCGGCGGTTGGAGGACGCAAGCTCCGCAGCAGCAGCCGCGGTGTTCGACGCGGGGACGGTGCGCATTTCCGGGTGCGAGAGGAGGAACGCGGAGCACTGCGCGATCGCGTGCGGGTGGCTAGTCACCTCCTTGACGTCGGACAGCTTCACGCCGCGCTTCGCGAGCAGCACGTGGCGGATGCGCATGCGCATCGCCCGCACGATCTTGAACTTGTGCTGCGCCATCGCGTCGTATATCGCGGGCACGGACCCAACGGCGGAGTTCTCGATCGGAAGGACGCCGTAGTCGCACATGCCCTTCTCCACCGCGCCGCAGACGTTCTCGAAGTTGCGGAAGTAGAGGATCGTGGGGAAGGAGAAAAGCCGGCTCGTCGCCTGCTGCGAGTATGCGCCCTCCGTTCCGGGGCACGCCACCGTCGCGAGGGACGGGAACTGGTCGGGCGTCTTCTCCACCGCCTCCGCGATCTGCGATATGAGCGGATGTGCGCCCTGGAGCGCGGAGCGCTGGCGTCCGCGTGAAATCGAGAACAGCGTGGTGAAGAATAGACGCGCCTCGTTCTCCGTCTCGGGTCCGACCTCCTTCGCGACGCGCGTCAGTATCTCGCGCTCACGCTCAGGATTGAGAACAGGCGCACCCTTCGCCCGCTTCGCCTCCGCCACATCGGCGGACACGGCGAGACGGCGCACGAAAAGCTCGCGCATCTTCTCGTCGATTTCGTTGATTTCCTTGCGTATGTCCTTCAGTTCTTTCATGGCGTAATCTCCTTATACCCGCCGGTTTCAGTCATGCAACTGGTAAGCGAGCGGACGAAGCGCAGCCACGCGGCGCATGGTCTCGGCGAACATCTCCGGCGTCTGGCTCTGCGCACCGTCGCACAACGCGTGCGGCGGGTCGTTGTGAACCTCGATGATGAGGCCGTCCGCACCCATCGCGACCGCACCCATCGCGCACGGCTCCACGAGACGTGCCACGCCCGTTGCATGGCTGGGATCGACGATCACGGGGAGGTGAGTGAGGCGATGCAGAACGGGGACGACGGTAAGGTCTATCGTGTTGCGAGTGGCCGTTTCGTATGTGCGGATGCCGCGCTCGCACAGGATCACGTTCGGGTTGCCGCTCGCCATGACGTACTCCGCGCTCATGAGAAGTTCCTGCAAAGTCGCGCTCATTCCGCGCTTGAGGAGGACCGGCTTTTTCGAGTGCGCTCCCACCTCCTTCAGCAGGTCGAAGTTCTGCATGTTGCGCGCGCCGATCTGGATCACGTCCACGTCGTTGAACAGGTCAAGGTGCTCGATGCGCATGAGTTCTGTCACTATGGGCAGTCCGGTCTCGCGCTTCGCGGTGAGGAGAATCTCGAGGCCGCGCTTGCCGAGTCCCTGGAAGGAGTACGGCGACGTGCGCGGTTTGAACGCGCCACCGCGCAACATAGAAGCGCCAGCGGCCTTGACTGCCTTGGCGATGGTGACCACTTGCTCCTCGGTCTCAACGCTGCACGGACCGGCTATCACCTGGAAATTACCGCCACCCACCTTTGGTCCGCCACAGTCCACAACCGAGTCCTCCGGGTGGAATTTGCGGTTCGCCTCTTTGTACGGCTCCTGGATGCGCTGGACCGTCTCAACGACGCTGAGCGCCTGGACGAGTCCTATGTCGAGGCGCGCCACGTCGCCCACGCATCCGATGATGGTCTCTGACTCGCCCGCGCTCACGTGCGGAGTCACCTTATGGTCGCGCAGCCAGCCAAGCAGGCAATCAACCTGTTTCTTGTCCGCGTTCTTTTTAAGTGTTATGATCATTTTCTTTTTCCTCGTTTTTCCCTCACGCGAAAACGGCCTCGCTCGTCTTGGAGCGGGGCCGTCATCCGATAGGGTTCATCTGGTGATTCACCTTTCTCAGTGCGCACACACCGCTCCGGCCGTAAAGCCGAAGTAGTAAAACCACGCGAACTTGAAGGTGTTCATCATTTCTGTTTTTCCTTTGACGCAGTTATTGTATCACAACCACCCCATTGGGTGCAAGCATGAATTTTCAAGAATTTCCTATTCTGAAAGGTTACACCAACTCGGACACCTTGTCGGCGGCTTTCACCGCCGAATCGCCGAAACAGCCCAGGGCGAGAGTTGCGCTCCCGTCTTCTCGGAGAATTCCGCAATCAACGATTCGAACGCCGCCATTTTCTCTGTAAGAGTCAGTTCTCCGTCTTGTTTTGCTGGCGCCAGGCCTGCACGGCCTTGAAGAGTGACATCAGGATGGTCTTCCCACCCTCGCGCCAGAAGACATCGAGGCGGATACGGCGCTGCAGCTTGGCGTGGCCGTCGTCAACGCAGAACGACGCGCCCATGGTGCCAGAGAACATGTGGTTCGCCTCGAGCATCCAGAGAAACGGTTCGTCGCCGCCTTCCAGATCCACAGCGCCCGCGTCGGCCGAGACAAGCAGCGTTTCGTCCTCGGGTTCGTACGTGAGCGTGACGTTAACCGGCTCGAAGTCGCCGTCTTCCGACGCCACTTCGAAGCTGGCCGTTCCGCCCTCGCCCGAAAGCTCTACGCCGAATTCCGCTCCAAGAGCCGCTATCGCATCCTCGAACGTCATCCCGCTAGACCCGAATGAATTGTC